>JAGLNJ010000076.1 GCA_023139575.1 Candidatus Omnitrophota bacterium | reverse complement strand
ATTTATTTTAAGTATGAGCAGTTACTTTCCGGATTAAATTTAACTACATACACTGCTGCTTCTGAGAATATATATTTAAGGTGTACATTACCAATCTTTGATCCTTTTGAAGCATATTTCTTTCCGGCAGACTCATGTACGCATTTAACTAATCTGCAATACGACGCAAAGTCTTGCACTGTTTCAAATCTGTTTATGTCATCAACCTCGTATAGTATTGTTAATGCAATAATCTCGCCGACACCTCGAATTGTCTGCAAAATTGAAAATTCCTTATAACTAGTTTCTTGCGCATTCTTTATTAAATACCATTCAAGTTTGCTTATGACTTTGTCATAATGAGCAATTATGTTGTTATCAATTTCTACCGATGCCCGTATCGTCTTATCTTCAAATGTTTCTACAACGTCGTCTCGTTTTCTTTTTGATTTGGATATTCTTCCTAAAGTAGGATTATTGACCTGATAATTTGTTAATTGTATATGCGTTAATAAGTCAGCTCTGGTACGCACAAAAGTTAATCTTCGACGAAGTAAATCTCGCAATGAACGTTTTTCTTTTAGGATAAACATAAGCCAGCGGAAACAGTCCATTACTTGCTAATAATGCAATCTTATATGAATCAATGCGATCATTCTTTGACTTACCACCATGAATAGCTTTCATATAAAGCGCATGCCCCAGGATGAATTCAATATGCTGATCAGCACAAAGATCCGCAAGCCAATACCATGCAAAACAACTCTCTGCTGCTACGACAATATTATCCTTATATGGTTTAAGGATTCTTAGAAATAATTCAGTATCACGATTTTTTAGCTGTTTATGCATTAATACCTTCTTCTTCTGATCAATTATGCAAATGTAAATTGTTCTTGCGTGAAGATCAACTCCACAGTAAAATTGCTTATCAGGTTGATAGAAGTTCATCCTGGGCCTCCTTTGATAAAAGGGTTAACTTATCCGTCCCACCAGGACAGGATCTCAAACAGTAGGATGATACTTTTTAACAGAAGTATCAAGCCTGAAAATCCCCTCAAAGGAGGTCTTTATATTATCAAATCGCTCCACACCCGCCAGATTTAACGCCGCTTTTCAGGCGGTAAATCTGGCGGGTGAGCTCAAGCGATATATGAAAATAAAATATAAAACCTCAATTGAAGAAGCTATAGATTGCCAAATTAGATTATGGTGGTTGCGGAAATCTTCCTATAAAAAAGTATTAATGAGTTTCTTATTGATCCCTGTGACGTGGTTTTTCATGGCATATCTGTCTAACTATGAAATTCAAAGAACGATTTTTAAAAGCATTGTTTTTACATTGCTATATGGAAGCTATTTAATTTATAGTTACGGTCCAGGCTATCGTAAGAAAATAAAAAAAATGATTATAGAGTCTCTGAATGGTAAGCCATTTCCAAGTGAATTAGAATATGAAATTAATGAGGAAGGAATAATCACTAAAAGCACTTTTCACGAAATAAAAATATATTGGAAGAGTGTTATGGCAATAAGACCATACAAACAATATATAGAGATTGCAGGAATAGGGAGCCTTGTTCAAATTAAGCAAAAGCATGCTCCACTCATTGGTGAAATAATTGCAATTTGGGAGAAAAACAGGGGGCATATATCAAATCAATCCAGCTGACCCTTCCCGCACTTCGCTTGGTCAGGGCAGCTGATTTTTTCGTTAGCAAACCAACAAAAGGAGGTCATAAAAAATGAATCAAGATTCTGGTATCATTCGCATTTCTGTTTTCTATGATGGCACGTTTTATTCGAAGTTGAGCAGTTACTATAAATATCAACATAAGCGTCAAAGCAATCTCACTTTCACAGGGCTACATGAATTTGTTCGCCATAAAATCGCAGAAAAAGAACAGATTGATGTCGTATTTTGTCAAATTGTGGAAGCCCATTTCTTCCGTGGTCGTTTTTCGCTTACAGCTGCAAAAAACGCAAATTCTCTCGAGCCAGATCGCTTTCTTGACCAGTTGCTGATGCACGCGGCTATAGTGTCGCATTATTATCCGATGAATGAAAATGTTACCCCTCCTGTAGAGAAGGGAATTGATGTGTGGTTGGCACTGGAGGCCTACGACCTGGCAGTTCACAAACGATTTGATGTCCTAGTTCTTGTTACTGGTGACCAGGATTTTATCCCATTGGTTAGGAAAGTGAATGGTATTGGTACCCGAGTGATGTTGTTGACGGATGATGTGAAGTGGAGGGATGACAATGGCAATGATCGATATATAAATACCTCGCAGCGTCTAATCGATGAAGCATCTTATCCCATACTGCTCAGCAACGAGATAGACGCACGTACCGCAAAAAACGATCGAATAATTGATGGACTATTCCAAAAATGATTGCTGTTTTCCGGGGCCATGTTTTCCGTTTCTGGGGCCACAAAAAACAGCAGACGCTTTAGCTGATTTTATATTTTTCAATTACTTGCAAATCATACAAATCCGTGACATACAACTCTGGCCCTTCTCGGCATAACTTTCTTCCTTCTTCGGGGAAATAATTCTTCTTATTGGGGAAAACTACTTTAATGTGGGGTAAATATTTTATCGGGGGAATGCCTTTATTATATGTTCT
>JAGLNJ010000075.1 GCA_023139575.1 Candidatus Omnitrophota bacterium | reverse complement strand
ATTCTAGATGAAGCGGTGCACTAGGGTCTGCTGAAAAAAGATTTCAAACTATCTTTAGTTTCAAAAGCGCACGGTTTTTTCAACATTTTGGTCAAAAAGCTTGCGCTTACGCGTTAATTTTAGTGATATTTTACGCATTTTGTCTTCGACGTTTGTGCTAATTCTGACTTTTTCAGCAAACCCTGTCTAGGAGTTAGGGTGGTATATTCAGCAAAAATTTGTTTAGGAAGATATCCTGTTAAAGCACAAAAGGTTGCGGTCTGATTATGCAGTTAGCTCATCCTGCACTGTACTATTATCAAAAGGTTAAAAACTTTACGCAGGAATAAACCTGATAAATTATTGCATAACTGGTATTTCCTGCGATTTTACAATATTGGATGTCTTAACTGCATAATCAGAGGTTACGGTGATTTATAGTGAATATCCAAAAAAATCTAACCCCATTTTCAGGAATTAGATTTATTTGTAAAGTACAACTATTTGCTTAATCGGTATTAACGAATTTATACATCCGCTGTGTGTCCATAAAGCGCACTTTATGAAATTCCATGCCGACATCCCACAAATTGGGAGACTTGCTTTTTATCCATACAACACGGCCGTTAAGGGTCAATGGCGACTGCCCATCCGGAAGTTGAATGTCCAAGGAAATGCTGTCATGCAGAAAAAGACGCGTTTTACTCGTCAGCTTCACCCCTGTCGCTGAGGCATCCCGCAAAAAAACATCTTCTCCAAAATTTTGACGGGAATGCTTATACTTGACCGGAAAACGAGCATGAAACCGTTCAAACAATCTGTTATCCAATCTAGCGCTCATCGTTTTTTCCGCCTTTATTCATTTTGGGTATTGCTGCTTCAGACGGGATGTTGCATTATCCGATAATCCATCAGTAAATTTCATGCCTAAACGAAACTTTTCCGAATCGGGAAGTTTTTCAACCCAAACCACTTTTCCCATAACTAATACTGGCTCGCGCTCAGAGTCAAGATCAAGTTCTACAGCAATTTTTTCATCGACAGGAATCTCACGGCTGGATAATAACCCCATTCCCGCCCGTGAAATATCAAGAGTCAGTATGCTCTCAAAGGCGCTGCCTTCTTTAGAATCTACAGGCACATAACATTTATGTCTGGCGTTTTTTCTTTCGTTCGATTTTTTTGGCACAGTTTACAACTTTAGTAAGATTAGATTAATAGGAATCTTCTCTACTGTTTTTATTTTATCTCGAATAGAAAAATAATCAATAGAATTGTAGAAATTATAAATTTTCTGTTTTTTCTAAAATCTCCCCCGGCTCTTTTCAAAAAAACCTTTACTAAGAGTAAAAAATAAATATAATTTTTATTAGCTTGTTATTGGCTTTTTTACTCTGCCGCAAGCTTCCATTTTCTAACTGCTTGTGAAATAAGCGCATAAGAGGATCTCTATGTCTGACCCCATAAAAGAACTTTTGGCTAAATACCGGAAAAAGGGCTTTCAGACCATGTCCTTGGATGAATATTATGCCCATAAAAAGCGTGAATCCAGGATCAAAAAAATGCGTCTCCCCAATTTTTTAAAATGGGTGATCTACACCCCTTTTATTCTAATTTTTTGTTTTGGCCTGCTCTTTATACCCATTATAACATACCAAGTATTTACTAAGCCGGCGAAAGACGGGCATCTCCTCACAGACAAAACGCCAACATATTCCCCTAGATCCAAAAGAAGCCGACGAAAATAGCTTGTATATAAATTCGTGTAATAATAAAATTTGCTTTAACTTATAGAAATAGTATATACTATTTTAAGAAATTATCATCCATAAATTCAGGAGTCAATGTTGTTAACAATTACCGATCTAATCATCTTGGGGCTATGCATCATGTTTTTCTGGGGTGGCTGGCGCAGAGGCCTTTTTCGAGCCTTGATCGGGCCCCTTTCCTTTGCTTTCGGAGCTCTGGCGGGCATCCTCTTTTACGATCTATCTGACAATTTGTTGGGGGGATTAATAACAACCATTCTGACAACTATAGCCTTATCCATTATTTTTACCATTATCCACTATATCAGCCGATCAACAGTGGATAAAGAGCATCGCAACTATGTTTTCCTGGGTAGTCGGTTCTTGGGCAGCTTCTTAAGTGTCTTTTGGGAAGGCGGCCTTTGTGTCATAATTATGGTGACCATCACCTTATTGCCTAACAACCTGTTTGGTTCGGGAAAAGCGCAAAACGATATCAAGAATTCAAATACCTACCATCTCGTCAACCAATTTGTCATCAACCAAGCGCCTCCTGTTAAGAAAATTTATCTGACAGTGAACATATTGCGCGACCCGGCATACCTGAACTATCTTTCTCAATCAGAAGAATTCAAAAGCTTTTTTCTGGACCCAAAAATCCAGTCATTGCTGAACGATAAAAATTTTTATGAACAAATAAGAAATAAAAATATTTTGAATCTGATGACAAACCCCAAAATCAAAATCATATTGAAAGACAAGCGGTTGATGCGGAAGTTTACTAAGCTGGGCAAAAGAGTGTACGTTGACCGAACCCAAGGCCTTGATAAAAAGAAAGCCCTCAAAGCTACAGAAGAATAAGCCCTCCCCGGGCAAAGCCCCTTTTTATTTCCCGATACAAAACTGAGAGAAAATCTGATCCAGGAGATCGCTGTCGATGTTGCGCCCGGTGATTTCATCAAGATTTTTTATCGCCTGCTTGATCTCTTCGGCAACAAATTCAAAAGAAAGCTTTTCATTGAATTCATCAATAATTCTTTGCGCCACGGCCTGTGCATTTCTTAGAGACTGGACATGCCGCAAGTTGCTAATCAAAATACCCTGAGAAGATATGGCTTGTCCATGCAACGCATGAGCAATAATTTTTTCTTCCAGATCCTTAATCCCCTCTCCTCGTAATGCTGAAATAGAAACAATTTTGCCGCCGGGAAAAGCCGCCTTGACATCATCGGCAGCTATTTTATGTGGAAGGTCACATTTATTAAGAACGGTCAAAAAAGACTTGGATTTTATTCTCTCAAAAAGCTCCTCATCTTCTTTAGCGATCTCTCTGCTGGTATCCAGCAGGAAAAGGACAACATCCGCACTTTCGATATTCATATGACTGCGTTTTATGGCTTCCTCTTCTATATGATCCCGAGGTTCAAGGATCCCGGCCGTGTCAACAAGCTGTAAGGGAATTCCCTGTACTTGAGCAGCCTCTTCTATCGTATCACGCGTTGTCCCTTCAATGTCGCTAACTATCGCGCGAGGATGTTTCAATAGAACATTTAATAACGACGATTTGCCGACATTAACTTTACCGCAAATAACAACCTTAATCCCGTCGCGTAATATCCGCCCTTGCTCACTTGACAGCAACAATTGTTTAATTTGCTTATTGGCCTTTTCGATATCAGCCCGAATTGTTTTACTATTATTTTGTTCAACATCATCTTCAGGAAAATTTACTATCGCCTCCAATTGCGAATAGGAATGCATCAACTTCTCGCGAATATCTTCCAATTCACGAGTCAAATCACCCTTTAATTGATGCGTGCTAACCCGCAAGAAAGCCTCTGTCCTCGCCTGAACAATATCCAACACCGCCTCCGCTTGCGTCAAATCAATACGCCCTTTCAAAAAAGCCCTTTTGGTAAATTCCCCCGGTTCAGCCAGACGAGCGCCCTCATTGATCATAAGCTCAAGAATAGCCCGTTGAGCCGCGTACCCTCCGTGACAACTTATCTCAACGATATCCTCACAGGTGTAACTCTTTGGTTCGCGCATAACCGTCAACAAAGCTTCGTCAACAATGCCGTCATCCTCCGCTGTTTTTAAACGACTGTCAAGAACATGCCCGTAATGAACCGTGAATGTTTTACATTCCGAGGGACGTGTGCCATTTTTAATAACAAAGATTTTATCGGCAATACTTAAAGATTGTCCACCGCTTAAGCGGACAATCCCAACACCTCCCGGACCTAAGGCCGTGGAAATTGCCGCTATGGTATCTGCAAATTTTTCTAATGAATTCGCCCGCATTTTTTAATCCTTCATTTATAAATCCCGCCTCTTGCTGAGACAGGGATTTCGCGCCTTATGTAAAAGGATGGTCTCGTTTCAAAAAAACTCCACCCTTCGGTCGTCATA
>JAGLNJ010000074.1 GCA_023139575.1 Candidatus Omnitrophota bacterium | reverse complement strand
ACCGAGAAAATAAAATCCGTATGCCGCTCGGGGAGAAAATTCAACTGATTTTGCGTTCCGGACAGCCATCCTTTACCGAATATCTGTCCCGAACCAATCGCAATCTTTGATTGAATAATCGTATAACCGGCGCCGAGCGGGTCAATATTCGGGTTCAAAAAAACAAGCAGGCGGTCTTTTTGATAAGGCTTTAGAATGTGCCAGGCAAAAGGGACAACACTCGTACACAGGGCTAAGAACCCAAAAAAATAACGATTCTCCAAACCGCTGACAAAAAGCATGATGATAAAAATCCAAAAAAACAGCAACGATGTTCCCAGATCTGGCTGTTTAAAAATCAAAAGCATCGGAACAACCGTAATAATAAGCGGCACAATCAAATCAAGCCAGAGTATTTTGACCGGCCCCTCATTCGAAAAAGACAACTGCGGGCGCCGCTGGCTGAAATATCGGCCTAAAGCAACAATAAGTGCCAATTTAGCTATTTCCGAAGGCTGAAAAGACACCCCCGCGATAGAGAACCAACGCTGCGCGCCTAAGGCATGCCGACCAGAAACAAGAACTAAAAACAATAAAAACACGGAAAGACCATAAAGAAGGTATGCCATATCAAAAAATTTCCGATAATCAACCCGACTTAAATAAAACATAAATAGAAAACCCATAAAAGCGCCGGCCAATTGATCATAGAAAACCTTTTGGGAAACACGGCTGTTATTATACGAGGCGCTATAAAGGGCAACCAACCCGACGGCAACTACCAGGAAGGTGAAAATCCAAATTATGCGGCCTAAATTCTTACGCATTTGATATCCGCCCTGTTTTTAAATATTATTTAAAAAACATTTTCGTCTTTTAATTTTTGGAATAAATCCTTAGCAATAACCACAGCATTATAACTAGACCCACCGTGTTCGAGAAAAATACAAAATGCCACTTTAGTCTGCCCTTGCTTGTTATAACCCACAAACCAGGCATGATGAGGCTTGCTGGGAGACGATTGGGCCGTTCCTGTTTTTCCGGCGATAACCAAACCGTTTCGATTCAACAGCCTGGCCGTTCCGGAACTATCCGTTACGGCCAACCTCATGCCGGTTTGAACAACGTCAAATATTTCCTCTTTTAAACGCACATTCTTTACCGCCGAAAGTTTTACCATTCTTTGTGACCCTATTGAATCAATAAGATGAGGTTGGACCTCATTGCCTTTGCGGGCAATTGTCGCAACCATACGGACTATTTGTATAGGCGTTATTAATATGTCGCCTTGCCCAATCGAGTAATTTAACGTATCCCCTTTATACCATCCCCTGTTGGATTTAATTTTCCGCTGCATCCGACTGGGAATCAACCCCTTTTCCTCAGCAGGCAAATCAATAAATGTCAAACTCCCTAAGCCGAACAAGCGGGCATATTTATTAATGAGATCCGGACCCAATTCAAGCCCCACATTATAAAAGTACACATTGCAAGAATGAGAGATCCCTTCAAACAAATTCTGCTGTCCATGCGTATGGGAGCAACGAAACCTTCTACTCCCCAGACGGTAGAATCCCGGACAGACAAAAGTTGAATACTCCGTAATTTTTTTGGTAGCTAAACCTGCCACGGATAAAATAAGTTTAAACACCGATCCGGGAGGA
Source organism: Candidatus Omnitrophota bacterium (assembly GCA_023139575.1). Lineage (GTDB taxonomy): Bacteria > Omnitrophota > Gorgyraeia > Zapsychrales > JANLHA01 > JAGLNJ01. The sequence continues at coordinate 6,474 of JAGLNJ010000074.1, read as the reverse complement.
TACAAACCCTGTATCGCCCGGTTCAACAAAGGAGAGTCCGGATCGGTAAACAGCCGCGACCGCATATTGTTCAACTTGCTATCGGTAAAAACATTCGGATCGAAAGAAGGCTTACTGACCATAGCCAGGATCTCGCCAGTCTGACGATCCATAATAATAATGCTCCCCTTTTTCTCGCCGAGAGCTTTAAAGGCCTGTTCCTGCATCCTGTAATCAATAGTTAATACAATATCTTCTCCTTTGACCGGCTCACGCAGACTGAGTAATTGCATCTGTTGCCCTTTGTTGTTCACCTCGATCTGCAGCCCGCCCTCATCGCCCTTCAAGTATTTATCATAATATTCTTCAATACCACTCTTACCAATAATACTCTGACGGGTGTAGCCGTAATCTTTCAAACGTTCTATCTCGGAGCTGTTTATCTTTCCAACATACCCCAAGACATGGCTGATATTCTGCTTAAAAGGGTAATGACGTTTAAAAGATTCTTGAATATAAAGACCGGGAAAACGGAATTTATTTTCCTCGAGAATCATGGCCTTTTTCTTTTCTACATCCTCGGCAACAACCACCGGCGCGAAAGGCGCAATCTTCTTCTGCCAAAATCTTCGCAAAATACGCGTCTTATCTTCTTTCAAAACCTCACTCAAGAAATCAAACAACTCATCTCTTTTCTTAATATCCTGCGGGATAATGGCCACATTAAAGGAAAGACGGTTATCTGCAAGGACAACTCCATTACGATCTTTAATGATGCCTCGAGGGGCCTCTAAAGGAATAACACGGATACGATTGTTAACGCTCTGTTTATAATAAATTGGCCCTTTGATGACCTGTATATAAATCAGGTCAACCGCGACAATAAAAAGCAGAAGAAATATTATCAGGCGAATAATTTTAATGCGCATTGTTTAAACTTTTCAAATGCATAAGGGGCTATTAATACTGTCATTACAGTCTGGGGGATAAGCACGCACATAAATGCCTCGGAAAACGCTATCGGCGATATCATAACGTTCAAAAAATAAAGAACCAAAATATTAATCAGGGTGACAAAGAAAACCATCAAGACTCGTGAAACAACGGAACCAACCTGATAAACATACATCTTGATGACAGTGGCCATATAAGCGCAGATCACAAAAGAAAAAATATTTATACCAAAGGGTTTAACGCTAAAACTATCGGCTAGCAAACCCGCAAAAAGAGCCGTGATAAGGCCGTAGCGAATCCCGCGGAACAAATTAAAGAAAATAATGAGGATGATCAATAGATTCGGTTTAAACAGGACACCCAAGACGTCGACCCATACAGCTTCAATAATAAAACAAACAATCGTGAAAATGGCAATGATTAATGCTGACATATTGAATTTTATTTCTTTTGGATGATCAAAACTTCTTCTATCTGAGACAAGGACACAGTTGGTTTAACAATAAAACTCGCCGAGGGATTGTCTTTGGCTGAATAAACCGAAATCACTTCTCCGATAAGCAGTCCTTCAGGAAAAGTGGAACTTAATTTTGAAGTGATGATCTCATCGCCCACCTTGATATCCGCCTGCGCGGATAAATACTTCATACGGCACATCCCCTGCAGCGTTCCGGAGACAAGGCCCACTTCGCGCGAACGCCGCGCTAAAGCCGTCACCGAGAAACTTGGATCACTGATCAAAACCACCTTGGCGCCTGCCGCACTTACTTCGGCGATCTTACCGACGATCCCGACAGCACTCATGACCGGCATCCCGATTTCAATCCCATCCTCCGAACCCTTATCCACAATAAGTGTAGCGTTCCAGTTAGACGGATCGCGGCCAATAACATTCGACGCCACCGAAGAATAAATCGATTGGCGTTTAAAATTGAACAATTTTTCTAACCTGGTGTTCTCACGCAAAAGCTCATCAAAACCAACCATGCGGCTTCGCAATTCATTATTATCTCTTTTAAGACGGATATATTCATCATACGTTCGATGATAAAAAAGAATCTTCTTCATCTCTTTAAACGGAAATGAAACGATTCTGATGGGTAATGACGCGCTTCCGGTAATCTTAAATTTTAAAGATGTGATAAAAGAGTTGCGGACAAAAATTAAAAGGAAGGCCCCTAAGAGGATGATGAAATAAATAAAAGTTTTTGGCTTACGTTCAAACACACGTCAAGACTTTATATATAGAAATAGTTTAAAAACTCAAAAATCTAATTTGGTCGAAACAACGAGCCGCCGTCTCAATCGCGCAGGCATATTCAGGGTTTGACCGGTCCCCAAAACAACAGCGGTCAGCGGATCATCGGCTATATGCACCGGAAGCCCCGTTTCCTCAGCGATTCTTTTATCTAAATTGCGTAAGAGTGCACCGCCACCAGCCATAACAATGCCGCGATCAATAAGATCAGCAGCCAATTCCGGAGGAGTGTTTTCCAATGTTTCTTTAGAAGCATCAACAATGGCTTGTACTGGGCCCTGCAACGCTTCGCGAATCTCCTCTGAAGTTATGGTAATTGTTTTCGGCAACCCCGCGATCAGGTCGCGTCCCCGGACATCCATCGTCAATTCTTCTTCCAAAGGATAAGCCGAACCGATTCTAATCTTAATGTCTTCAGCGGTTCGCTCACCAATGAGGAGATTGTATGTCTTTTGTAAATAATCAATGATCGCTGTATCCATTTCATCACCGGCAATACGTATCGACTTTGAATAAACCAAACCTCCTAATGAAATAACGGCCAACTCCGTGGTCCCGCCACCGACGTCAATGATCATATTTCCGGCCGCTTCTTCTACGGGCAGGCCAACGCCTACGGCAGCTGCTTTGGGTTCTTCGATCAAAGCCACAGACCGAGCCCCCGCTCTCTCAGCAGAATCTTTAACCGCCCGCTTTTCCACCTCTGTAACGCCTGACGGAATCGCGATGACCATTGCCGGTCGGACAAGAACTTTCCGGCTATGAACTTTTTTAATAAAATATTTAAGCATGGCTTCGGTAATTTCAAAATCAGAGATAACACCGTCTTTCATCGGCCTGATAGCGACAATATTACCCGGTGTTCGTCCAAGCATTTTCTTGGCCTCATCTCCAACAGCTTCAACTCGATTCGAGTCTTTTTCAATAGCCACAACGGAAGGCTCGCAGAGCACGACCCCCTCTCCTTTAACATAAACCAAGGTTGTGCATGTCCCAAGATCAATCCCCATATCATTGGAAAATAACCCGAGGAGATAATTGATAGCTCTTCGTATTTGCTTAAATATTCTTGGAAACATGAGAGCTCCCTTATATCAAAAGTAGAATAATATTAAATATATAAAGATATATTACTATTTAAAATCTTTTTCATCAAGCATAAATTCAATTATTTAAGTTGTTTTTTTACAACCGCCCCAATACGGCTGAAATCTTTCACAAATCCAGGATAAGACTTGTTCACACATTCAATATCTTTAATAGCAACACCGATTTTGGTTCCTAATACAGAAAAAGCCATCGCCAAACGATGGTCATGATGGGGGTTGATGAGCACATTTTCTTTATAATTGTCCTGAGGATAAACAATCAGTTCATTTTTCGTCTCTTTGACCTTGGCCCCGATTTTTAATAATTCTTTCCTGAGATCAGAAATGCGGTCAGATTCTTTGGCCCGGGCATGACGAATATTGTATAATCGGGTCTTCCCTTTGGCAAAGAGGCCCAAAACCGCCATAACAGGAACGAGATCCGGGCAGCTCTGCAAAGAAAAATCCCCGCCTTTAAGCTGAAAAGGCCCCTTTATTTTAATGGAACGTGATGTCTTTTGAAGCTTAACGCCCATTCTTTTTAAAAAGGCAAAAATCCAACCATCAGCCTGAATGAATGAATCATCAAAACAGCCACGTAGTGTGATGTTTGATTTTTGTAACGCCCCGGCAGCCATCAAGAATGCTGCTAACCCATAATCGGAAGGCACATGGAATCTGCGCAAACCTTTAAATTTTTGTCGGCCGGGAATATTATAGCGCCTTGCATTCACTTTAATAATATTAATGCCGCATAATTTCAAGACCTGCCGGGTCATAGCAATATAATCAGTTGATACAATCTTTTTGCCTTCAACAAAAATCTTTGTATTATTTGCCAATCGCGGGCAAGCGATGAGCAATGCCGAAATAAACTGTGAACTTAAAGTCCCGTCGATGACAATATTGCCCGGATCAAAATTGCCGCCGGAAACACGAAGGGGCACCGACTCTTTAGGGCCATGTCCATGAATGTCTACGCCATGGGCACGCAGCACTTTGGTTAAATGATAATTGGGTCTCCCCTTTAACGTCCCCTCACCTTTAACAACAACCTTTTGTTTGTGCAGCCCCAATAACGGCAAAAGAAAACGCAATACCGTCCCTGACTCTTTGACATTAATCACTCTTGCCGGCACGGCACTACTGTCGGCCTGCACAAACCAATCATTATCTCCCACCTTCTTGATTTTCGCTCCCAAGCTTCTCGCCACGGTCATTGCTACCCGAGCATCATCGCAATCAGAAGGACAAATTATTTTTGACGTGCCGCCACAAGCGGCAATAATAAAAGCCCGTATTGAATACGATTTCGAAGGCGGCAAGTATGCCTCACCTTTTAACGCTTCTGTGGATTTTACTTTTAGAATCATTAAAGGGCTTCCTGCAAATAATGGGGAATGGTCACCTTAACAGAAATAGATAGTTTGCGGATGTGGATTTACTCCTTAACGACGACCTGATCGTCCTTTAAAACACTTTTGCTTTTTAACGGAGGAATGAAATCCGCTGCAGACATTTCCGGCAATACACGCGTTACCTTAACGTCGCCTAAATACTTATTTCCTCGATAAACTGACAAAACCACCCCAATATCGATGCTATCTCTTGACCCCAGATTGGTAATAACAAAGTTCGTTTGTTTATCTACGCTGATGACCTTCCCTTCCTTCTCGCCCTCAGAATTAACAACAATCTTTTTTAACTCGACACTTTCATCTTTTTTTTCACCCACCGATCCGGCAGTTAAGTCCAGGTCCTCAACGGAAATGTCTAGCGATCCTAACTTTCGCTTAATATCTTCATAATCCGTTTCCAATTGATCGCGGTTTTTTAACAACTCTTCTTTTTCTGCTTCTATCGCTTTCAGGTCGCTTTTCAAATCAGCAATGGTCTGTTCCGCCTCGGCAAGATCCTTACTCAGCTGCGCGCGCAAATATTCCCTGGACTTTGTCTCTTTCTCAATGTCGGCGCGCAACTCTAAATTTTCCTTTTTCAACTCTTCCCGCAACCCTTGTTCAAATTCAATCTCCCCCATTTTATCTTCAATCGTCTTATCCGCCTCCTCAAGCTGCTCTTCGTACAACGATATCTTCCTTTTTGACTCCTTCCACTCTTTTTGCAACCCTTCTTCAAGAATCTTCATTTGCTCATAATTATACTCAGCATTTTCACGCTGTTCCCGCTCATTATAGTATAAATAAGAGGTAATTCCAGCCAAACATATCAGGACAATGGCATTGACCACGACAAAAATAGTGACGGCTTTGCCAGAATTATTCATCATAAAGCACTCCTTGAAAGAGGTTTTTGAAAATATATTATTTGCATTATCCCTATTATAAAATAAATGGCTGCCAAGTAAAGCCCTTCTTAATAAAAAATAATATAAATCTAACTGATTGGAGAGGTTATAAAATTTTTCGGCAAGGGCGTGGCAAACTCCAGGAAATGCTTTGAATGCGGATGTTGAAAACCTATTGATTGGGCATGCAGGGCCATCCGGGGATAAGCATTGTTTTGTCCATACTTTACATCCCCCAATATGGGATGCCCCAAATAAGTCATATGAACACGAAGCTGATGCGTGCGGCCGCTGCGCGGATACAAAGCGACCAAAGTGGCTTCTTTTCCGAATCTTTTCAATACCTTATATATTGTCCTGGCCTCTTTAGCTCCTTCACCAAAACCAACTGACTTTTTATCAAATTGAGTCGGATGCCGATCTAAAGGCGCGTCAATAATCCCCTCATCAAATTCAACCGTTCCTTTCACTAAGGCAACATATTTTTTCTTGACCCGACGCTTTTCGAATTGCCGGGCTAACCGGACATGTGTCTGGTTATCTTTGGCCACGATAATCAACCCCGACGTTTCTCTATCCAAGCGATGCACAATGCCCGGACGGAAAGACGGTTGAACATCTGACAAATTCTTAAAGCGATACATTAAAGCATTAACCAAGGTGCCTGTAGCACAACCGTGAACGGGATGGATCAGCATACCAACGGGCTTGTTGATAACGATGAAATACCTGTCATCAAAAAACACATTCAAGGGGATATCTTCCGGAAAGACTTTATCCTCCGGCGGCTGCATCTGATCATCAATAACACACACCGTATCGCCTGTTTGCACTTTGTAATGGGCTTTAACAGTTTTGTCATTGACTGTTACCTGACCTGTATCGATGAG
>JAGLNJ010000073.1 GCA_023139575.1 Candidatus Omnitrophota bacterium | reverse complement strand
GGCATTTTTAATATATATATTATTTCACTAGTGTCCCAACGTTGTGTTTCTAAAATTACGTAACTGATTATTATTACTATGTTAACGACAAAAAAAATATTTTTCGACTTGAACGACCAAGTATACTTTAGTCACGTTTTTGAACAATTTCAAAAAGGAGTGATTAATGTATTCAGGAAAAATGGTATTTGCTCAGGTCATGGAATTTCTCCCGATGTACGAATTCCAAAAATGCGTCCAGCGATATCGAGGCGATTACAAAGTAAAGAATTTCTCATGTTTGGATCAATTTCTTTGCATGAGTTTTGCTCAACTTACATATCGCTCAAGTTTAAGAGATATCGAGATTTGTTTGCGTTCAAGAAAAAACAAACTTTATCACATGGGCATTCGCACTCAGGTTTCCCGCAACACTTTATCAAACGCCAACAACAAAAGAGATTGGCGTATCTATGCGGACTTTGCTCAAGTCTTGATTCATTCAGCCAGAGATTTATATCTCAACGACGACTTTGGCGTAGACTTGGCGAATACTGCTTATGCTTTGGACGCAAGCACAATCGACTTATGCCTTTCGGTATTTCCGTGGGCGCGGTTTCGCAAAAACAAAGCAGGAATCAAGTTGCATACCCTTCTGGATTTGCGTGGCAATATCCCAACATTTATCGAAATAACCGAGGCTCTCTTACACGATGTCAATATTCTCGATATTCTCGTCGCAGAACCAGGCGCCTGTTACATTATGGATCGCGGTTATCTCGATTTTGCCCGACTTTATTATTTGATGCTTTGCGGCTGTTTTTTCATCATTCGTGCAAAATCGAATCTCCAATTTCGCAGGCTTTATTCCCACAAGGTCTACACATCTACAGGCCTAAGATTCGACCAAACAATTGTATTAACAAATTCTTTCAAAGATTATCCGGAAAAACTCCGGCGTATTGGATTCTTCGATGCCAAACACAGCAAGCTTTTGATTTTCTTAACAAACGATTTTTCGCTGCCGGCATTAATCATTGCGCAACTTTACAAATGCCGCTGGCAAGTAGAATTATTTTTCAAATGGATTAAGCAACACTTACGCATCAAATCGTTCTTTGGAACTTCTGAAAATGCTGTTAAAACTCAGATATGGATTGCGGTTGCCGTTTATGTATTAGTTGCGATTATCAAAAAACGTTTAAATATTCAACACAGCCTTTATGCAATCCTATAAGTTCTGAGCATTACGGTTTTTGAAAAAGTGTCCTTGATCGAATTATTAACAGCTTTTGAAGAACTCGAGCCGATAACAAAAGAAATTCAATTGACGATTTTTGATGGCTAATTTCTACACATTTTTGAGAGTTAACTATTTTCATCTTCGTCGAGACTTTAGGAAAAATTACATAAATTTAAACCTCGAATCTATAACCCATTGAAATATCAAGGGTTATATTGGGACACTAGTGAAGGTGAATAATAAAGCATGATCAAAATCCCTGACAATCAAAGAGTCGTCATCACCGGCCTCGGCGTCATCAGCAGCCTCGGCATCGGCTGGGAGGAGTTCTGGAGAAATCTCCTCAAGGGCACGTCCGGGATTTCTAAAGTAACGGCTTTTGATACATCAGAATATAAAAATCATTATGCCGGCGAAATACGAAATTTTGAAGCTGATAAATTCATCCCGAAAAGAAAGATAGCCCGCATTGGGCGAACAGCCCAGTATGCGGTTGCCGTCAGCAAAATGGCGGTGAAGGATGCCAAGTTAACCTTACAGGAATTGAAGTCAAGGAATGTCGGCGTTTGCCTGGGAACAACGATGGGCGAGCCTCAGGTCATGGAAAATTTGGATGCGCATTGTTATCTTGAAGGGGAGAGATATATTGTAGATTGGCTTTCGGCGATGAAATACCCGGCCTCATCTATTGCTGATAATGTCGCCGTTATGCTGAATTTGAATAAACATACGATGGTTTTTGGTAATGCCTGCGCTGCCGGGAATTATGCTGTCGGTTATGCCACAGACATTATAAAAGCGGGCCGCGCGCAGATGATGCTTGCCGGCGGCGTGGACTCGTTGTCACATATAGCCTTTACCGGTTTTAACCGTTTATTAGTCATGGCGCCTGATATGTGCCGACCGTTTGATAAGGATCGAAAAGGGATGATCTTGGGCGAAGGCGCCGGGGTCATGGTTCTGGAGTCGCTTCAAAGCGCCTTAAGGAGAAAGGCGCCCATATATGCGGAAATTTTAGGTTGTGGCTGTTCTTGTGATGCTGGACATATGACACATCCTTCCGTCTCCGGCATAGCCAAGGCCATTGCCCAGTCTTTGAAAAATAGTCATATTGCCCCGGAAAAGGTGGATTATATCTGCGCGCATGGTACGGGAACGCCGGAAAACGATAAGGCGGAATGCCAAGCGATAAAGAATGTCTTTGGGGGAAGATCCAAAGAGATTCCTATCAGTTCGATTAAATCCATGTTGGGGCATTCTATGGGGGCGGCATCAGCCTTGGAGCTTATCAATTGCTGCCTGGCCATAAAACATAATAAAATTCCTCCTACGATCAATTGGGAAACAAAGGACCCTCAATGTGACATTGACTGTGTCCCTAATGTCGCACGGGAGGTTGAAGTGAATATCGCCCTGAACAATGCCTCAGCCTTTGGGGGGAATAATGCTTGTGTGGGGTTGGGGGAGTGTGAGTAATTTTCCACTAGCCTTTGGAAATATCAAGAGTAAAAATCTTTTTCTCCCTTATGCGATTTTTAACAAATAAAATTTGCTCAACTCAAGAATAAAACAAAGGTGTAGATTTTATGAGAAGAATTAAGGAAAAGCATGCTTTATTTTTTAACTCAATAAATGATTTCAAATCTTTCTTGAGCGAGAGTACATTGAGCAGAAAACGATTGCCCATAGATCCTTCAAGTTGTGGTCGCGAGTTGGATAAAAAGGTGCGATTCATGATGGATAAGGCTAATAAATTAGAAAATGAATTGACGAGAAATGAAATAATCAAAGTCAGAAGTCTCTTTAGGCGAGCAATGTGTGATTGCATAAAGAAATCAAAAATTCTAAAAAGATTTTTAGAGAAGCCGCTCGGGTACCCTGGTGATTATTTCATGTTTGAGATGATATATAACCAGGAAATTTTGTCAAAAAATAAAATAGGTATTTATTTTGATAGAAATGTACTTACTCATCCAGTAGCTCAAAGCATGATTGAACGAAAAGAATGTATAAAGAATTTAATTGATTCTTTTATAACTTCTTCAAATAAGAAAGAGTTGAATATTCTGAATTTAGGGTGTGGATCAGCAAGAGAACTTAAAGAATTATTCGCTTCAAAGAAATATTCCAAAAAATTAATTTTTGAATTAGTTGATCAAGACAATAGAGCTTTAAATTATGCAAAAACAAATCTATCAAAAATTAATGCTAATAATTTGAATTTTTTATATCATAAAAAGAATATTCTGAATATAGTCAAAAAAGAAGACTTAATTTTAAATAATGGAGATAAGTATGATTTAATTTATAGTATTGGGTTAGTAGATTATTTTTTCGGTAATATTTTCGAGAATTTTATTAATAATTTATTACGAAAGATTAAAAATCATGGCAAAATAATAATTGCATGCTGCAGCACTAACAGTTATAAAGATTTTACTTACTTAAAATGGTTTTCTGATTGGAATCTTGTTTTAAGATGCCCCAATCGTTTGGAGAAGTATTTAAGTAGAATTTGTAATGGAAAAAGAGTTAAGATAATTAAAGCATCATCAAATGCAATTTTTTTTGTTGAAATAAGCTCATAAAATCATGAAAAATGATACTTATGAAACTATCATAATTGGTGCCGGTATCGGAGGAATGATCTGCGGTTGTTATCTGGCTAAAAAAGGTCAGAAAATCCTAATTATTGATCAAAGTGATGCAGTCGGGGGTTATTGTTCGGGTTTTGTAAGAAATGATTATTATTTTGATACTGGAGTTCACTATTTAGGAGGGGTGCGTAATGGATTGTTAGGTGAGATATTAGGAGAATTAGAGATCCTTTCAGATGTTTCGTTTAATGCTTTTGATCCCACAGATACAATCATAACTAACGAGGCTAGAGTAAATATTAGACAAAATTACAATGATACTATTAGTGAGTTCTTAGAACTATTTCAGGATGAATCTGTAGGTATAAAAAATTTCTTCAGCTTTATTCTTATGAACGATCTGCATATAATATATATGAAAACAAAAAGAATTTCGTTCAGCCAGATTTTAGATTTACATTTTAAGAATAGTGAACTTAAAAGAATTTTTAAGATTTTGGTTGAAGGCAATTTGGGCTCAGGCTTGAATCAAGTGCCCGCTTATATTGGTATAGAGCTTTGGAGAGAGTATTTATTTGATCCTGGATATTATCCAGAAGGAGGTATTATAGAATTTACCAAAGCGATTGAAGAGAAAATCATTATGCATGGTGGATCTTTCCTCTTATCTGAAAAAGTTAATAAGATACAAATTTGCGAGAACTCGAGTAAATATGTATTCACTAACAAAAACAATGTATTTGAGGCAGAAAATCTTGTTGCTAATATTGACCCTTTTCAACTAAGCAAATTAATGAATATTACAATACCTGATATTGCAAAGAATATTGATTTTACCCCAACACCTTCAGCAGTTGCTCTTTACATCGGTTTAGACCAAAAGGCTAATAAAATTTTAAATGATGCTAGTTGTGTCTGGGATTATTCTAATAATATAAATAATAATGCTCATTCGCATCATAGCATTCGTGCAGGGGCGTTGATTTTTTCACCTTCTGATCATAATTCAAAACATACTAATAATGGGACTATTCAGATGCATTGTTTAGTCCCTTCTTTTAATTTAGAATACTGGGAACACAATCAAGATGAATGGCGTACTTTTATGAAGAATAAATTGCAAAAATACATCCCCGATCTTAATGATCACATAATGCTGGAAGTATTTGCAACTCCACAAACTTTTCAGAAATATACATTAAATGAGGGCGGGGCAATTTTGGGGAGGAAACTTAGTATGCAAAATAAAAAACGTAATCATTTATTTATTAGTAACAAAATCAAAAAAATGTATTTCACTGGATCTTGGTATAGTTACGGTGGGGTTAGCGAAGTTGCTATAAGTGGGAAAAGAACAGCCCGTATTCTATTAGAACACCAATAAAAATTATGAACTATTTTACTATCTCATCTTTATTAATTTTTATCACAAGTGTTGTTATCGGATTAGTAATCTTTATAAAGGGTAAGAATCGAAGTCTCTCAAGAGTGTGGTTATTATTTTGTTTAGCTGTAGCTATTTGGGGAATAGGTGGCTACAACATTTCAATATGTTCTTCTAAGGTAAAGGCCATTCATTGGTGGCGAATTAGTACTTGCGGAATTATTTTAATACCGGTGTTTTATTATCATTTTGTTAATATCTTAATTGAATCAAAAAATAAGAATTTTCTTAGATTTGTTTATATTTTAACGAGTTTGTTCATTGGCATCTGTTTTTTAAAAGAGGACTTTATTGGTGAATTGCGATTTGTTTTTGATCAATTCTATTGGCCATATTGGTGGGGCAGAAAAAGTGTATTATTTCTATTTTTCTTTTTATTTTATTATGGTTTTTTGTTGCTATTTACTTTTTATAAGTTAACTTATCTTTATTTTAGTTCTTCAGGATTCAAACGGAATCAATTTAAGTATTTTATTATTGGTTCTTTAGTAGGGTGGATAGGTGGTGAATCGAATTTTTTACCTACTTTTGGTTTAAATTTTTATCCAGTTTTTAATATTTTTATTGCTATTTATACCGGAATATTTGCCTATGCAATTGTTAAATATCGTTTGATGGACATAACTGTAGCCATCACCCGTACAAGCATTTTTATAGCCGTCTATTCACTAGTTCTTGGCATTCCATTTTTTCTTGCCTTCGGTTGGCAGGAATCATTGCAAAGAGTCATCGGGGACAAGTGGTGGTTGGCGCCTTTGATCACCTCAACAGTTCTTGCTACAGCCGGGCCGTTTATTTATCTATACATCCAAAGACGTGCTGAAAATGCCTTGTTTCAGGAGCAAAAGCGTTATCAGTCCACATTGCGGCAGGCCTCCATTGGTATGGGGCGTATCAAGGATTTGAACCGTTTAGTCAATTTGATCGTGCATATCGTGACCCGTACGGTACGCTTGGAACATAGTATCATATATTTGTATGACAAGAATTCCGGAGATTTTTCTTACGCGGCATCGCGCAGCCGTCAAGTGCGGTTTCATCCTCAGCAGGTTATTAATGGCAAGTCTTTTTTGGTCAAATATCTCTCCCAATGGCACAATCCGATTCTTTACGATGAGATCAAACAGCGCACCCAGGATTATGGCGACCGGACATTGGCGCATTTGGAGCAGGAGCTTCATGATCTTGAAGCATCCTTGGTTATCCCCAGTTTTATTGAGGATAAATTGCAGTCATTGATCGTGTTAGGGGAAAAGGTGTCGCGCAAGCCTTTTACTAATGACGATCTGGATGTCTTTACCATCTTGGCTAATCAATCCGCATTGGCGATTGAGAACGCCTTATTTTATGATGATATGAAGCAGACGCACGAACAGCTGTTTAAGGCGGAGAAAATGGCCACGATCGGTACCATGGCCGACGGTCTTTCACATCAGATCAATAATCGCCTGCATGCTTTGGGCTTTATTGCCGGCGATGTTTTGGATACGATCAGCCTCAAAAGGGATCTGCCCATGTCGGAAGAGCTCAGAGAGGTTTTTGTGGATGTGGAGCATGCCTTGACGCGCATACAGGACAATGTGACCAAGGGCGGCGAGATCGTGCGCGGGCTTTTAAAATATACCCGTAAAGGGGAAGAAGGTTTTACCGCAGTCGAATTGGATAAGCTGATTGATGCCGCGATTGAGATGACGCAATTCAAGATCAAGGCCGGGGCCATGACCGTTATCAGGGAATATGGCAATGAAATTCCTAAAATCAAAGGCAATTTCACGCAATTGCAGGAGGTTTTCTTTAATCTTATCGATAACGCCTTTGATGCCATGGCGCAGCGCCGGGCGGAACTGCAGGAGGAGGGCTTTAAGTCGATTATTAAGGTCAACGCGAAATATGAGGGCGGAAAATTTATAGATATTACGGTTACGGATAACGGTATCGGTATTAAAGATGATGACAAAAATAAGCTCTTTACGCCCTTTTTCACCACTAAGGTTTCAAGCAAAAAGGGAACGGGCCTGGGCCTTTATGTGATCCGGAAACTGATCGAGGAAAATCATGGCGGTAAGGTTTACTACGTCTCCAAGTATGGTGAAGGTACGGTAGCGCATATTAAGTTGGAGGCAATAACTTAAAAATCACAGGATAGAAAACAAAAGACAAATTTTGAACAAATTTCAGATTACAAATGTGCAAGTTTTGAGTTTATTTGGTATTTGTGTCAATCTTGTGGCATGTGTCGTGTGACCTTTTTCAGATCTTGCGGGCTGAAAAAAAGCTTTTAGAGATTTACATTGCCTCAATACGTAATTTATACTACACTATTTATATATTTATCATTATTATATTAAAAAGGTTTTATTATGTCCAAGTTGCTAGTCGTAGATGATGAAATAGATATACGGGAATTTGCCAAAAACTTTTTCAAAAAACGAGGCATAGATGTTTTCACGGCTTCCGGAGGTGAAGAGGCATTTGAAATCGCCACCAATGAGGCCCCTGATTTAATTCTGATGGATGTCCGCATGGAAGATATAACGGGAGTGGATGTTCTTAAGAAACTGCGTGACAATGGCAGTGATGTGAAAGTGATAATGGTAACTGGTGTAGAAGATGACAGCACAATACGGGAAGCGGAAAGCTTAGGCATATTGGGTTATGTGCATAAGCCGCTGGTACTGGACGAACTGCAAAAAATAGTTCTCAAAGAATTAGAAAATTTATCTTAAAAAATATTTAAACTCCGGCAAATCGTGACAGGTTGAGTGGTGTTGCCGTTTAAATATTTTTGTATTGCGTTTGATGTGTGCTGTTCCTTTGTGATGTCATACTCTGCGAAAGCAAGGTGTAAAACTTTCAATATGAAAGCCGCACACAAAATTGATTACAAGCGCGAGCTGGAATCGGCTTCCAGGAGCATGATCATGATTCATGAACCCAAGCTCTTGATCAAGCTGATTCTACGGATGATTGTGCATAAGGTTAGTATCAAACACGCCGCCATGCTGCTTTATGATCCGTCGAAGGATGCCTACATTCTAAATATTTCACGTGGAGAATCCGGCCAAAAAATACCCACCAACTTTATCCGTTTTGATAAAAAACATCCTATCATCAAATTATTCATTGAAAAAGAATTCCGGCCGTTAACTTCAAACCGTAGCGCGATCCTCAGTCATGATCTGACCAGGTTGATTTGGCAGGAAAGTGTCTTTGCCGATGGTAACGGTAAACATATAAAAGAATTACTGCATCAAATCGGTGACCAAATGGACATGTTCGGTGTGGTGGCCTGTATGCCGGCATATTATCATCGGGAGCTTCTTGCTGTGTTGATGCTGGGTGGTAAGTGCGATGAAACGATGTTTGATCAAGAGGAGTTGGATTTTTTTGCCGCTTTAGCCTCGGATGTGGCCATGGCCATACGCAACGCCCAGCTTTTTGAAGGAATGAAAAATGAGTCTGAGAAGAATCATGACCTCTTTATTCGCACGACGATTGTTTTGGGGGCGGCCATTGAGGCGAAGGATAAATATACCCTGGGCCATACCCAGGGGGTGACGGATTATGCCAAACAGGTCGCCCTGCAGATGGAGGCCAATGGCTCGGCAAAGTTTAACGCTGATTTTTATGAAAGCCTTTATGTCGCGGGGATGCTGCATGACGTCGGTAAGATCGGCGTTCCTGAGGCGATCCTCAACAAAAATGGAGCGCTGACTGACGAGGAATATGCCATTATCAAAAAGCACCCCATGCGCGGGGTGGAAATCCTAAAGCCACTTTCAGAATTGAAGGATAGTCTTGACGCGGTCAAGTATCATCATGAAAGATATGATGGTAAGGGTTATCCGGATGGCCTGAAAGGGGATCAGATACCCATCATTGCCGCGATCATCGGCGTGGCTGACAGCTATGACGCCATGACCACTGACCGCCCCTACCGCAAAAGCATGAAGACTGAAGAAGCCATTCAGGAAATTAAATGTAACATCGGTTCTCAGTTTCACCCCAAGGCTGCCAAGGCCATGGTGGAGTTGTATGAAATGGGGAAAATTTAAGAAATCACGAAAAACAAAATCCAAATATCAAACAAATCACAAAGATCCAAACAGATATTTTGGTCATTGTTTTTTTTGATTTGAATTTTGGGATTTTTTATCTGGTGTCTGGTGATCTTTTTATGTGTTGTTGTGTCTTTGTCCGTCTCGCCTGAAAGGCGGACAAGATCTCGCCCAAAGGGCGGACTGTTATTAGCTGTACAAAAGTTTCATCACAAAACTCGTGCCCTGCCCGATCGTGCTTTCCACGAAAATATTTCCGCCGTGGTTCTTGATGATCTCCTGTGTTATAGAGAGCCCTAGCCCGGTACCTTTGTCTTTTTTGCTGAAGAAGGGATCGAATATATGCTTGAGGTCGTTTTCAGAGATGCCGGGGCCGGTGTCGCTGATGGTGATTGATACGTACTGAGTACTATGTTCATCGTACTTTGCGCCTTGTGCATCGTACGCTGTGCGTTTTGCATTGGACGTTGTACTTTGTGCGTTGTACAAGGTACGAACCGTAAGTATTCCCCCATCCTCCATAACATCAATCGCGTTCAGCAGGATATTCAGAAGAGCCTGGCGGAATTGATTGGGGTCGAGTTTGATAAGTTGGCGGCTTTCCGCATCCAAATTCTTTACAACTTTTATATGATGTTTGATAAATTTGCTGTTTAGGAAATCAAGGGTGTCGTTGATGAATTTTTGTAAATCCGTCTCCTTAAGGGCGAGCGGTGCGGGTTTGGCAAAATCAAGCAATTGGTGGACGAGATCGTCAATGCGGTCAACCTCACGGTTAACAATACGGGAAAATTTCAAGCGAAAGTCCGGGTCATCCCACTTTTGCGGCAAATATTCCGCGAAGGTCTTAATGGCCGTTAAGGGATTCTTTATCTCATGGGCTACACCACTGGTGAGGGTGGAGATGGCCTTGAGCTTGTCGGTTTGAGTAATTTTTTGCCTTAAGAGCTCATTTTGCCGGGCAATCTCCATGGGCGAGCCTTTAAAGAAGTATTTATCAAGGAAACTTTGTATCAAATTTTTTAAGGGGAGAAATAGTATGGCAATGAAGATAGCGGCGAACGTAGAAATCAGAGTTGATTTATAACCCACAAATATCTGAAAAATTTTTTCAGAAAGCAAAATTATCGTAATAAAAGCGATAGATATAATGGCGAATAAAATGGAGTAAACAAGACTCTTTTTTATAACAATCTGGAAGTTTAATAATTGATGTTTTAAAATGGTATAACTCATGATTAGAGCCCAGAAAATCATGAAGATATAACCAAAAGGATAAATTTCAATGCCGAATTTGGGAATAAAATCTATGCACCCTAATAATGCGATGCAAAAACCAAGTAGAATATATTTCCCCTGAATTAATTTATGTCCTTGGAGTTGTTTGTTTTTGATCGCACTAAATAGAGAAAATGCGGCATATATAAAAAATAGTTGGAGAAATAAAATTGTGGGTAAATAGTAAGGACCTGCTTTGCCGTAAAAACCAAAAAAGTAATGGTGGGTTCCGGAAAGAAGTAAATCCGTTGAGAAAATTAAAATTGAAAATATCATGCCGATTAAATAGCCGCTAAAAATACATTTTTCAAATTTTTTAGGATTTAAGAATCCAAGGAGACAATCAGCACCCGTAAAGAATAAAAAGACGACTGCGGTACACGCGGCCCGTGACATAATATTGGCAATATTTTTATCACTTGAACAAAAAACAATGGCATAGCTTATTGTCCAGGCACTTATACAAAAACACCAATAAAACATTGATCGGTTCAAATGGGCACGAAAATTTTCCTTGAGCACTATAATACCGGCAGTCAAGGTAAACATGCTGACCAGTATTAGTGGGATGGCGTAAGGGTTAAAGAAAAACATAGTTAAGTTCCTGGCGTTCCGTTTTTATTTCAGATGTTTTTTAACCTTTTCAAGGATTTCATCCGACTTGAAAGGTTTGACGATATAGCCGCAGGCGCCGAGGCTGACCGCTTCGGCGGCGGTTTCAACGGATTTATATCCGGTCACCATGATGACGTTCATATTCGGGTCCTGCTCCTTGAGCTGTTTTAGAATATCCAGTCCGCTTACTTGCGGCATCTTTATATCCAAAAGTACCAGGCCGATATCGTCCGCGTTGGCCAGAACGTCAAGGCCTTGCTCACCTGAGTCGGTTAAGATCAGCTCGTAATGCTCGCCTAATATTAGTTTCAGTGATTCGCGGATTCCTTCTTCGTCGTCTATTACTAATACCTTCTTGCTTGTAGACATGTTTCCCTCCGTAGTAGTTGAAATATTAATAGACATAATGACTATAGGCAATCGCCAATAGACCTTTGCTTCCCATTCTCAATGTTCGGGATGCTTTTAATAAGGTTGTTGGCATATTTATTCACCTGTTTGGCGTATATTAATGTTCTATTTTTTTAATCGTATTGCATTGTCATTTTTTTATATTTTTGTTTGGTATTTGTTATTTTTAGTCTGTGTTCATCTGTGTAAGAGCTATAGCGCGACAGGCGTAACTACCACTATCACTTTTGTCGTTTCCTTCCCGTCATTTTCAAAATGGTGCTTTTGCGAGGCGTCAAAATACAGGGTCTTGTTTTTCGATAAACTGAATTCTTGATCAGCGACGCGCGCTTTTACCTGGCCGCTCAATACAAAAATGAATTTCTCGGACCCGATTTTGTTTTGTTCCGGATTGGTCGCCCCACCGGGATCGATGCGCAGCACGATCGGCATCATCTTTTTTCTTAAGATATTGTTCGCCAGGATCTCATAAGATGATTTCTCATTGTAGGTGAAAGACTCCAGCAAGGATTCTTCTGTTGTCGGGGCGGGAGGGGGCGGTTCTTTGGTGGTGCCGTGATAAAGCCGGGTGATGTCTACTCCTAATGCCCGGGCAATATTCATGTGTGATTCAAGGGTTCCCGTCATCTTGCCGTTTTCGATGCGGCTCAGTGTCGCGATTTGCACGCCGCTGTCTTTTGATAATCGGGTTAATGTGATTTTGTGGGTCTCGCGTAATTCTTTGATTCGTTTTCCAATTTGCATGGGGGTACTCCTTGGTAATTATTGAAAAAATCATAGTGACAACAAAAGATATAGAAATTACAAATAAATTTCAAATCACAAATGAACAAAAAAATCGAAAAAGTAACTATTTTGATCTCTCAATAATAGCGCGTAGAATTTTAAGCAATTCTGTCGTTTTATTAATCAAAATAGTCTCAGTTTTAATGTTTTTTGATCTTGGTTCGCTCAATTTTAGCCAGTATCTGCTTTCTTTAGCCTCTTTACGGGATATTTTTACCCGCATTAAGAAATCTTTTACTCAATGACTCGATGGCTTCTAAATAATTTGCTCCTACGGAACCGGAGTAGCACGTTTATATAAACAAGTTTAACCTTAATTTGACGAAATGTCAAATCAACTTTACTAAAAAGCAACAAGTAATATCATAAAATAAGATATTCATCAATAAATTATGTAAATTACAACTATTCAGGGATTTAAAACAAGCGTAAAATTGATAAAAAAACAATATAAGGTTGACAAAACATCAAAATAATGCTACACTTCCATTATTGTAGCTGAGAGGAGCGTTTGGTATGGATGAAATGTTTGAATATGATAGCTTAAAAATGCCCCCTAAATCCCCCTCCAAAATGAAAAATATCTCTGAATCAACCGTAGCAGTTTATATCATTCTTACCCTGCTTATACAAATGAAAAGCGCTATGGGCTTAGAGTCAATGTTGGAATATATGTCTGATTATCGCGCTACCATGGAGAAACACAACCCCAAAATAAAGTCAGCGGTTAAAAAAGCGATGGCTTTATTAGTGATAGAAAGGTTTTTGAGAAATGCGGGTAACAACAAGAAATAAAGTATTAAAGAGAAGGCGGGTTAGTTTGTGTTTGCTGGCCATGGTTGGCGGGTTGACATTGGGTTTTTCCCCTTCAAACGCAGTTTGGGAAAAAAAATCTTACGGCATTAATGAATCCACCGTAAATGATGTGCTTGTGCACCCCCAAAACGGGCAAATTATTTTCTCCGCGACATCCAAAGGCGTTTACCATTCCGATGATGGCGGGAGGTCATACAGGCAGATTTATTATTCCGGAGGGAGTGAAAAAAAGATTAACTTCCTCTATATATGGCGGGGGCATCATGATGAATTCTATGCGGCGGGTGATAACGGGCTCGTCGTAAGCCGGGATCAAGGAGCGCATTGGCAAAAGATTTATGAAGCCAGTGAGGCGGATGACCGTCGCTCAATAAGTGTTGTGCGGGATAAAGACTTTATTTTATTAGCAACGGCGACGGGATTGTTGAAGAAACAGGTGTCAGATAATTCATGGCAGCGTATTGCCGGAGAGCTGGGCCGGTTACCGGTATATGGCCTGGCCGCTGATGACGAAAATTTTTATGCCCACACGGCGGCATCTTTGTATCGCATCAACAAGAATAGCCATGACATTAAAAAAGTATTTAGCGCGGGTTTAACCCGGGATGAAATTGATAGTGAATATGACACGGAAGATGAAGGCATTTATTCAAGGCAAGTTATTAAAGATGTTTTTGTGGTGAAAAGATCCGGGGGGGTTTTGTTGGCGACAAATAATGGCGTCAATCAGAGCCTTGACAGAGGCGCGAATTGGCAGAAACTTACCCTGGATAATATTCCCTTAAATGATATTACATCAATTGTTGCCGATATCAATCCGGGGGGGGCGACAAGGGTTCTTCTTGGCACGCGGCAAGGTGTTTATCAATTTGAAGATAATAAATGGTCACGCATTTATCAGGGCATGGAAACAGGTGTTGTATTGAGCCTGGATATCGGAGCGGATGGTGACATTTATGCGGCCACAGACAAAGGTGTTTTTGTAAGGGCGAATACGAAATCAATGAGTGCGCCTCAAAAAAAGGTTGTCATTAAGGATATTGATTATGAAACCCTGCAAAATAAATTTGTAAACGAACCTACGATTCATCAAGTTCAACAATGGGCGATTGATTATGCTGAAGTCCATCCTGAAAAAATAAGCAAATGGCGGCGAAAGGCCGGCCGGCGGGCATGGTTCCCCAAATTAACTGTCGGAGCGGACGGGAATAAGAATAAAACAGTGTCCGACAGCCTCTGGGGAAGCTATTCCAGCGGTGGGCAGCATTATCTGGGTCCGGATGATAAGACCTTTTATGACAATTTTGGATGGGACGCGTCTTTGTCCTGGGACTTTGCCGACTTGATCTGGAGCACTGATCAGACATCGATAGATTCGCGTTCAAAGATGATGGTGGAATTACGTGAAGATATTTTGGATCAGATAACCCGGATTTATTTTGAGCGCCGGAAGACACAGGTTGAGCTGGTTCTGGTTGAACTAGAACCATTGATAACGATCGAGAAGAAAATGCGTATTGAAGAATTAACCGCGCTTTTGGATAGTTTTACGGATCAACAATTTAGTCAATGGATGCCCCCTCACCACAAGGGGGAGGGAATAACAAGATAAGGGACACAAACAATTCCCCTCCCCTTGTGGGAGGGGTTAGGGGAGGGATTTCCAACAAGAGGGATAAAATATTTGATGATACGAAAAAGGGAAAGGAGGTGAAGGTAATGTTAAAACGAATGATGGTATGGGCAATAGCTCTGATGATGATGGGGACGACTTCAATGGCTTTCGCACGGGATGTATATGTGACGAAGAACGGCAAGAAATTTCACGAGAAGACTTGTTCATTTATCAAAAACCGTGAAGTCACTTTAATTGATGACAAAGATGCGATTGAGAAAGGGTACAAGCCTTGCGGGAAGTGTTTTAAGAAAGAAGAAGTTAAAAAGAAATAACAAATAAGAAATGAAGAAATAATGGGGCGTTCAGTATCCTGAAACAGGATGGGTTCGGTTGTGGGGGTACGACTGAAATCTTATCCTAACGGTGTCTGGGGATTAGGGGTAAATCGTGAGCGCCCCATTATATTCGTAAAAATACAATAACAAATATCAAATACTCGATAAACAAGCATCAAATATAAATCAAGAGAACAAAATAAAAATTGTTTGAATATGTTTGGAGCTTTGAAAATTACTATTTGTTTGTTTTTTGCTATTTGTGATTTCCATACTGTTAATCCATGCGGGAGGTTTTATAGGTGATAGCAAGTCGACGTGTGTACTATAACGGAGCGGTGTATTATGTTACAGCACAATGCCAAAAGGGGAAGAGGATTCTATCTAGTGAACAGGCCAAGGGACTTTTTTTTGACAGTCTCGCGAAATTTAAGGAGCGGTTCGGATTTTTCTTGTTTGCTTATGTGGTTTTGGATGATTCGGTGAGCATAATATTGCAGGCGGATGAGAGAAATAATATATCAAAAGTCATGCAGGCTATTTTGCTTTCCTTCAGCAAAAAATACCAACATCGTTTTGGGTACAAGGGTCGTGTTTGGCAAGGGCGATTTGAAAGCGTTCTGCTAAACAAAGAACATGAAGTGGTTCGCTATA
This sequence comes from Candidatus Omnitrophota bacterium, assembly GCA_023139575.1. Lineage (GTDB taxonomy): Bacteria > Omnitrophota > Gorgyraeia > Zapsychrales > JANLHA01 > JAGLNJ01. The sequence continues at coordinate 3,217 of JAGLNJ010000073.1, read as the reverse complement.
TAAGATTTATTCACTTTTCACCGGTTTTAGTGGAGGCGGCGCGCACGCCTAAAGAATATAAGTGGAGCAGCGCAATGTTTTATGGTAATGGCAAGGTCGCAGACAAAACGGGGATGCCTTTGATTGATCGGTATATATACGGGTAGACTAAATGTTGGGAAGAAATTACAGGTGTCATAGGAATCCAGGATCCCCCTTCCCGCAGGGGGAGGGAATAAACAGTATAACAGGACGGTATCAAAAATTTTCCTGCTTTTGTGGGAGGGGAACTATAGATAAAGGATAAAAATGGTAACAGAATGTTTAATTTTGAAAGGAGTAAAAGATGAAAGGTAAGATATTTTTAACAAGCCTTTTAATCCTTGTATGTTTGCTCATAAGTATACAAGGAGAGGCACAGGCATTTATAATCATTAATGAAATTTTGGCGGACCCGCCACCCGGGATCGAAGGGGACGCCAACAATGATGGGGTGACATCAAGTACTCAAGATGAGATGATTGAAATTTTCAACCAAAACAGTAATACGATAGATATATCGGGATGGAGTTTGCATGACGCCTTAAAGCCTCGCCATGTTTTTGCGGCTGATACGTTATTAGAGCCGCAGGGAATTTTTGTTGTTTTCGGCGGTGGCACACCCAATAGCATCAACGTGGACTGGGTTTTTTCCTCAAGTGGTTCATTAGGGTTGAATAATAGCAATGAGACCGTTTTTCTGTATGATATTGATAATATTCTGATTGATTCGGTGTCTTATGGGGCTGAAGGCGGAAAAGATCAATCGCTTGTGAGATCCCCGGAAGGTTATGGCGACACCTTTGTTAAGCATTTAGACCTTGAGAATGCTGATGGGGCGCGTTATTCTGCAGGGTATTTCATCAATGAAATTCCCATCAATGAAGGAGGGGAGGGCGAACAGGGGCCGCCAAATCCCAAAGTGCCGGAAATGGCTACGATATGGTATTTAGCTCTGGGTGGCGGGCTCGCCTTTATTCATAAACGCCGGAAAATAGCCCTAATCTAATGGGGGATAATGAGTCAAAGGATTGTATAGTTTCCAAGTGCGATCCTTTGATTCGTCCAATGGCTCACTCGGAATGACCCCTCAAGTAAAAATTTCCAAAGGGCCCAATCTTATTCGTATTAGTTTTCGTATTAGTTTTCAGTCTTCCCATTTAAAAATATTTTGGTATAATCGATGTGTAGAAAATGTTAAATATTATTTGCATGCTAATCGAGTTGATTTATTAATTTTATAAAAATGATGAGAAGTTATGGGACTATTTAATTTTTTGAAGACAAAAAATAAGAATGCCGCTCAAAAAACTATTTTGATCATTGATGATGGAGAAGGGGAACGTCATTTTATTAAGAGGACACTGCAAAAACGGGGGTTTAACACCCTTGTCGCATCTGACGGTCCTTCTGGTTTAAAACTTTTGCAAAATAGTAAAGCCGATCTGATATTGCTTGATTTCAATATGCCCGGCATGATGGGCAGTGAAGTTTGTGAAAAAATTAAAGCCAATGACTACACCAAAGACATTCCGGTGGTTTTTCTTACCGGGAGCGTCTCGTCAAAAAATTTATTGGATTGTTATGAAGTGGGCGCTGAATACTATTTAAATAAACCCATCACCGGAGCGGCACTCTGCAAGCAAGTAGAAATGATCTGCAAGGAATTAGACCGGGGCTGAATTTTTTCACTAATACCAAAGTGAGAATAATAAGGCCTAAGGCAACATGTTATTAAATCCCCAAAAACCTTCCCAAGGATTATTATTCCAGCAAATTATTGTTTTGTTTTTTGTCTTTGTTGTTTCTTTGGGTATTTTGTTCACACTGCTGTCCTTAACACTGGGCATTGGGCCGGATGAACTGGCCACTGATCTCGGAGGGCAGTTCTTTTATTGCTATGTTGTCCAGACCGACCAGACCTTGGGGAAGTTAGGCGAGTACAGCATTATACTTCTTTTATATATCCTTGCTCTTATTACAGGTGGCATTTATTATCTTTTACGTTTTGCCAAAAGGATATGTGGCCTTTCGATCGAAATTCTCCCTCCGCAGCAAGCCTTACCCTTATTGGGTCTCATTTTGGCTTTTTTGACCTTGACACTCCAGACCAGCCAGCAGTTTTGTCTTTTTCAATATATGCGCGAGCGACATGCAAATAAAACTAAGGAAGAGGGAATTGAATATATTTTTGATGACCACTATAAATTTTCCCAATATTGCAAAAGCATATTCCCCGGTTTTTATACGGCTGATTTTTATACCGATATTAAAGATGAGCCGCCCGATGATGCCATGACCGCGCAAAGGATGGTTTCGTATTTTCTCTATCCGCATATTGATATCAGGATAAATCGTGACCAGCCCAAAGATTGTATTATCCTTTATTTTGTGTCCAATGCGCAAGCCTATGTTCCGCAGGATTATCAGATTATCGGTACTTATAAAAAATACTGTCATTTAGCGGTGAGGAGGGATTTGATCCATGATGAATGAGTATTTCGGCTTAACATGTGCCTTGATCCTGCCTTTATTGGTGGGCGTGGGAGGCGTATTGTGTCTTTGCCGAAGAAATCCTTTGCCTCTTTTTTTGGGGTTGGCCGTGGCGTGGGGCATAGGATGGGGGATATTGTCTCATTTTATGCTCATCATGGGGATCGCACGCGTCCCCTTCTCGTTGAGAAATGTGGCGCTGCCGCTATTCGGTTTGTCTTGTGTTTTGTTCGTTTTTTACAGTTTAGGAAAGTATAAAACTTTTCAAACTGCTGAAAACTCCTTTCCTGAGAACGCAAGAAGTTGTGACAACCGAAGGGAAGAGTTTTCTTGTAAAAGGGGGGGTAGAAAACAAGCTGGTACACGTCCCCAAGAAATATTCTTTCCTGTTCCTGTAAGGAAGAAAGGCGACTTGACCTATCGTTTCCTCTGGGTAGGCGGCATGGTTATTTTATGCAGTTTTATCGCTTATAAAATTTATTTTGTTTTTTGGCAGTCCCTGCATTTTCCAATCAGCGCCTGGGACGCCTTTGCCACGATAGCATTTAAGGCGAAGGTCTTTTTTTATGACCGGGGATTACAGAATATTTCGCATGCTCCTTTGCCGACGTATCCTTTGCATGTTCCGTTAAGTATGACTTGGGGTGCCTTGGTTCTGGGGTTTTGGGATGAGTATTTGTTGAAAGGGATATTTCCTTTTTACTTT
>JAGLNJ010000072.1 GCA_023139575.1 Candidatus Omnitrophota bacterium | reverse complement strand
ACGGTTGGCGTTGTTTTGCTGTTATCGTCTAATTTTCTGCTAACATCCACCTTTTATACAACAAGGGATTTTCCGCTGCTTTATTACAATTGCGGGGCGGTTTTTCTATTGTTATTTTGGCAGAAGAGCCAGTTGAGGGAATTCATTTATTTGGCGGCGATATTCTCGGGGATGGCCACTTTCACAAAGCTGGAAGCGATGGCATATCCTGTTATCCACAGCATTCTTTTCCTGTTGATTCTTTTTTTTGCCAAAGATGTGTTGCGGCAGAAGAAGTCGCGTCTTTTTCTGTCATTTGTCGGCATCGTTTTGGGTGTTTTCCTCATCTATTTTACTTTTAAAAGCGGGCAATCTTTTACCGAAACAGGACGCCTGACCCTGGATCTCAAATGGGAGAATCTGGCGAGGCTGCCAGTCGTTTTGAAATATTACCGGATAAATCTTTTTGAGTCCTGGCACTGGGGTTGTGTTTGGGTTTTGCTTCTTTTAACACTATCAGGAAAAAGGCGGCTGCCGCAATCGCCTGCGGCGATGTATTTGTTGATAACTGTCCTGATGTTTTTTGGCATGTGGCTGGTAATTTTTGTAACTACCATAAATTTTAATATTTTCGAAAAAGAAGTGGGGAAGTATTATGACCTGCCACGGTTTTTTCTGCACTTCTTCCCTTTGATCATTCCGCTCATCGTTTTCTGGATGAATGACCATATCCCGCCTCAAAGCATTTCCCACCAAGAGGATTGACAAATTCTACCTCTAGCCCTTATAATCTATTATTCAAAATAGTTCTTTTCATATGAATATAATAAGCAACTCTGCCATAATACATCTTTCGCCACAACGCTGAAAGTCAAAATCAGGGAGTTAATATGTTAGATATCAAGTGGATAAGAGACAATGGGGAAGCCCTCGAAAAGGCCTTGCAGGCTAAAAACACCAAGATTGATTTGTCCGGGTTGAATGCCCTGGATCAAGAGAGGCGTCAGTTATTGTCCAAGGTTGAAGAGCTCCGGGCCAAGAAGAATGCAGCTAACGATGAAATCAGTAAGTGCATTCAACAGAAAAAGGATCCCAAGGACAAGATCGCCGACATGAAAGACATCTCTAAAAAGATTGATGCGATTGAGCCGAAATTAAAAGATTTGAAAAAAGAGATATATGCCATCCTTGTGGGTATTCCGAATGTTGCGCATGAATCGGTGCCGGTAGGCGGTATTGAGAAAAATCAAGAGGTTCGTTCATGGGGGGAAGTTAAAAAGGTTGATTTTTCTCCCAAGACACATATTGAATTAGCGGAATGTTTAGACATTATTGATTTCAAAAGAGGGACAAAAATAAGCGGCTCAAATTTTATTTTATATAAAAATGAAGGCGCCCGCATGGAGCGCGCCTTGTTCAATTTTATGTTGGATGTTCACACCCGCGAGCATGGATATCGCGAAATCTTTCCGCCGTTTTTAGTCAATGCGGCCAGCATGACCGGAACAGGCCAGCTGCCGAAGATGGCGGAAGATATGTATAAATTGAAAGATGATGATTTATACCTTATTCCCACAGCAGAGGTGCCGATTACCAATATTCACCGCGATGAGGTCTTAAAGGAGGAGGACTTGCCCATTTTTTATACCGCATACACTGCTTGTTTTCGCCGCGAAGCCGGGTCTTATGGTAAAGACACTAAAGGGTTGATCCGGGTTCATCAGTTTAATAAGGTGGAGATGGTGAAGTTTGTGGCGCCGAAGGACTCGTATGAGGAATTGGAAAAGTTGGTTGCGAACGCCGAGAAAATCCTCCAGCTTCTGGAACTTCCTTACCGCGTCTTGATGCTGGCAACGGGTGATTTGAGTTTCGCGGCAGCCAAGTGTTATGATTTGGAAGTGCGTTCCATCGGGCTTGATAAATGGCTTGAGGTGTCCAGCTGCTCCAATTTTGAAGATTTTCAAGCGCGCCGGGCGAATATCCGGTTTAAAGGAAAAAACACCCCAAAGCCTATCTTTGTGCACACATTAAACGGTTCCGGTTTGGCCTTAGCCCGCACTATGCTAGCTATTCTGGAAAATTATCAAACCGCCGAAGGGGAAATTATTATTCCACAAGTCCTGCGCCCGTATATGGGCGGTTTAGAAAAGATCACCCGAAAATAAAGAGAGGGTATTCATGCCGAGAAAGATCCTCAGCATCATAAAATTTGTGTTTGTTTTATTGTTAGCCCCTATTATCATTGCTGTCACCAAGGGGATATTCATTGAGATGCAGGTCTTAAATGAATTACGGTATATCTTTCTGATGGGGGCTGTAACGTATTGCGGTCTGAATTTGTTTTATTACCCTTTAGAAGGTTTATTTCAGTTCGGTCAGCGTGTATTCAGCGATATTTTTCGTTTTTCACCTACAGCCGCGGCTATCATCCCGATGATCATTCCTGTTTACGCCACGCTGTTACTGCTCATTCATTATATTGTTATGTCGGTATTTCATTACGAAGGTCTACAGAATTATTTTATCTTTTTTATCGGCTTCACATTTTCTATGCATGTCGCAATGATTGCGTATGATATTTTTGATGAAGATAACGGGCAAATTAAGGCAAATTATTTGTTTTATATGTCCTTAACGTATATATGCAATATCGCCTTATTGACGATCCTTTTAGATTTTAATTTCTCGAGTGTCAAGTTTATGTCATTTTTTAATTCTGCTTATAATCATGCGGAAGTTATTTATTTGTGGGCTTATCGATTAATGATATGAAAATTTCCTCTCCCTTGGTGGGAGGGGTTAGGGAAGGGAATAGCAAAATAAAGGACGCAAAGGAGGGATAAAATGAGTAATGTATTGACTGATCGCCAGGTGAGGTGGCTGAAGGAAATGCGTAAAGTAAATGTGGTCTTTCGGATCGGCCGTATAGTAGTGCTTTTTATCGTTTTATTGTCTTTATGCCTGCCTGTTACGTTTCCTGTGTTCTTTGGTCGGCCCGATCTTATATGGGGATCAATGGAATTTTGTTACAGCCACCCCGCTCACCTCAAGATGCTGGGGATGGCTTTGATATTTATTTGGTTTTGCAAAGTAAATGAGAATTATTTAAAGATTATTAATCGGATAACCGAGAATAGTTAATTTTATTTAATGTCCTTTCCTTCATTCAAACTGTCTGCATTGTCTTTACCATGGATGGTCTGTATCTGCGCCTTGGTATGTCTTGTGGTTTTCGCTAATTCTCTGCCTAACGGGTTTGTCGGCGATGACCACTTTTTAATCCTGAATAATTCCTTTTACCATTCAGTTGAGAATATCGGGCGGCTTTTTAACAACAGCTATCTTTCCAATAGTGACGCCATCCTTAACCGTCGAGGGGTTGATTTGGGCTCCGGTTCTGTGGCCTACAGGCCGGTATTGTCCTTGACGTATTTTCCGGATTATTTTTTGTGGCAGAAGAACCCCTTTGGCTATCATCTAACAAATTTCCTGCTGCATCTTTTTAACACCCTTGGGGTGCTGTTTCTCGTTTATCGCCTGCTTGATTCAAAAAATTCAGCCTTGATGGCGGCGATTATCTTTTGTATTCACCCCTTAAAGAATGAGCCCGTCTGTTCAATGGGGTATCGGGCGGATAGTTTGGCTTGTTTTTGGGTCTTGGCAGCTTTTCTCTGTTATGTTTACAGAGAAAAGGGAGTCCTGTTCATGCTTGCCCATGTATTTTTTCTTCTCAGTCTTTTTACAAAGGAATCAGCTGTTTTTTTTCCTCTCATGCTTGTGGCTTACGATGTGATTATCAAGCAAAGGGCCATTGTCTGGAGGGATGCGATAAAGAAATATGCGGGGTTCATCGCTATTTTGATATTTTATTTATATATTTATTTTGTGGTCTTCCCGAACCGCACATTGGTACCGGCGGGGCTTGAAGCGCCTTCTGGTATTTATCAGTTTGCTATGATCTTGTCAATTTTTTCTGCCTATATCAAATCAATTTTGTTGCCTTTTACCGTGAAAATACTGCCGCCGCTTTATAGGCCGGGAACATTAGGCCCCGTTTATATCGATTTCACGGCGTCCTTTTTAGTCATCAGTTCCTTTTGTATATGCTGTTGGTATTTCATACAAAGGGATAGAAGGACCTTATTTTTTCTTTTATGGTTTGTTTTAGCCTTTTTGCCGGTTTCAAATATTGTTCCGATTGCCAATCCTTTTGCTTATCGTTTTATGTATTTACCGTCTGTCGGGTATTGCGTTCTTATTGCCGTTTTTTTGCATTGGTTGATGGGGAAAAGAGGTTGGGGGGCGGGAGCTGCGATCCTTTATATCGCTAGTTGCCTTTTTACGACAATGGTTCTTAACATGTCTTGGCGCGATGACCGGACTATGGCATACAGCATGATACGCAGTTTCCCCGATAATCCCAAAGGATATTATTTTGCCGGATTGTCCGAATATCAGGATAATCACGTTAAAAGGGGCTGCAAATTCTTTAAAGAATCTGTCGATTTAGGCGCTGTGAGCCCGCAGTCCCATCATATGTTGGGAGTTTGTTTGATCAATGACCTTGATGAGGCAAAAAAATATTTTGCAAGAAATGTTATAGAGTACCCTTTTTATGCGCCGTCTTTTACAGGTTTAGGGCGGTATTATTTATTCAACGGAAAATTGGATGAGGCGGTTGTTTTATTGGAAAAAGGCGCCGCTTTAGCACCGAGTTATCAAGCCTTGGGATATTTGATCCAGATTTATTTAAACCAGGGTAAGGTTGATGCCGCACAATCTGTTTTGCGAAGAGGCCGAGAGGCGTTAACGGATGCGCAGCAAGTGCGGTCTTTACATAATTTTTTTGACCCTTCAAAATTCACTGCATTCCCTGTCGATATCGGGATATGAGTATGAATAATTTCCCTACCCACAAGGGGGAGGGAATAACATGAGTTTTGCCATGAATAGGAGTGTGCAAAAAAATGATATGAAGGTCGTTATCCTCGCTGGCGGGTATGGCTCGCGATTAAGCGAAGAAACGGTTGTCAAACCGAAGCCGATGATCGAAATTGGCGGCAAGCCGATCCTTTGGCATATTATGAAGATCTATGCCCATTATGGATACACGGAGTTTGTGATTTGTCTGGGGTACAAAGGATATATGATCAAGGAATACTTTGCGAATTATTTTCTCCACCAATCGGATGTAACGATCGATTTCAAGGAGAATAAAACAATTTTTCATCATTCAAACGCCGAGCCCTGGACGGTCACCATGGTCGATACCGGAGACAATACATTAACAGGCGGTCGCATAAAACGCGTTCGGGAATATTTAAATGATAAAACATTTATGATGACCTATGGGGATGGTGTGTCCACGATTGATATTGATAATCTGGTTGCTGAACATCAAAAAAGCGGACGGTTGGCCACCATCACGGCCGTTCAGCCCATGGGACGGTTTGGGTCATTGACCTTAAATGGTGACGACGTTCAATCATTCGTTGAGAAGCCGGCCGGAGATGGTTCCTGGATCAACGGTGGTTTTTTTGTATGTGAACAGAAGGTGTTTGATTATATTGATAGCGACCAAATTTTATGGGAGAAAGAACCGTTGGAAAATTTGGCGCGTGATAATCAGCTCAATGCCTGCCGGCATGATGGTTTTTGGAAGCCTATTGATACCCTTCGTGATAAAAAGGAATTAGAAAAATTATGGCAAAGCATAGATAGCCAAATGCGTCTTAACTAGCTGATAATAAAAGGCTTATTAATAGATAAAGCCTTATGTTTTTTGTAACGATAAAGAGGGAAAGCTTAATGACGTTCGGAAAAGCTTTGTAAATGCAGTGAAGAAAGCAGGAATCAAAGATTTTACTTTTCACGACCTCAAGCATACATTTGCGTCCTACCTAGTGCACCGATTCATCTAGAAT
>JAGLNJ010000071.1 GCA_023139575.1 Candidatus Omnitrophota bacterium | reverse complement strand
TTGCGCGAATTTAATCAGAATATATAAATCCTTTTCCCCTAAAGCCATCTTCACATCAGTTACATCAAATTCATATGCCGGCTCCCCCATAAAACTCTCCCGCACGTCCCCCTCGCCATCCGCAATCAAGACCGTCACTCCGGCCCAATCACCGGCTTGCCCGTCTATCACCATCCCTGTTGTTTTAGGAATAATTTGCTTCGTCGATACAGGCAAGTTATCAACAGCAACCCCAACAGCGTTATCATTGACGGTCATATCAACCGGAGGTTTGAGGTTTTCACTTTCACCGGCTTTAGTTTCAATTGATCGGCCAGCCTCCCAATTTTCCTTAACCAATTTCCAAGCCCCTTCTTCCTTAACAAAAGAAATCACACCTCTGCTGGAACCGAACATTCCTTCAGCAGTAGCCGTTAATGTGGCTGTTTCCCCGTCAACTTTCTCGTCGATAATTTTCACATTCTCAGGACTCATCTTCTTCATCAAATTTAAAACCATCGCAGCATTCTCCACATCATCTAATTCAGCTATGGCTTGTGAAAAAACATACTTCCGCAGCCCTTTAATATCTGAAGATTGAACTGCCACCTGATAAGCCGCATAAACTTTTTTAACGGACAAGGCCGGCGCGGCTTTATGATCAACAGCCTGGACTTCTGTCTTTATGGGAGCCTCTGGAACAGGCTTTTTCTCTTCACGGCCCTTTATCTCATCTTTATAAAAAGCCAACTCGACCCCCGCAACATTCATCCGGATATAATCCGCCGTTTCCTCGATCAGCTCGCCTTCAACCTTTTGCCCACTCTTCAACTCGATCGCCGTACTGGCAAAAATTACCCCGCTAAAAAAAAAGAATAGCGTCACAAGAAATATACTGATTCTTTTCATATGCATCTCCTCTTCATTTTGATGATTGATAAATTGCTCCTGAAAAGACCTTATCCATTTCCTTTATGGCCATGGCCATAGCTTTCACAAAGGCTTTCTGATAACATAAATACCCCGCAAATATGATTAGAGCAGGAGCGATTAAATTTCTTATAAAAAGCAGTATATTAATTTCCGGCAATTGGGTTAAAAATGAGGAGTACTTAATAGAAAAAACAATCAGCCCCGTTATTACAGCAAGAAGGCCAAAGCCTCTCTCTCGCCCCATCTTGCGATACTCACCATAATGCGCCGATATATTTCCGCGTTGACTGTTTGGCTCACTTCATTTTTATATTCATCGACTATAATCATTTTGATAACCATACAACTGGCGAGTGACATAAATAATCCGAACAGCCAGTTAAATGAAATTAAACCTTCAATGAATCCTTCGAGCATTTTAGTTCTCACCTTTTTTATAAGTCAACAGCCATATACCGGAGCCCAGAATGAACGCCCCACCTAGAAACGCGAGCTTATTTTCAAAGGGAACCTTCGACGCCTCTTGCCGCCTGACAACTAAGTCAGCCGGCTGGGAGGTTGTCCACGAACCCGAGACTTCATAATGAACAGACCCTTTAATCGGTTCATCAAGGCGATAATCACCGATTTTATAATACTGCCCTTCACCGGCACTGTTGCGTATATACCCGCTATTAAAACCTTTTTCATGTGTGGTGTACCTTACCCCGTCATCTGTCATCAAATAAACTGACACCGTGATGTTTTTGTTCTCAATTTTCCGGTTGGGCATCTTCAGCCAAACAGAGATAATCTGCGGGCCGTTTAAGTACATAATATCTGATTTTCCCTTGTATCTCGGCGCAAGGACGACATTAAAACTTTCCAGATCAGAATAAATCCCACCCGCATAAGTGGTTATACCGGAACCCATGTTGATAAAGGATAACACCGCTCCCATGACAATAATGGCTATCCCCAAGATCTTATTTTTCTTTTTCATTCTTCACCCCTCGTTTAAAGCCCGTTCGTCTTGCCAATATCATCACATATTTTCAACCGCCTGCCAAAGGAAAAATGTATTAAAAAGCCACATAGACACAATGACACAAAAAAAGAGGTTTTCATTTTTTGTGACAGTGTAACCTTGTGACCCTATAGGAATGCGTCCCGGTTTTAAGAAATAATACTTATTTCAGAAATCATAAATGATAATAAGATTTCCACTTTTTGCGTTTCCATGATCATATTCAACAACCGCTTGGCTATCATACCAATCCCCCATCCAAACAAAATGCACATCACCATTCAGCTCTTCTGTTTTATAAGCGTCCCCATTTAAAATGAGTGTGATGCTGGCCACTCCTTCAATTCGCCCCTCCCCCCGAATCTTTATTTGGTGAGGATTTTCTTGTCTGGATCGGAGTATGATTGTTTCAGAAAAAGCCACACTGCGAACTCTAACCTCCCTCTCGCCGAAGAAACAACCGAAAAGGGCCGGGATCAGCCCGATATAAAGCAAATTTCTTTTCATCAATTTATCTCAAACTCATTGGAATAGACAGAAGAATGGTAGGTCGCGCAGCCTCCATCGCCAATATATCCGTATAATTCAGCAATATGAAAACGGTAGCGGCCAGAGGGCGCGTTGGAACAGGTGTATGCGGATTTATCAAAATAAGTTTGATCCCAAGCCTGCGTGAACTCTTTATCCGACTCAACATAACCGACGTAATCACAAGGGCCACCACAGTGACAAGGAGCGTTCCAGACAATTTCTTTCCACTGCCCGTCTTCCCATTTCTCAACCGCGGCCACCTGAAAATATTTATCAAAATCCGCGGAATTGGAAACCGTGAAGGACGCCTCTTCACCAAGCTTATACTGATCTTTTGACGTCTTGACCATCACATCCTTATCCTGATAATCGTAAACCGTTGAAGTCATGCCCTCATCGCAGGAGCATTTTTCCAGACAGACAAGTTGAAAATTGACAACGTATTTATTCTTGCGTGCGATCTCAATCATGCGATTGCGCTCCTCAAGAAAGGAATCCTTCCATTGAAATTCTTGTTCCGGCACAAGAGTAAGGCGTTTAATCTTGTCAGTATCGATCCAAGTTCTAAAATCTGAAAAACGCCTGAAAGGCAACTCATCATTGATTAAAAAATACTTTCCTCCTTCAGAATCGATTTCATAATTAAATTCTAATTCAACTTTATCCCTCACCTCATTTAATTTCGATTCATCTAACTCAACCTGATATGTCCGCCCTCTCTCATCAATAATAACAAGAACACCTTTTCCTTTATATGGCTCGATCTTTAATTCCTTAATAAGCACCCACTGCACATCCGGCTCGAGGGAGGGATCAATCGTGATCTCATACACCTTCTTTTCCCAAACCTTTTCACCCGTCTTCACATCAAACCCTTCCACAACCCCCATTTGATTATGCGTAGCCTCGTAACGGATTCCCTCCTGCATGACCGGGGCCACCACCGGCGCCGGCCCGCGCTTGGCGAAGACTGGACATTCAAGCACAAAAAAAACCATCAATAACCCCAAGGCAATTCTTTTCATCATGCGTCCTTTTCCCCTTAACACTTATCACTTGTCACGAAATTTCCTTTATTCCAACATTTCCCTTTTGATACCTGACATTCTGTCATCTTTAAATTTAATTATGACGCGGCCCCTTTTCCTTTCTTTGTCAGCTAACGGCTGTTCATATACCCACTCATCAAGGCTCATGAAGGCATCGGATATCGGCTGGCCGGACTCATCCCGGAAGTCGGCAATCTTATTATCCGGCGGACCCAGAAAAACCCCGACCCGTTCTTTGTCAGCCTTTTTCGGCAAAGACGCCATCTGATCTTTAAATTCATCCCAATCACGCACAAGATTGACTTCCACCGGATCTGATTGAGCAAAATGAATTGTTGGCCCTACTAGACCTGCAATAGCTCCGGAATAATAATCATCGAAGCTGGCCATATTTTCATACGTCACATCCAGAAGATATTCCCCATAATAGCGTGCATTCCCAGCCATAAATTTCTTTCCCGGAATCCGCACCTCACACGTATACGTTTCCCCAAGCTTTAGAGCGACAAAATCACTTTCATTCGGCGTTCCCTTATCTTTCACTTTGATACCAACCGAAGAAAACCCCGGCCTGCCCCACTGGTCATTCATCTTGAATGCCAGGGTTTCCGCGGCCGCGCAATGATTGTAAAAATAGAATAGTCCCCTATCCGTATTCTCAACCACAATGCGCACAGGGATATCTTGACCTTTCACGATATCTTTGTTTTTAACAATCAGTTTAAGAAAAACTTGATCTTTTGCCCCTCCGGCCAAAACCATGAAGCATTCTCCTTTGGTATCAATATTGGCCCGTTCAGCACTCCGGTCAATGACACGCATAAGCCATTTGGTTAATCCCCAGGAGCGGAAAGCGCTTGAAACAGTACGCAACCCTCCGGGAAAATATCCGTAACCGCAGCCGATGTCAACCTGATCCCGGCTGCGGTCTTTATATTCAATGGAAATAAAGCCGGAATGTGCCAAACCGATACTCGTAACCTTGGCCATCAAATTTGTGTCAACCGGGGTAACATCATCAACAGAATACTTTAACGCGTTGAAATCCCCTTCATCATCCGATTCAAAAATGCTGCAAAATCCCCTTACCCCGTTATTGATCATCCAGTGAACACTGATCTTGGCGATATCCTTATTTGCTATCCGGCCCTTAATCCCATCAATAGGCGACGCAAAAACCCAACAAGCGCCACAAGTGAACAAGGCCCCCATTACGGCCACCAACGCCAAAAGCTTTTTATTCACTATAAACCCCTTTCTGATAAACTACCGTAAAACACATTCCAAACAACCTCCCCCGATAGCGAAGACATTGGAACAAATCATAATCATCAGTAAAACTAAAATAGAATTAATAAATTTTCGCATAATTAAAAATACCCCCGATGCATGGTCTCTTCGGGAGTTACCTTGATGTTCATAATTTTATTGAGATCCCTAACAATCGTCAGATTCATCGTCTCGCCCGGTTTCATTTT
>JAGLNJ010000070.1 GCA_023139575.1 Candidatus Omnitrophota bacterium | reverse complement strand
GGACTTCCCGGATAAATATCAATGATAGAACACAGGCTGGAATAGCGGAATTTCCCCTGATCGCGAAGCTTCATAGTATGCCGCCATTCACTATCCAAAGCCTGAACCATATAAACGCCTATCCACTGACGCGGTGTCTTTAGACAAGATCGATAAAGCCGAAAGCCATCCGGACTCCCTCCCAAGGTTTCGGTGACTTTCATTTTGCGTCCATCTCGAAGCAACTCCATTTCAAAACTGGCACCGGCTTGAGTGCCTCTAAAGAAACCCCAAAAATGACTGACATCACGAACCTTCTCTCCATTCACAGATAAAATACTATCGCCCCGTTTTAGTTGAGATTTATTTTCATATCCATGATACACATTAATATGATGCCCTGGTTCATTCTTATCATAAAAATAGGAATCCAAATTAGAAAAATGCGCGTATGCCTTTGAATCATTCCACGGCGTCAAAAAGCCGCCCACCAAATTATATTCCTCCAAAATAATGGCGCTGTAAGGATGAAAAGTATCCGTCACCATCCACCAACCCGGGCCCACACATCGCATCCCGCGGGTCATGGTATTGATATCAACCTGCCACCCTTCATCAGCCTTGAATAGATAATACATGGGGGTTTTCTTCAGTTTCTCCGGATCGCTTTCCGGGAAAAAGACAACCGCATGATCTTCCTTTTGTTTAATGATATACGGCTTGCCGCTGATATGCTCGGCCTCCGCTCGTGATTGACCTGATGTATGTTTCCACCCTTTCCAGAACTTATTGGATAGATCCGTGAATAATGTCAGATCATTATTATGTTTGACCATCTTCACTTTAAGTTCCATGTAACGCTGGAAGGCGGCATCCGGCGTGGGTTGGGCGCTGAAATATTGTTTGATCTCTTGATAATCTTCAGGCAACGTCTTCTTTAACGCCGCGCCGTAATCAAAAACATTCTGCGCCCCGGCGCCCTGGGAATAATAATCCAAATCTTTATCCGGGGCCTTGATACTCTTGACCTCTGTTTTCATATCTTTATTGTAAATCCGAAAGACGAAATTTTCGATCGTTGCTGAAAATCCAACACCCCATTCCGCTTGCTCCAAGAATTCTTTCAGAATCTCGCGCTCTACCTGCCCGACATAGGCATCAGTATAAATACCTTCCAGATCATAACCGACTTCAATCCTGGTCCTTTGCTCTTTCTTGGCGATGAGAATAAGGATGCCTTTTTTGCCCTGCGTGCTTTTGCCGATCTCCCAATTTGAAAACATATCGACAGCATACCTGTTAATATCCCGGCCGCCTAGATCAGGGACAATGGCAACAACAAAATCCACATCGAAGGCCTTCTGAATACTACGCCCTTCATCATTGATGTCTTCTTCTACATTGGCAGGAAGTACGCGGGCATAATCAAAACACCACTTTTCGTGACTGGGCCGGCGTTTGGCGATCGACTTGGCTGACGCGCCAAAGGCAGCCCCCCCTGAACAGACGATTAATGTCACGACGATGCACACCGCCAAAACCGGGACACATCCCAATAAGGGATGTGTCCCGGTTTTTCTCTTTCTCTCCATATCTTTCATAACCTTTCTCCTCTCTCCCAAATCGCGCACGCGCTATGTTTCAGTCATCTAATACCAAATATAACGAAACAAAGGCACAACCCGCTTTCTTTCTTTTAAATTTCATTTATCAATACCCTCCCATCCCCACACGATATTCTCCCACAACAACTTCTAATACCAACCGCTCTTTGAGATCGCGCAGGACATGAAACTTGAGTGTGTCGCCGGGCCTGACAGTTTTGAGCTTTTGTTCATACTGCCCAACCCCAATATGTTTCTCGGCAACCCCTTCAATTTTATAAATAAGATCAACGGGTTTGAACCCTGCCCGCTCTGCCGGGGATCCCGCAACCACATCGACGACGCTCAGCTGAACATCCTCAATATCCCGTTCATAGGGTTGGGAATACCCGAAATAAAAGCCACACCACGGCTCCCTTTCCTCTCGCCGATAAAAGTCATCATCTTCCATAATGGATTTAGGTTTCTCAAGCTTGACCCGGACTGACTTCCTTCTTCCATTGCGAAGAATTTCAAG
The DNA here is from genome assembly GCA_023139575.1 of Candidatus Omnitrophota bacterium. Classification (GTDB taxonomy): domain Bacteria; phylum Omnitrophota; class Gorgyraeia; order Zapsychrales; family JANLHA01; genus JAGLNJ01. The sequence goes on along the minus strand of JAGLNJ010000070.1, from coordinate 13,684 downwards.
CGTCACCACATCGCCCGGAAGATACTGCATCATCATGTCCCAATCCTGATACATCGTGGTGATCTTCATCCCGTCAATCAAAAGCAGAATATCATCTTCTTGAATACCTGCCTTCTCTGCAGGACTGTCCCCCTCGGTAAAAACATAAAAACCTTCTGCCGCCTTCTTCATCCAGGAATAGTTCAATCCGATATAAGCCTTTTGCCCTTGCTTGGGGAAAGCCCGATTTCCCATCAAATAGTAATCCTCAAAAGCAAACATATAGGGATGAGTCTTGGTTAAAAAATGCCAGGAGACCGGCCCCATAATGATCGAACGTGACATGGCATTAATATCCACCTGCCATCCCTTTTCTCCACGCCGGAAATAATACGGGCAATTGTTCTGTCGGACAAAATCATTAATGGGCGTATTAAACGGGGCCATCAAAACCGCGTACTTACCTCTCTGCTTAATAATGTATTGTTTCCCATTAGCCGCTTCGCGTTCCGCACGTCGCTGCCCGGAAGATGTCCGCCAATTCCGAAAGAACTGCCGGGATTCATCCGTAAACAGATCAATTTCATAGTCCGGGTTGTTCTTGGTGATATAACATTCAAAAGCCCGCTCAACGGTCGGCTGGGCGCCGTAGAACTCCTTAAATTCTTTTGTTGTCTGAGGCTGCGGCCGCTGCAATGCCGCGCCCAGATCAAATGTGGTCTTAGCTCCGGCACCTTGTGAATAATAACCAATTTCCTTTTTTGGTGATGATTTATGCCGCACTTCTTCATAATATCCCTTACCGAAAATCCGCTCGACCATGTTTTCAATTGTAGACATAAATCCCCGGTCCCAATCAGACTGCTCCAGAAACTCTTTTAGCATATCACGCTCAACCAGCCCTATATACGCATCGGTAAAGACGCCTTCCAAATCGTAACCGACTTCCATCTTGATCTTTTGTTCCTTTTTGGCGATAAGTATCAAAAGCCCCTTTTTCCCGGCCGTGCTTTTTCCTATCTCCCAGCCTGTAAAAAGTTTAACCGCCACATCTTCTATTGAACGATCCGCGATTGTCGGGGTGATAACAACAACCAGATCCATATCCAAATTACGATTAAGCCCTCCTCCTTCCATATTGATCCGATGAACAAGCTTCGACGGTAGGGTTTCTGTATAATCAAAACAATATTTGTCATGGGATGGACGTTTTACAGGGATATTCGCGCCAAAAGACTTTCCTGCTAATAACACTAACAGGCATAAGGAAATACAGATTGGGGTAAACTTTTGTTTAAACTTTCTTTCAGCCATTTTATTCTCCTAAATTTATATAGTTTATCCTTTTATCTTATACGCCCATTGCCCACCGCTTAATAGAATGCGCTCCATGGGAAAGATTTTTTTGAGCATCCTTAAATAAGGATAATTCCCCTCATAGACAAACCATCCTGAATTGGAGGTATTATAATGAATATAATCCCATACCGCTGTCCGGTCTAACACCCAACCTCTTTGAGCCCGGTATAAAAAATCCGGCCCTTCGCTTTTGTTGTTCGGATAATATACGATCGCCTTATTGACTTCTTTATAAACTTTATAGGGAACATTAAATTTCTGAGCGGTATGTTTATATCGGGAAGAATACTGGATCTTTTTGCCCCGTTTGCGCCAGTCCGCATCAAACATCGGCAGGTCATAACAATACATCCCCTGCTTTAACATGTCCAACTCAAGGCGAACCGTGGCGTAGGGACTTCGCTGGGGAACGTATTTTGCTTTTAATTCTTCATAAGTGACTTTTCCGGTTTGCGCAAAAAGATTGGCTCCGCTCGAAACAAACATCACACTCACCATCAACATCATTCGCAGCCATTTCATCATTACACCTCCGCATACACCATTATTTAACTGCAAGCACTATTCAATAAATCTATTAACTTTCTGGCCTCGTTTATTGATAAGGTCATTGGCATTATTTGATAACTTAGTGCACATTTCGTCACCATCTCTAAAGCAACTTTATTGGCAATAGTTCTATTGTCTTTTATAACGTGCACCTTAAGCTCCCCTTTGACAAACGCTTGACCTTCTCCATTTACCACACCAATTGTTCTCAGTATTTCGCCGCCAAACATCTTTGACTTAAACCAGTGAATGAGCCCCATCTTTTCTCCTTATTTATGTTGCCTTGATCAACGCCTCCAACCCGCTTTTCCAGTGCTCAACATCACGCAATAACCAGGCGACGGCATCCTCAGCCTTTTTTTCATTCTCAAAAATCACCTTTAACATCGGCCGTCCTTTGGACTTCTTTAAATGCCATTTTGTTATCGTTACTTCCTTAATAGCCCGTATCGAAATGTGTAATATCTTTTTGGGCATCCACATCTCAAAATAAAGCTCTTTTTTTGTCAGCACCAGAACGCCATTCCCCCGGACTTGGGCCAACCCAACCGATTCCTAGCCAAAAAAATCGGCATTGGATGAGGCCCCCAATACCTTTTGCCCTTTAAATTTTCGCATGAACTCTTGCGATCTCTGCTTTTGCATTTTTCTTGCAAGACTAAACACAAGCAGCCATAAAAGCACTACAAATATCCCAACTCCCATAATAATAATCATTGCGTTCATCGCTCTATCCTTTCTGATAAATTCCCTTTATCATTAAACACCTTTTCAGCCATCCTATACATCCATGATCAGGAGTTAATATATAGGACTCCGTATTTTAGTATCCCTCTAACTGTCGCGCCCGTTGTAATGCCTGGCGCCCCCATTCATCATTGTGCCCATAAGCATCTGCCGCCTTATTCCAATAATATCTTGCGCTTTTATAATCTTTCAAACCCTCATAGGACAGCGCGATACCCCAGGCATCCACGCCGCCATCCCTTAATTCATATGCCTTTTGATAATATTTAATAGCTTGCCTATAATTTCCCCTACCTTTTGCGATGCGCCCAAGACCGTTATAAGCCACACCAAATCCATAAGAACTAACTCGGCCCCCTTCGATAATAGCCAAAAACTCTTTTTGTGCAGCATCAATTCTATTCAATTGAACAAGTTCATGAGCCCTATTTAATCTCGCACTGACATCATTCGGATTGTTTTCCAGTCCTTGTCTATAATATTCAATGGCTTCATTGCCGTTGCTGCAATCCCCTATCACTTGAAACAAACTGCTATCTTTAAACTTTTTTGGATATTGTTCCCGATAATACGGGATGGCTTCTTTTCCATACTTTATGGCTTGTTGACACATGTCTTGCACGGCATAGCTAATCGTTAGCCTGAATAACACGAAACCGTCGCGACAACCTGCATCATAGGCCTTCTGCAAATTTAGGCGCGCATTATCAAAATCACTATTGGCATATGCCTTAAAGCCTTTGATAACATAATCATCCCAATTCTCATTCACCTGCCCTTCTTTCAAATAAACATCTACCTCATCTGTCACGTGAGACATAATAACGTCTGAGGCTAAAAGTGTTTTTGTTGTGGGTAATAAAATAAATGCCATTAATAAAACGATCTTATAATCTAGCGCTAATCTCATCTCAGGCGTCTCCTTTTTAAATCATCGGGAAATATTCTCATCGGGACACATCCCCATTTAGAAAGTATCCCCTTTTTTTTGCTTAATTTAATATCCATCATTACCTTTCTCCTAAGCCTGAAAATTCTTTATCAGCACAGATGCCATTTCAACATGGGATGTATCCTTGTCTCTACAAAACGGATATTGATAACATCCTCTAAAACACGCTTCCAATGTGCCACATCATCGACCAACCAGGCCACGACGTCCTCGACATCATCATCTTGAAACCGCACTTTCAAAAGCGGCACGCCTTTAGATTTGCCCGCGTGCGTGAAGGCGGAGGCAACTTCTTTGACGGCTGACAAGGGCAGTTTGATGATCCGTTTGGGCACCCACATTTCAAAATACAACTCCTTAGATGTGAGAACCAGGACACCGTTGCCTCGCATCTGCCAGGGCCCTTTTGATTCAATGCCGAGGAAATTCGCGCCTACCACCGACGACAAAATGATCGTATCGTCAAATCTTCGGACAATCTCTGTTGAACGTTTGCGGATATAAACGCGGAATAATATAATACAAAGCGTGCCGTAAAGAGCCAGCCCCGTCCATAACCATAAGATCAATATTGGCTTCATTCCAACCCCCTCCCTTTTAACCAATTCTTCAACCAATGAACCCGCAGCGCATTTTTCGTCGGCGTGGTTTCCGCCTTTTGCAACATCTCCGTCACTTTCTTTAAATAAACAAAACGCTTTGGATTGACCGGCAATATTTTTTTATACAGAGCGGCGTATGTGCGGGCTAATTTGCAATAGGCATAGCAATTATCCGGCTGTAATTTTACCGCCTTGTCCAATGACTTAACCGCCTTGTCATAATCTTTGACCTGAAGATATAAATAACCTAAATAATTATGCCCGAAAACATCATCAGGTACGAGCTTGATGTATTCTTTTATTTCCGCAATGGCCTTTTCATATTGATAGAACATATCTACATGGGAAATGGCCAGATATTTATAAGGGTGCGGATCCCGGGGGTTTAAGGCCTTCGCCTTATTGAGCCATTGTATACGGCTCCGGCTGTGAGACGTAATAGTTGCCAGACGCCCAAGCTCGATCAGCCCTTCTGCGTCATGCGGGTTATTCTTGACCCTCTCGGTTAGACGCCGAATGTCCGCGCCCAACTGCACATCCTGTGATTTATAATAGCGGTCTTCTGGAAGTAAAGGAATATCCTGTCCGTGAAAATAAGGGCATCGCCATAGTAAATCAATATGTGGATACATCGCCCGCTCTATACCCCATTTAGGATTGCGGCCCATACGTATATATTTACGTTGATGTACAATATCAAATTGCCATCCCGCGTCTGTCCGGCATAATAAAAACGGCGCGTTTTCCCAGCCGTCTTTTTTGCCGAAAAACACAACCGCGTAATCGCCTTTTTCAAAAATTTCATATTCTTTATCGGCGTATTTATTATATTCTTCAACATAATGCGAGTCCGGAAGATTGGTGTAGTCCTGATAAGCCAGCTTTGTCATCTCTGTATAAACGCCCAGGTTGGGATCCCTAGCCTTTTCCTTGTAACTCCTGATGATCGTCTGCCAGGCCTCATCGGCTGTTGCGCCTGCCGGGTATTTTGCGCTGACCTCACTCACCGGTTCTTCCTGGTAACGATGCAGCTCGCGGGTAGCCCCGGCGCCTTGTGAAAGAAAGGCTTGGTCTAAATAAGCTACATCCGCTGTTGTAAAATTTTCTTGAAGCCTTAAACGCGCGCGCTTTTCCATTTCCTCCATCACCGCCAATATCCCCGTACCGAGCTGTCCTGACAAATAGTAAGCCTTTAATTGTTTGTCCTCTACATACCCACTGAAGGCGTCGGTGTAAACACCTTCCAATTCACTGGCGACCTCAAGTTTGATTTCCTTGGTATCATTGATGAGTAATAATAAAAGGCCCCGCCCGCCGTTTGCGCGGCCGATGTCCCAATTGCTGAAGATTTCAACGGCGAATTCTTCTACCGTGTAGCGATTGCTTAAAGTAGGCATGCTCACGATCAACGCCTCAATACCATAATCTTCTTTCAAGCCTTGCAGATATTTCAAGGTGTAATCCGCAGCGTCATCCAGAACATTGGCGTAGTCAAAAAGCTGATTGGTTCTGGCGGGACGCCTTGCCGCCAAAAATTTGATCTCCTCCCCGGTGAGAAGCCCTGCTTCCTGAGCCCGCAGCACATCATTAAAGGGGGAGTTTAAGCCGGACATTGCCCCAACTGCCAAGGTTAAAACAACTGAAGTTATAAAGCTTCTTTTCATATCCATTCTCTCCGTATTCTTTCTTCTTAATATTGCGCTGCACACGTCTCTCGATCTTTTACTATGAAATAACTATTTTAAGCAAAAATATTGTTTAACCCTTTGTATCTGCCCTCTTCTGTTTACTGTCCTTCCCCAACCTCATAATTATTCGTCAAAACGCACTGAACCTTAACCTTCTCAGGTGAAGTCGAGGACACGGCATTTCTATTAAGGACATCAACCTTGTCTGTTTGATCGCCATAATAGTATACCCTGTCTTTTCCCTTCAAATAATATGTGACACCTAAAAGCTTTCCCGCCTTAACCCCTGATCCTGTCAATGAAGCTTTGACCTCCTTTGCCCGGGCTATACCATTTTTAATAGCTTGCTTCTGAAGTTGTGTGGCGTCTTCAAGAACATAAAATACCGGCCTGGAAGCCCCTTCGCCACTCATTTGGGCCTGCAATGAATCAGGTTGTTTGAATCCTACGCCTGCTTTATTTGCCGCATCCAACACCCACAAAATCTTTGTTGCTAAAACTTCAGGACTGTTTTGTTCCGCCATTTTTAATTTTACCCGAATGATTTGTGAAACCTTTGTTCCTAACGGCACGGACATAGGCTGAGACATGCCATAAGGAGATGTCTGGGCAAGTGATGAAAAAGAATACATGTCTCTAAGAACCTCAGCATTCGCTATAGATAAAGCCTTAATTGTCTCTACAGCCGCGTCCGCCTTCTGTCTACACTGAGCGAGGGCATCCGCGGAATTTCCTGCCGTTGCCTCCGCGGACAATTCAATATAAACGGTATCCGGCTTTCCCTCTGCTTCCCCGGTCACCATTATCGACAAACCATCCCCCGGTTCTTACCCGGGCAACTTTGACTAAAAGCAGCCGGGACGACTAAACATATTATTAATCCTGTTGAAAATAACACGCGTTTTAACATTTGATTTCCTCCTTATTTAATAATTCTAAAACTTCACCTTAACCGGTTCATAAGCTTTCTGATCCGGCACTTCATAATACTCTTTTTCACTGAAACCGAACATGGGAGCGAGCACCACGCCGGGGAAAGTCTCGATCTTGGCATTGTAATAACGTACCGCGCTGTTATAGCGTTGCCGTGCCACCGTAATGCGGTTTTCCGTTCCTTCGAATTGATCCTGCAAAGCCATAAAGTTTGAAGCAGCGCGTAAATCAGGATAATTCTCCACGAGAGCAAAAATCCCGCGCATTGCGGTTGTCAGGCCGGCTTGAGTCGCCGCTACCTGCGCCATAGCGCCTTGTGAAGAACCTTTGGCCTGAATGGCTTTGAGGGCCCCTTGGGCCTTTGCGCGTGCTTCAGTCACCGCCACAAGTGTTGATTTCTCATGGGCGGCATAGCCCTTTACCGTCTCGATAAGGTTGGGCAGCAGGTCCAAACGACGCTGACAAACCGTGGCGATTTGCGCCTCAGCTTCATCGACGTTTTTTTCGGAAACGACCAAACCGTTATAATTGAGGATCACTACCAAACCGATCACCGCCACCACGATAAGAACAAATACGATTCCGAAAATTGCTGCTGATCCTTTCATCTTCATCCTCCTTTTTATTTTTCCGTTCTGTCAGAATTTTTATCCCTTATCCCGGGCTTCCCTCCCCCTGTGGGGAGGAGGATTTTTTCGGCAATAAATTTATTTTCCCTGTTCGTAATATCCTTTAGGTTGAAACTGAAAATATCCTGCCATCAGATTAAAGGGAAAAACCCTTAATCCCGTATTGTAACGATTCACAGTATTATTATAGCGCCGCCTGCTGCTTTGGATCTGGTCCTCGACGCGGGTCATTTCCTGTTGTATCGTCAAATAATTAGCATTGGCCTTTATGTCCGGATATTTTTCTGCCAGGGCATTAATTTGACCCAACCCTAAATCAAGGCCTTGCTGCGATTGCAGAACAGCCGCCATCTTCTGCTTGCCGGAAGACGCGATCCCGGTCAAAGCATCAACAACCTCTTTGCCCTTGTTACGCGCCGTGATAACTTCTTGAAGCGTCTCTTTTTCATGATCCGCATATTGATGGGCGGTGTCGATCAAGGCTGACAAGAGATCGATCTTTTTCTGATACAATACAGCGACCTGCGCCCACGAGCTGTTGACCCTTTCCTCTCTTCTAACCAGAATATTGTAGAGGCCTAATAAAAAGGCTCCAAGTATCGCCCCGACTAAAACAAAAAACGTCATCAAAAATAATAAACCTGTACCAGTCATATTCTTGCCTCCTTTTTCTTTTTTCGCTAATTCTCTGGCCTTCTCCCGCGCTTTTAAAGCCTTCTGCCCGTAATCTGCCGCTTGACTTCCTTTCGCCAATTCATCATATGTCACCGCCAGCAGACTGTATCCCAAGCTGTAGCGGGGGCTTTTCTTGGCTCCCTTTTGCAGCAAGGGCACGGCTTCCTTATATTGTCCATCCTGCAAGTGCGTCCCGGCCTCTTCAAAATGCCTCCACGCCCTTAACATATCACGACCGGGATTGTTTGCCGCGCCCACATAAACAAGGAGCGTGAAAAAGATAAAAATCACCAAACATCCCATCCCTAAAAAACCCCAGCTCTTCCGCACACGCTCAGTCTTTTTATTAATCACATCCTGAAACATCTGTATCCGCCTTTTCTCTGATTCATTCAGCGCGTGTAACAGGATGGAGGCCTGATCAGAATCGATCTTCCCTTCCTGAAGCATTTTTTTTATTTTTTGTCTGCCTTCCATTTTCGGCTCCTTTATCCTTATAAGTTCTTGATGATTTGCGCAGCCTTCTTCGGCGTGATCTTTCCTTGGTTCACCTGCTCAAGAATGTCTTCCTTAAATCCGTCACGGGATTTTAACTCCTTCTTCAGGTCAGCGATAATTTGGTCCAAACGGGCCCGCACTGTCGGATAGGTAACGCCCATAATCTGCGCCATCTCTTTTAAGCTCCCGCTGCTTAATATAAATAATTCAATGAACGTCTGCTGATCCTGATCTAAAGCCATTACCGGAGAAGTAAAAAATTCCCCTTCAAAACTGACACCGCAGCCCCGGCATTCATATTTTTTGATCTTTATCTTACCTTGACATATGGGACATTCATATATTTTCATCATATTGACCTCCAACGCAAATATAACACATTATTCAAGTTTGGCAAGACATTGCTTTAACTTTATTCAATTTTATGCGTAGATTTATTTAACTTTGTTAATTCAGGCAGGAATCAGAACACATCACAAAGTCACTCAAAAACAAGCGCGCCGGTTAAGAAATCACAAACAACCATGACCAAAACGAATGTTTGGAATTTGGAAATTGTGATTTATTGTTCGTTTTTTTTATTTTAATTTCCACGGGTTAAAATACTTCCCATAACCACTGGTCTGAATTGGCTATCGACCAAGTGTTTGGTGCACACGTGTCATTGCAGACCACGAGTACCTCTTTTTTGAAATGAAGTCAAAACAGAAACGATGAAATGAATTTTTTGTAACTATAAAAGATTATTAAAAATCTTCAGCGGGAAAGTCTTTTCACTTGACATCGGGGGCCTTATAGGAGTTAGGAGTTTGTTATCCAAGATCTTATAATTCCTGATAAAGCTCCGATGGTAGAGGCATTTCTTTTGAGCCAACCCACACCTTTTTTAACCAAAGTTTTCTTTTCTGTGTCTTTTTTAGTATTTTTAAGATTATCAAGAATATCTTCTAATTCATTTCTTTCAGATTGAGAGACCCCACACTTTTTTAACTCCGAATGGATTGAATTATAATCACCGATTTGTATTTTTTCTGATTTAACTTCACCTAAAACACCTACAAAATTCTGAATATTATATGTTGTTGATGAAATTTTTTGTTTCTCTTTTTCAGTAAAAGTTAAATCTTTCCCCAAAACTCCATCGGATTCTAACTTTAGACTCCATTCTAAAACTATATTTCGTACTATGTCTAAAATACCCGCGAATTGTGAAGAAGATATTATTCGAGTAGGAGGAGTAGGTGTGTTGATTACTCTTAATAAAATTGCAGTTTGTTCGGGTGTGAACGATATAGTCAAGATACTTTTGTCTTTTCTATTTTTCAAAAGGTCTTCCATTTCTCCTACTGATTGACCTATTTTGCATTTAGTTAATCCTTCTGGCATCTCTTTCCAAATAATAGGAATCCAAATACCATTATAAGGATTCCATGCTTTTAAATCACCTGTAACCTCTCTATATTGTGGAATTTCATCTATGTTATCATATCCATTTAATTCATTATTTATCCATTTCTTGAAATCGTTCAAGTTTAATTTACTGGCTACAATTAGGGATTTTCTCAATAAAGTAGTAATAGTACAAGAATCATCAGATGCTAATTGCTGTAATTCAATTATTATTGATTTCATTTTTTTCTCCTAACGCCTGCGCATCACCGGCGCCGCGCAGCGGCGTCCGTGTGAATGCGATTGTTAGCCAAAATTATTTTCCTTTTTTTAAAAATATAGTCACGATAATATTAATTATTACAAGACTGCTTGGTAGCCAGATAGCTAAATATTCACGCTTATCAGAACAAAATTCCTTGAGTAAAGATGCCCGTCTCAAGTCTACTGTTGCCTTAATTCTATCAGAGCTATCGCCTTGATCCTGAAGCAATTTCTTTGTCATTTGAAGTTCATCCTCAATTTTTCCTTTTTTTGATTTTATATTCCCTGTCGAATATCCAGCATAAAAAATCACGATTGTGTAAATAACTGCACTCAGCATCCAATAGGACATATTCACTCCTTTTGATTCTCTAATATTTATGGCTAACAATTCTTCTACGACTTATCCATTTGTTAAAATTGGGATGATTGTTTATTACTTTAGTATACATATAGTGTATAAGATATTCTTTTTTTCACCATAATATTAAAATTTTTAAGGTTTTTGAATTCCGCTATAATTATAAGAAATTTTCATTAAGAATCAGTATAATATCACTTATACGGAACGTCGTATAAGCAGGTTTTTAATATCTTTGGGGTTCTACCCCTTTTTCCCCGCACATAATTTTACATTTTTGCCCCCCCAAACGTGTTTTATTAACCATATATTTGACTCCTATTATGTCGTCTTCACCCATCTTAACAGACTTCCAGGCATATCTCTCCCTGCGGCAGTTGGCTAATCCCGGAGATATTACAGGTGCTCTGACGCTCCTTTTTGATGTCTTTGTAACATTTCATCCTTTTTCCGCCACAAAAAGACCTTGTCTTTCGGCCGGACTTCAAACGGCAGGCGCACCCCCACTTTTTCTCCCTTTGAGGCTGTCTTCACATGGGCATGCTGTATTTGCATCTCTTCAATGCGGGTTTTCAAGGCAGGTGTTTTTTTTCCAATAAAGATAATATCATCCCCTATTTTCAGTGACTCCTTGCGGATGATGATTTCAGCAACATTGATCTTTTTATAAATCTTACCCACTTCTCCCAAATAGGCCTTTTGGTACTGGTGTTCCAATCCTATACTTTGCGGCTCTTTTGGCGGGCCCAAATAGAATCCGGAAGAAAATCCCCGGTTAAAGACTTGGCCCAAACGCTCTTTCAATTGCCCCTTTAGTTTCAAAGTCAAACAGCCGTCATAATAAGCGTCGATCGCCTCCCGGTAGCAGGCGGTCACTTCCTTAATATAGTCGGGCGGGCGGATTCTCCCCTCTATCTTAAAAGCGTTAATTCCCGCCTCGATCAGCTCATCAATAAAATCAATGGTGCACAGATCCCGCGGGCTCAGGACATAATCTTCTCCTATAATATATTCGGCCTCGCCTTCTCTCCCCTTAATGGTATATTCCCTGCGGCAGGGCTGAAGGCACTGCCCTTTATTCGCAGATTTATTAAAAGTATATGAAGAAAGAAAACAACGGCCGGATATGCTGACACACATCGCGCCGTGTATGAAGGCCTCGATCTCACAAGTGATCTTGCGTTTCTTTTTTTCCTTGATGATCGTTGTGATATCCGTCAACGTACATTCCCGGGCCAACACCGTCCGCTTGACCCCCTGTTTGCTGTAAAAGGAGAGCGCCTCCACATTGGACACGCTGGCCTGGGTTGATAAATGAACGCGCAACCGGTATTTTCGGGCCAGATTAAAAGCCGCCCCGTCCCAAAGGATTACCGCGTCGACACCGGCTGCCTTGGCTTTTTTGAGAATGCTGTCCACTTTTTTAAGTTCTTCATTCATAATAATCGTGTTCAGAGCCAGATACCCTTTTTTGCCATGTTCTTTCAAATACGACATGACTTTCTTTATCTCCAGGACATCAAAATTGTCGGCAAAATGACGCATATTGATGCCCTTGACTCCAAAATACACGCCATCCGCCCCCGCTTCTACAGCAGCCTTAAGAGATGCCCAACCCCCTGCCGGGGATATCAGTTCAGGTTTGTGTTTTTTCATATTTTCCACAAAAATCCCTATTATTGGATTTTCCACTTTTTTGCTTTTCATTATTATATTTTAAATATAGAATAATTTAGGTTTTTTGATATAAATAATTTTAAAAATTTTACGATCGAGAGAAGAACATGCATTCAAAACAATATCATAAAAACACTAAAACAGGCTTTACGCTTATGGAGCTCATGATTACTATTATTATCCTGAGTGTCATAGCCTCGATAGCCGTCGTCAACTACAGAAAGCTTATTGCTCAACAGCATTTCAGAAAAGCTTATATGAATCTGATAGCGACGCATTCCCGCACCCATGTCCTTCATGCCAAATTCGGCGATTATACCTTAATCGCAAACGATATGATAACATTCTATCAAGATATCAATTTGAGAAATGCCGGGCTGAATGGCGCAGCAGTCACTGCTGAAGATGATTATTTTAACTATTCATTTCTAGCCTTAACAGCTGACACTTTTGAAATCAGCGCAGAAAGTGACAGCATACCATGGGGGGGGGACTTTAAAATAGAAGCCGATCAAAATCCCATATCAAATACCAATCCCGGCTGTGATGGTGGCTGCCCGTTTAAGATACAGCTTCCATAAAAGTGGTTTTCCGGCATCGCGTTAAGTCTGCGACAGCGCCTAATTTTAAAAAATAAATCAGGCGGCGCTGTCGCCCACTTATTACTTTATATTTTAGATAATATCCACACCCTGATAATTAAAAAAGCAATGAACGAAATAATATTAATCATTAATCCTGCCCGCAGGATCTTCTTATCCTGCCGCGATAAAAAGTAAACCAAAAGCCCCATGGACATAAAGCCGAATAAATGCGCTAAATGCGAGATACCATCCGACTCACCATTCATCAACCCCTTAATATCCGCGTATAAAAAAAACCAGCCCTTGACCATCACCGGCAAAGGAAGAATCATTTCATAAGAAATGTAAAAAGGATTCAACAACATGGCCGCCGCCATAAGCCCCATGACCGCTCCCGAGGCGCCGATGATGGCCACGCTTTTTTTAAGCACAAACATATAAACAAAGGTGGAAAAAAGCATCGATATCAACAGTGCCCCGAGATAAATAAAAATCGTCTTAAAGAACCCCAAACGCCGCTCAACGACCCTCCCGAAAATAAAAACCCCCAGCATATTCATCATCAAATGCATGCCATTACGATGAATGAATCCGGAAGTAATGAGACAGGTGAAATTCCCCTTTAAAAGATTACCCGGATAGAGAACATATTTACGGATAACCACCTCGGTCAGGAAGGATTCCGGCAGATAAATAAAAACGAGGATATTCGCCAGCACAATAAGATTGACGGACATCGACCCGAACAAAAACCTCGCAAAACTTCTCTCATTGTCGCTCATATACCTATAGATATTA
>JAGLNJ010000007.1 GCA_023139575.1 Candidatus Omnitrophota bacterium | reverse complement strand
CTTTTTGCCGCCGTCGATATTGAGCCGTATATCGAGTATATCGACATGCCGGAAAATTTACGGGATAAATATCAATATTTCACGCAAGCAGACATGGGAAAATTGCATGAAAGTGGTTTTTCAAAAGATTTTTATGCTTTAGAAGAAGGGGTAAAAGATTACGCTAATTATTTGTCAGCCAATGCGCATTGGTAAGCAGATCAATCACACAATAAGGCGGTGATAAGAAATGGCGCTAATTATCGTTATATTAGGAATTATTTTATTTGTCGTAGGTTTTCTTCTTTTGGTGCAGTCTTATGCCACCACACCTGCAGCGGAAAATATCGTCGACGCTACAGAACTACAAAAAACCCAATCCGAATTAGAAAAAAAGAAAGAGACAGAGACCTTGCTTAAAACGCAGTTGGATAAGATATCCGTCCAGTTGGCTGAGGCAACGAATAGCCAGTCTGACTCCAATCAACAGCAGATTGCCATTGATGACCTTAACACACAAAAAAAGCAAAAAGATGAAATCATCAATAAGCTTAATATTGATTTTAAAGGGCTGTCGAGAATAGCTGATGATCAAGCGCAAAAGGCCATAGATCTTATTAATGCTTTGCATGATGAAAATAAGAACCTGCGGGAATCGATTAATGAGATCAAGGATAATATCGATCCTGATGAAGTAGCGGATCTTAAACAGAAAAACCTTTCGCTTGAGAATTTGACCAATGATTATTTGTCACAACTTGACAGTCTAACAAATAGCATGGAAAGCAAAACAAAGAACTCTCATGAACAGATCGACAATTTGACCCGGCAGAATCAGGATCTTAAGACGGCAATGGAGGGGGTTCGTCAGCGTATAGATCAAGCTAATATCGCTTTTGATGCCTTCCAGCAAAATAATAATGAGCAAAAGGCCTCTGCCGCGAGAGCGGAAATGGGCGCCTTAGAAAATAAAGTGCAGGTTTATGAAGACAAAATATTGCGGTTAGAGGAGGTATTGCGGGAAGCTCACCAGGAGGCGAACAAAGCCAAAACCCATGTTGAAGATTTGGCTGATCGATATCATGCGGTTCAGGCACAGTTAGAGGAAGAAAAAAAGACAGCTAAAGAGTCCGGGGCAAAAGAAGCCGCAATGGATAATTGGATGAATGAAAAAGCGCAATTAGAGCAGAGTATAAATATCATGCAGCAGGAGAGATCATTTTTGACGGAAAAAGATAAAATGCTTGAAGAGGAATTTGTTAAAAGTCGTGCCAGGAGCATGGGGTTAGAAAAAATTTGTATGGAACTCAAAAAACAATTGGAACAAAAAGAAAACTAAATCACTGGAATGGTGAGGTTATGGAAATTAAAGCAAATGATATCATGTCGGATCATGTTGTTGTTATTTACGAGGACATGCTTGTCCGGCAAGTCGCGCACTTGATGCTCAGGGATCGCGTGAGCACTTTCCCGGTTGTTAACAAAGACATCGGTCTGACGGGAATTATAACCATGACGGATCTTTTTTTGATCATCAACAAGGCGGCTGAACAGCAGGATAAGTCTGATTTATTTGCCGTAATTTCTGAATTTAAAAATATGCAAGTTGGGGATGTGATGTCCCGCAACGTTGTATCGATCACGCATAATACATCTTTGGCCGAAATTATCCAGCTTATGCTTCAGAAGCAGATGCATTCCTTTCCCGTTATGGAAGACGGGAAGATCATCGGTATTGTCAGTCGTCATGATATACTAAATGCCATTTATGCCTATGATTAGTCGGCTGTGACGTTTTTTATTATTTGCCATCGCCATAAACACTATGAACAAAGAGTCCGTTGATAAGTTGCACAAGGGGCATCAAGCCATATTGCTGACAATAAGCAGGATTCAGCAACTCGCCCGTTCTTTCCCGCAGGCCCAAATGGCTTTTTCTGAATTAGATGATGAATTGCTTGCGCATTGGAGCCAGTATAACCAGTCTTTCTTTGAGCAAATTATAAGAAATTTTGAGGGTGATCGCGAGGTGTTGAAGATGCTTGAATTTTTTCAACACGACATCAGGGATGTCAAAATTCAATATGTTACAATCCGGGAAGCCTGTGAGGGGTCGCCGAACGAGGTCAGTGTCCGTAATTTTCCGAAAGATTTTAAGGCCTTTAGTGAGGTCTTAGTCAGGCATATTGAGATGGAAGAAGAATATATTTTTCCGATATGGAAAAAAATGGCTGATAAATAGTGGCACGAATTATATTAATAAAAGAAGTAAGAGCGGCGAGAATAGCTTTAGTTTATTATGCGAATGAATATTTAGGTATAAGTGCAACATCGGTAGGGAAGTTGATGGGAATCTCTCAAGCGGCAGCGAGTATGTTAAGAAGCAAGGGACGAGGCATGTTTAAAGATAATGATTTGATTGATAAGTTATGTTTAGCTTGATCAAAAAAACAAACTTATTAACTTATCAACGTCCCCTTCTATGAATTATGATTTAATAAGAATTTAAATAAGTGGAGATAGAATGATAATGGAAATGAGACTGGTATCTGATTATAATAATTTTCAGTGTAAATTGAAAGCCATTTCAAACACCTCTGATTTTATATGGAGAGGTCAAGCATCCGATTGGCCTATGCAGTCTTCGATGGGAAGGGTACAACAAATTGCTTGGACTAAAGGTGATGAGATTGGGTGGATTCAAAAGAATATAAATAACAATTTTAAAAATATTGAAAATATCTGTAAAAAGGTCGGCTGTACGGACTATAACGAGCTATGTAAGAAGATAGAGCAGAGAACGGATCTGGCGGCGGATCCTGAGGAAAAAAGTAGAATGGAATATCAAGAAAAGAGGGCATGGGCGCAGCATCAGGGGTTTAAAACTTGGTTGCTTGATTGGACTGAATCACCTGATATTGCACTCTTTTTTGCCTGGAGGGAAGAGAAAACTGAGAACAACAGGATTGTTTACGCGTTAAATAAAAAAATTATTGATAAAAAATATAAAGAAATAATTAAAAAAAGCTCTAATAAGAATACGGATGATAAGGAAGGAATTGAGAAAAGAACATTAAAAATATTTGAAATACCTAGAAGAAATGAGAACTCGAGATTTCAAATGCAAAAAGGAATTTTCACACGATGTCCTATTGCTATTTTTTCGCAAAAAACACTTTTTTCAACGCAGGAATACATATATTTTAACACGGATCATCACGATAAAAAAAATCGGCTATTGATGAATGGGTTAAAGAATATTGTTCAGATGAGAAGAATACAGTAATTTATAAATTCATTTTTCAAAATCACTATACTCTTGATCCTAAAACACCACAAAGACAAGAGCTAACATTAAAGATGATTTGCAAGACCGCAAACAAAAATTTTTTAGATTATCCTGCTGATGAGCCGAATCGAGAGGATATTCTTAAAAGGCTTTCTCGTAAAAATATTAATCACCTCACATTATTCCCGGATATCTATGGAGCAGTTGAGCATGCCAATATGCAATTGAAGATAAAAGGATATGAGTAAGATGACCCTGTCGGTAAGTGTGCCATTCGGAAACACACGAATGGCATTGACTTAAGCAATTTTAATGCAATTATCGTCATCCTGAACGAGTAAAACGAGTGAAGCATCTCAATTTTTGAAATTCTTCAGCCCTCTGGGCTTCAGAATGACATAAAATTAATAAAAAATGGGCCTGCCGCTATTTATCAAAGCAAATTGCAATCGCAAAGTATTTTGCTATAATAATTAATCATGAAAAAAAATAAATTAATATTTATCGCCTTCATTTTATGTTGCATCTCTGTCAGCTGTTCACCGATTATTGAGTTTTCCAAAACTGTTTGGGGCTCATCAACCCGCCGTTTAGAACAGGCTCGTGTTGACGCTGCGAAGGAGACATTCAGCTGTTCTTTGGATGAATGTTTTGATATTGTCCTAAAGATGGCGCAGTCTGATGCGGATGCCCAGCCTCCCCGGGGAGAATTCTTTGATGTGTTTATCAAAAATAGAAAAAAGCGCCATATTGTTATTATGCGCGTGCCGGGAACGATTGATACAACCGCGGTCGGTATTTTTTTCACTCCGCTGGATGAGAAGACTCATATTGATGTGTCGTCTTTGAGCACCAATGCCAAGCAAGTGGCCGCAAAACTCATTTTTGATGAAATAAAAAAGAATTATTAATACTAGCCGTTTATTCTTTTTTTAATTAGCAAGTTAAACGTTCAGGTGTGTCTATGATCGAGCATGAAATGTTGTTTTTGGGTCTATTGATGGAAGGCCCCAAGCACGGCTATGAAATCAAACGAATTATTGAAGAAGATATTTATCCCCTGGTCGGTCTGCGCGTCAAATCTATTTATTATCCCCTAAGGAAAATGGAGCAATTGGGCCTCGTGAATAAAGATGTGGGTCGCGCCGGCAAATGGCCGGAGAAATTCGTCTACAGCATAACTGACAAGGGGCAGAAGATATTTGATCATCTTATCAGCGAGAGTTTTGTCAATTTTGAGAGGCCATTTTTTAATATTGACCTGTCATTTTATTTTCTGCAGTATGTAGATAAAAAAATTGCGATGCGAAAGCTTAAGGCTCGCCTCATCTTTTTGAAACGAATCAAACGTGATTTACAAAAACTCATTCAAAAGAAAAATACCAGCACAGCAGAACATCTGCACATTATTATCGAGCATGATTTAGACCTCGTAGACGCTGAAATCCGCTCCAGCACCCGCCTTGTCGAAACCTTAAACTAGCCTCCAATCGTTTCATCTCGCCCTGAAACCCTTATAAACACTATATTTATTAAATGTACATATAATCCTTGACAAAACGTTCACTTTTAATAAAATCTAACTAACAAAATTTTACTATATTTAACCTCCATATATTTATACTTAGTGAAATTATGAAAATTGTAGAATTACTCAATCGACAAGCAGAAAATTTATTGCGGAAACCCGCCGTCATTTTTCAAGATAAAACTATTACTTACAGTGACTTAAAAGAAAATGTCTTCCGTCTGGCTGATGCCTTGCAAAAAAAAGGTGTGGGCAAAGGGGATAAAGTAGGCATTAATTTGCCGAATTGCCTGGAATATGTTTATTCCTATTTGGCCTGTCTTTCTTTGGGAACAGTTGTTGTTCCCTTGGACTTTATGCTTAAGAGTGAGGAATTGACCTCATGCCTGTCTCATTCTGAAACGAAATTATTGATGGCCTTACCTAAGAGCGATGTTGATTTACATGCTGTTAAAGAGAGTGTCCCGTCACTGGAAACGATTATCTCTATAGCCCCTCTGGAGCAGCAGGATAATCCGGGATCGTGGTGCTTCTATGGTGAAATTGTCGCCCAAGCTGAAGCGACGGAACCGCAGACAGATATTAAGGAATCCGACCTTGCCATGATCATGTATACCTCAGGAACCACAGGGCGGCCAAAAGGCATCCTTTTAACGTATAAACATCTAGACGGCTCGCCGCAGGCGATGCATCATTTTGTTGATCTATCCGAACGGGATGTGAAGCTCTGCTCGCTTCCCTTAAGCCATGTTGCGGGTTTTATTTATATTCAGAATTGCCTGCTGTTCGGGATTACGCTTGTTATTATGCCGCGTTTTAATCCTTATGAATTCTTAAAACTCATTCAGCAATTTAAAGTGACGTGTTTTCACCTTGTGCCGGCCATGTATACGGCCTTGCTGTCCCTCAAACAGCTTGATAAATTTGACTTATCCTCTTTGCGTTGGGTTGTGGTTTTTGGTGCGCCCAGTTCTCCGGAGATACTGGAGCGTTTTCACAAACACTGTCCGAATGCACATCTTTTAAATGGTTGGGGTATGACCGAAACTTGTCCCCCCAATACCGTCACCCCTTTGGGTCATGCGAATATTAAGAGTGTCGGCAAACCCTCGCCGCATTGTGATATTCAAGTCGTTAACGATCAAGACGACGCGCTTCCCGTTGGAGAAGTTGGCGAAATAAGAATAGCCGGCGCCTATATAATGGAAGGTTACTATAAGGACCCTGATTTGACCGCTCAATTGAAGAGAGGGGGGTGGTTATATACCGGGGACTTAGGCTGCTTTGATACGGAAGGTTTTTTGTATATTGTCGGGCGTAAAAAAGAAATGATCAAGGTCGGCGGGCAGATCGTCTTTGCTCCGGAGATTGAAACAGCTTTTTATAAACATGATGCTGTTGAAGAGGTGGCTGTGATCGGTATCAGTGATAAGCTGCGCGGGGAAGTTGTTAAGGCCTTTGTGTCGCTGCGTGAAGGGGCTCAGATTACTGCAGAGGAATTACGATTTTTCGCGAAAGATCATTTAGCTCATTTCAAAGTCCCCCAGAGTATTGAGATCAGAGACACCCTGCCAAAAAACCGCACGGGTAAAATTGATAAAGAATTTTTGAAAAATGAAGCTGAAAGCTTATTGATAAAGGCTTTTAACGAAAGGATTCCCATGGTCAATATGAAAAAAGATGTTCACATGACAGGTAAAGATCTGATGGAAATGGTACAACTCCGTCCCGAAGATGTCGGTAAATACGCGATTGTGCCTGGCCCGCAGGAAAGGCTCGAGGCGATCGTTAAAAAAATGGAAAATCCAATCAAGAATTTTACTTTTATGGAATATTCGATGTACACCGGCATGTATGAAGGGGTAAAGGTGACCTCTATCAACGGCGGTCGTTTCTCGGCAGATACAGCTATTACCACAGAGATTCTTTGTAATGCTCGAGCGCAGAACGTGATACGAGTCGGCAGTTGCGGGGCTTTGCGGGAAGATATCAAGGTGGGTGATTTGATCATTGCGGCAAACGCTATTTGCGGAGAAGGCGTTACGCAATATTATGTTGATAAAGATTTTGTCCCGACAGCAGACGAAACGCTATCGAATAATTTATTAGAAGCTGCCAAGGCCTCGGGCTTAAATGTCCATGTCGGCCCTGTTTGGTCGACGGATGCCATTTTGCGCGAGACAAAGGAAGTTGTTGGAAAGGCGGTTGATCAGGGTGCGATTGCGGTGGACATGGTCAGTTCCGTGTTCTTAACGATTTGTCAGTTGTATAAAATCCCTGCGGCCGTGATTTTGGCTGTTAGCGACAATGTTATTACCGGAGAAATGGGTTTCTTAAACACGGATTATTACATGGCCGAGTCCATGATGATCGGTATCGCTTTAAATCTTATTAAAAAAACGGAAGAAGCCCAGAAACAGAATGCTTAAAAGGAAAATTAATCAATCCGCTGTTAGTGGGGATGAAACACCATTATTTTGGCCGGCCAAGATGAAGGGTGGAGTTCTTTTTGTATTAGATGAAACCCTGATACCTGACAAAGTGTCTTATATCAAGGTGACGACGGTCGATGAGGCCGTGAAGGTAATCCAAAACATGAAGACGCGGGCCTTTGGCCAATTGCTTGTGGTGCTGAATGCTTTTTTTTTGGGAATGGATCGCTTTAACAAAGTATCGGATAAACAACCTCTGGCCGAATTAGTAAAAATTGCCAATGCCCTGAACGGTAGCCGGCCCACGTTTCCTTTTGCCGAGGTGACAGGCATGGTTCTTCACTGGGCGCAAAAAGCCGCAGCTCAAGACCAAGATATTAAACAAACCGTCACCCGCAACATTAACGGTTATTTGCAGGGGATCCGTACCCGACGTATGGATAGGGTTAATTGTATCGCTAAGTTTGTCAAAAAAGGCGATTGCGTTCTCACGCATTGTAATGTTAGCGGGGAACTTGCTTTGGCAGCGTTGATTTGTAAAAAGGAAAAGAAACCGGTGCGGTTTTTTGCCACGGAAACCCGGCCATATTTGCAGGGGGCGAAGTTAACCTGTTGGGAACTGCAAAAAGTGGGTGCTGATGTGACTTTGGTGGCGGATAATGCTATCGGCTCGTTAATGGCAGATCAGATTGTTAACAAGGTCATAGTCGGTTCTGACAGGAGTTGTGCTAATGGAGATTTTGCTAATAAGATCGGTACCTATCAAATCGCGGTGTTGGCAAAGGAATTTAAGATTCCGTTCTATGTTTTGACGCAGCCTTCCAACCGCATTAAAAAGGGAGTCGATATACCTGTTGAGATCAGGGAAGAAGGGGAATTATTGCGGTTTAATGGAAAAAAGATATTGCCGGGTAAGGTGCGGGGTTTCTATCCGGGCTTTGATATTGTGCCTCATAAATTTGTAACAAAAGATATACCGATTAATGTTAATTGACAAAGGTAAAAAATTTTATTTATTGCACGGAATTTTAGAATCAGAAATTTTTGATTCTTTGAAATCGAAGGGGGTAAAACAAGTTGTGATCATGGAAAGCCGTCCGTCGTTGAAAGCCTCGTGTCATAATGCCCGGAAGTTGTTAAAAGGAGGTATTGAACCGATTGTTATTAGCGACAATATGGCTGGTTTTTTGTTTTTTAGAAAACACATCAAAGAAGTGTGGCTGGCTTATCAGGAAAAGGGAGGGCAAGGAGCTGTTTGTGAGATTGGAGCCTTGATCCTGGCAGTATTAGCGCAAGAGCATGGTGTTCCGGTTAAATATTTTCCTGCGGGTGAAAATGTGAAATCCATGGCAAAAGAACAGGAAATTTTTCAATTTATGGGCAAATGTGTTGCTCCTAAAGGTATAAAAGGTTATGTCCCCTTATTAGAGCTGGTTCCCAAAAAATATATAAAGGAAATCTAATAAAAATGGAAGAACAAATCATTCGGCTAAAAAAGGATATCATTGCTATTGGCCGTCTTATGTGGGAGAAGGAATTGGCTTCTGGATTGAACGGTAATATCAGCGCCAAATTGAATGATGAGCATATTCTGTTGACGGCGACAAAAACTTGCCTGGGGCTGCTGGGTGAAAAAGATATTTTGTTGATGAAAGCGGATGGCGAAATACTGGATGACGGAAAAGCGTCAACGGAAACCCTGATGCACACGGCTATCTATAAAAGTTATCCAGAGGCCAAGGCCATTATTCATACGCATACACCGTACACCAATGCCTATTTTTTGGAAAATGATGAACTGCTTCCCCGCATATTTGAGACCAAGATGTATTTAGGCCAAGTTCAAGCGGTTCCGCAGGAAACACCAGCGGTGACCGATACACAGCCCATTATCAACGCCTTAAAGAATAATAACATTATGGTGCTCAAAAGACATGGGGTATTGGCGATGGGCAGTGATTTGTTTGATTGCTTTCTATTTCTTCAAAGCTTGGAAGAGGCCGTGAAGATTGATTTTATAAGCAGATTTTATAAGGCTGATAAATCCACTTCGGAAAAGCCTGTTGAGAAGAAACTGAAAAAGCCGGGACGCAAGAAAAAATATGAACTTTTTTCCCAAGAACAAATTGAGGAGATCGTCCGGCTTGTTAATGCGGATAAGACGTTAAAAGAGTTGGGGAGTAAGTCAAATATGACAATGGACCTCGCTGTGCGTTTGAATGAAAATGGAAAACTCTTTTGTTTTCGTTTTGATAAAGGAAAAATTGTTGAAGTAACAAAAAATGAAAATGCGGAATTTTTGATTTCAGCCGATGAAAAGGTTTGGCGCTCGGTTTTTAACCGTGAGATAGACCCTTTTGTTGCGACAACACAGAAAAAAATGGAGCTGCGCGGAGATTTTGCCAAGATATCAAAATGGTATGCCCCTTGTAGCCGGATTTTTGAATTGTGGCAAAGCGTGCCGGTGGATTAATTATGAGTGAATTTTGTGCAGAATTAAAGAAATATGGTTTGTTCATTGATGGTGTTATACGGGGATCATCAGATAGCAAGACATTTGAGAGTGTAGATCCTTCGACAGGAGAAGTTTTTGCCGAGTTAGCAGACGCGAATCTCGAGGACATACAGGCTGCTATACAATCAGCGCGAACTGTTCATGAAAGTCGCGTCTGGCAGGGGATGGATATCAGCCAAAGAGGATCCTGTCTTGTCAAAATCGCCAACATCATCAGGGAAAACGCCAGGGAATTAGCCGAACTTGAAAGTTTGGATACGGGAAAGACGTCTAAACAAACCACCTTTATCGATGTGCCGACTTGCGCTGATACTTTTGAATATTTTGGAAAGGTTCAAGCGCCCCTGATATCAGAAGATATTGAGGTCGCGGCCCCGGTAAGAAGTTTGTTGAGGCGTGAACCCATGGGGGTTGTAGGATGTATTATCCCGTGGAATTATCCCTTAATCATGATGGCGTGGAAAGTCGCGCCGGCTTTACTGGCCGGGAATGCGATTGTTTTTCGTCCATCTTCTCAGGCCAGTGTTGCGATCATGCGGCTGGCATCTTTGATCGTGGGGGTCGGGCTCCCAAAGGGTGTGTTAAATTTTGTGTCGACTTCTAAACACGATGTTGTTAATGAATTAGTAAAAAGCCCCCTGGTTGGTATGATTTCATTTACAGGGGGAACAGATACCGGGAAAGATATTATGCGTCTCGCTGCTGACACGACCAAGAAATTAACGTTGGAATTAGGTGGCAAGTCGCCAAATATTGTTTTTGCTGATTGTGATGTGGATATTGCAGTGGGCGGCACAATGTCAGCGATTTTCATGAATCAGGGGCAGATGTGCACGGCAGGTTCACGGTTGTTGGTTGAAGAAAGTATTTATGAACAATTCATCGAAAAATTAGTAGCCAAAACCCAAGGATTAAAAATCGGCCCGAGCATGGATTATGAAACAGACTTTGGGCCTTTAGTCAGTAAACGGCATCGCGACGAGGTCTTGTCTTTCATTGATAAAGGTGTTAAAGAAGGGGCGACACTTCTTTGCGGGGGGGAGATCCCGCAAGGCGAAGAATTAGCGGAGGGTTTTTATTTAGAGCCGGCTATTTTTACCGATGTTGAGAATTCAATGGCCATCGCGCAAGAAGAAGTCTTTGGGCCGGTTCTATCGGTATTAAAATTCAAAAATAAGGAAGAGGCGATCAAGATTGCTAATGACAGCAAGTTTGGGCTGGCTGCCTGCATTTGGACCAAGGATTTAGATAAGGCCAATGATGTCGCCCGGCAGCTGGAAAGCGGTACGGTATGGATTAATACCTATGGGGGTTTTTATAACGAAGCTTCTTATGGCGGTTTTAAACAAAGCGGATTCGGCCGGGAATTAGGCCGGGACGGATTGTTTGAATTTACTCAAACGAAATATGTTTGTATTGATAATACACCGGGAGGCCGGCCGCTGGTTTCCGGTTGGTTTTGACTGAAGAGTCCCCGGACGATTTTTTCCTTTATATTAACAAAGGTGATATCAAAATTTAAACGTTTTACACGCGAAAGTAAAAATAAAAGGATGGAATAAATGAAAGTCATGTTTATCACACCGCCAATGGGTTCATGGGCAACTCATGGAGATCATAAAGCGCCTAATCAATATTATGCCCAGATAGCCGCTTATTTGAGGGAAAAAAAGGTTGCCGACATTCAAGTCATTGATGCCAAGGCGCTCGATTTGACGCAGGAAGAGATGTTGGCGCAGGTTAAGGAAGCGGCTCCTGATCTTTGCGTTTTCGGTGATTTGCTGCACTCGACGGGCGGTCTATCTGTGATCTGGCATTTTAATGAAACAGCGCGAAAGATTAAAGAAATTCTTCCCGAGACAAAAATGGTGATGGGGGGGCTGTGGTATTCCGCCTATTGTAAAGAGACTCTCGAAGAGCATCCTTATATTGATTTCATCGCGATGGGAGAAGGGGAGCTTACGATTACAGATCTTGTTAATGCCCTCAAAGAAGACAAGCCTGATTATCAATCTATTCCCGGATTGGTCTTTCGGGGAAAAGACGGCGCTATTCAAAAAGGGCCGCATCGAGATCTGATTTTGAATTTGGATGAATTGCCTATGCCGGCTTATGACCTTTTCCCAATGGAAAAATATGTTGGGCATACTTATTGGAAACCCTTTGCCGAATTATTAACTTCCCGGGGGTGTCCGGGGGCCTGCACATTCTGTTATCAATGGAGTTTATATGATGAGCGTAACGCCAAAAAGGATTATGTCTCTTGGCGGGGCAAATCATACATGAAAATTCTTGATGAGTTTGATCATTTGGAAAAAATATATGGGGTGAAGGTTGTCGTAATTCAGGATGATGCCTTTAACGTCGATAAAAAAAATGTTAAGAGATTCTGCGAAGAAAAGATCAAGCACGGCAATAAGATTAAATGGGTGTGTCTTGGTCGTGCCGATGATTGGCTGGCGCATCAGGAGATCATGCCGTTAATGCACGAGGCCGGATTGTTTATGGGCTTAGTTGGTGTTGAGGTAGAGAGTGATGAGCAGTTAGCCAAACAAGGAAAGGGCGTCACATTACGGCAGATAAAAGATACGGTACATGCCCTGCGTGCGGCTAATATCGCCACTGTAGGGACGGTTTTGATCGGGCTTGAAGATGACGATGAAGCCATAATAAAGAAGAGATTTGAAGTTGCTAATAACATTGATCCTGACATCATGGCCCTGGATTATGTGACGCCGGTGCCGGGTTCCATTTTATGGAAAAATAGCATTAAAAACGGCTGGTTTGATCCCAAGACGATTAATATTAAAGACTGGGATTTTCACCATCCGGTAATTCCTACCAGACATTTATCGAAAGATGATGTGGGGCGATTAGGGGCTTGGTGTATGCGTGAATTTTATTCACGGCCGCAAAGGATTTTCCGCATTATGGAAAGTTCTTATGATGACTTGGTGAAGTTATGTGTGAAAGATTTTATGAGCAACCTTTCTAAGTTTGAGAAGGCGTCAGCCGGTGAGGAATCATATGTTTAACAGCCATTTCATTCTCAAGGCCGTTCGGTCTTGATGGTGGAAAGTTTTATAAAAAAAGGCGGTTATTTATGACGGAAATAAACAGCAATTTAAAATGGGAAAAGAGTTCAGAGGATAAATTTAATCACATGATTAAAAGTATCCCTCTTTTTCATCGTGAAATCGCTAAGCAAGTTGTTGTGAAGCGGGCTGTACTTAATGCGCAAGAGAGGGATTCTGACCAAGTCGAGGAGCCGGATATCGTACGGGCATTTTTTATGGAGGTGCCAAAGGCCTTTTATAGCTTGATGATCCGTTTGATGGATGAGGCAGAATTTGAATACAATCAGTATGAACCCCAAGTAGTGATTTCAAAGAAAGCGGGTAAGGATGGAAAATAAAATAAAAGAAAAACCGATGCCGACAATAAAAAGAAATCATCATTTTGTTTTTATTGAGGCGCCGATTGCTTTGGTATTTCCCGAGATTGTTAGTTGGGGAGAAGCGGCATGGTGGCCCAAAAAAAGTGATATGAAATTTGTTAAAAAGACTGAAGGGGATGTGGCGGTTGGCACAAGATATGTTCAGAAAGTTAAAGGGGCATTTGCGCCGCACTGGGTAGTCGAAGTATCAAAGATCGTCCCGAACAAATTGATAGAACGAACATTTAAGACCGGGATGTTCCGTGGTTACGAAGTTGTAAAATTGGAAGAGCGGTCCAACGGGACAAGGGTTGATTATGAGATGCTTTATTTTATCAATGGGTTCATTAATAAATTCATGTGGAGTTTTAAATTTAAAGAAAAGCATGATGAAAATCTTAAATTGATTTTAGCAACTATGCAGGAAACCATTTTGACGAAGCAAAAAGAAAATCAAGAAAAGGAATTGGAAGGATAATGAAGACAGCTATTCTCGGCGCCGGAGCGATCGGTTCTGTCGTTGCTGCCAAGTTAGTACAAGCAGGCGCAGGCGATGTATTGCTCGTGGGGCGACAAGACCATGTTGCAGCCATTGAAAAAGATGGGCTCAAAGTTGTTTCGGCTGAAGGGGAAGACATTGTTCAAGTCCCGGTGGCAACAAAGCTTGATAAAAAACATGATTTGGTGATTTTTACTGTTAAGACGCCTGATCTTGAGATGGCCTATCAAGATAATCATCCCTATTTGGAAGATTGTTTGATCCTGACAACACAAAATGGTGTTCAGGCCGACAATATTTTGTGTACGCATTTTGAGCCGACGAATATGCTCAGCAGCATCGTGATGTTTGGCGCGACTTATTCTCAGCCGGGTGAAGTGATATTCAATTTTCCCGGCAACTGGATTTTAGGCAAGCCCTATTGCCCGTTAGATGTGACAACGCATGATATCGCTGAGATGCTCGGTAAAGCCTTTGATGTAACGGTATCGCGAAATATCATGGGGATGAAATGGCTAAAGGTCTTTGTTAATTTTAATAATTGTATTCCCGCTTTGATGGATATGTCAATGCAAGAAACTTTTGCTGATATAGATTTTTGCCGATTAAGTATTTTACTTTTAAAAGAGGGGCTTGATATCGTCAAGCAGGCCAATATCAAACTGGATTCACTGCCGAACTTCCCCGTCGACAGGATTATTGGTTTAAGTCAAATGCCCGTAGAGCAGGCGGCCGGTATTACCAAAGAGGTCTTGACCGGGCTGAGTAAGGAGCCGTTATATGGGTCGATATTACAAAGCATCAAGCGGAACAGGCCGAGTGAAATTGATTTTATAAACGGGGAAGTTTCACAAGTTGCTCGCAGCCTGTTGAGCGATGCTCCCTTAAATAACAAGATCGTGGGTTTAATTCATCGGATTGAAGAAACCGGAAGGTTTTTGACGCCGGATGACGTGAAAAAAGAATTTAAGCTCAATACCATAAAATAGGGAGAATAACATGCCAAGAAGAGTAGTTATAACCGGGGTCGGGCTTGTGGCCCCTAATGGCGTTGGAAATGAAGCTTGCTGGGAAGGGATGGTCGGCGGTGTGTCGGCGATTCGCCGGGTGACAGAATTCGACGTGTCTCAATTCAACACGAAGATTGCCGCTCAGGTTAGTGACTTTGATCCCTTCACGTTAGGATTGTCGCGCGATGAGGTTTTGCGAATGGATCGATACGTTCAGTTTGCGATGGTCACTGCCCGTATGGCTATTGAAGATGCGAAGCTGGATTTGGAAAAAATTGACCGGACCCGCATGGGCGTTTCCTTGGCGAATGCGATATGCGGCACTAAATATATGGAAGAGGAATTTGCTCTTGTGACCGATAGCGGCAAGAATCCTATTGACCCGTCTATTGTGCGGCCTGATTTGTATGATGCCGCAATGTTCAATACACCATCCAGTGAAATTACCGCGAAATATAATTTAAAAGGTATTTGCAATACAATCTCAACGGGCTGTACAGCAGGTACGGACTCGGTAGGGTTCTCTTATGAAGCGATTCAAGACGGCGAGGCCGACATCATGATCACCGGTGCCAGTGAAGCACCATTAACGCCGATTACATTCGGAGCCTTTGACACAGTAAATGTTTTATCCACGCACAATGATGAGCCGGAAAAAGCGTCACGTCCTTTTGACGCTAAACGAAATGGTTTTGTCGCGTCGGAAGGCGCGGGATTGTTGGTCCTCGAGGAATTAGAACACGCACTTAAAAGAGGGGCACGCATTTATTGCGAGATCATCGGCTATGGCACAACATGCAATGCTTATCATATGACCGATTTACCACCGGGTGGCGAGGCCAAGGCGGATTGTATCCGTATCGCGATGGATAATGCCGGCATTAAGGCTGAAGACATTGATTATATAAATGGTCACGGTTCATCAACGAGGCAAAATGATGTCTTTGAAACAAATGCTTATAAGACTGTTTTTGGCGAGCATGCCTATAAGATCCCGATCAGTTCCTTAAAATCGATGATCGGGCACCCCTTAGCCGGAGCGAACGGTATTGAGTTAGCTATCGGCGCACTGATTTTTGAAAAGAATATGCTGCCACCGACGATCAATCAAGAAAATCCAGATCCGGAATGCGATTTAGATTATATACCGAATAAAGCCAGAGAGAAGAAGGTTAATGTGATGTTAAAGACAAGTAGCGGGTTTTCCGGTATTCATTCGGCTATGGTGTTGAAAAGGTTTGAAAATTAAAATGTAGAGGGGGGGCATGCTGACAACCCGGAATAATCGTAGGGGCGACCCTCGCGGTCACCCGTAAAGAAAAATTAGGATGATTATATGAAAAAAATTTCCATAACAGGTTTAGGAATCGTGAGTCCCAGCGGTGTAGATAAAAGAAAATTCTGGTCAAATGTTAAGGCCGGGCGTTCGGCTGTTGAGAAGATTACCCGTTTTGATGCTTCAAAGTATCCGTCACACATAGCCGGTCATGTCCATGAGTTGGATGCTTATAGCAATGTATCGTCGAGACTTCTAAAAAAGATTGATCTTTTCGCACATATGGCCTTGGTCGCCTCTGAGCTGGCCATGCAGGATGCCAACATTGATATCGAAAAAGAGGATAAAAAACGGACTGGGATTTTTATGGGCAATGCCATCGGCGGTTGGCTTTATGCCGAAACGGAATTGCGGGATCTGTATATTGAAGGCCGCGAAGGGGTCAGCCCGTTCATGGCCTCGGCATGGTTTCCGGCAGCCCCGCAAGGACAGGTATCCATTCGTTACGGTATCAAAGGTTATAGCAAGACCATTGTTTCCGATAGGGCGAGTTCGTTAATGGCTATCGGTTATGGAGCAAAAAATTTAGTAAGAAATAATAATGATTTTATTCTCGCTGGTGGGATGGAAGCGCCGATTACGCCGTATGCCTTGTTATGTTGCAACACATCCGGCATGTTATCAAAAGAGAACAATGAGCCGCAAAAAGCTTATAAGCCATTTGATAAAAACCGCGACGGTTATGCCATTGCCGAAGGGGCCGGAATCATGACCTTAGAGCCACATGAGAGGGTTGCGAAACGTAAGGCAAATGTTTATGCTAATGTCATTGGTTTTGGCACAACGACTGATGGTGTTGATCGGATTGACCCGGCAGAGGATGGCGTTGAATTAGCGCGTGCTATTCGTATTGCTTTAGAGGATGCAGAGCTGTCACCGGAACAGATTGATTATATTTGTTTAGATGGTGCAGGAACTAAAATTGGGGATGCTACGGAAACCAGGGCGATCAAACAAGTCTTTAACAGCCATGCAAAAAAAATACCGATGTCTGCTCCCAAGTCCATATTTGGAAATATGCTTGGTGCTACAGGGGCTCTTGATGTAATCACAACCGTTTTGGCGATGGGAAATGGCATGATTCCGCCGACAATCAATTATCAAACGCCTGATCCGGATTGCGACCTTGATTATTGTCCGAACAATGCCCAAGAAAAAGAAATTAACAATGCCCTTATTATCAACCGAGGGCGGGGCGGTATCAATGCCGTCCTGGTATTACAAAAAAATTGACACACAAAGGAGGATGTAAAGTGAGTATTGAAGGAAAAGTGCAAGCAGTTTTCAGGCAGGTCTTAGATGTCGAACCCAATGAAATTAAGCCGGATGAACCTTTAGGTGGATCATTAGGTGTAGACTCAACCGAATTGGTAGAGATTTCCGTCGGGATAAAGAAAGAATGCGGAGTTCCTTTAGGTGACGGTGAATTAAAAAAGACGCATTCTTTTAATGATATTGTTGAAATTATTAAATCGAAGCCTGGCGTTTAATCTGGATTGATTTCTGAGATGCTAAAGAAACCGGGGGAAACCAATCCTCTTTCTTATGCTGGGATTTTTTTCTATGGGTAGTTTTTGCCCTGGGCAATAAGATCATCAAGGAGAATCAAAACAGGAAATGGCCGCATGCAAGAGGAACAATCCTTTCATCTGATATCGAAGTAGAAATTCTGGAGGAGTGGAGTCATGATGAGTATACATTATCCACATATTTTTTTTTGATGAGTTATGAATATGTTGTGAATAATGAAGTTTATATTGGGCATCAAATCACATCCTACGTGCAGGGTTATCTCCAGCCCTTTATCCCCAGCATCCTAAAGTGGCGTTATCCGAAAAACAAAGAGGTTGAGGTCATATTATAATCTCCAAAATGTTCATGAAGTTGTTTTGGCCCCCCCGGAACTCGGCCCCAACCTTATTTTTATCTTTTGTGTTCTACAATCTTGAGCGTGATTATTTTGACATATGCAATAAGATTATTTTTAGCGGCCATGTGTAAATCAGGTTATGATAAAAGAAGATGCTGGGGCCTTGCAAACTGATGCGCAATAATTCGGATCGGATGATATAGATAATTCCAAAAAATCTGCAATATGCCTCGACGGAAGGAATTGTTAAAAACACACTAAAAATAGCGAACGCTATTAATAATCTGACGAGAAATATTTACAGGTTGCTTAGTTTAAGAAGTTTGCCATGCACGATCTAAAGAAAATGCCATTTAACAATTCTGGTTTCCGGGACATTCCATGAAATTTCCTGATAGTCAAATTTTTGAGTTCTTTTTTTGTTCTGGATGCATTGCCTTTGAGTTCTTGATGTTTTAAGTGATTCCATACCTGCTCATCTGGATTCAAATCAGGTGAACGAGATGGCAAGTAAAAAACATGCAATCTTTTTTGTTCTTTGATAAATGAGCGTGTTTTTTTTGATACATGTGGTCTGGCTTGATCCATGACCACTACTACATTTCGATATTTATGATGCTTAAGCATTTGTTTAAGAAAATCAATAACTTCTACAGAAGTAATGCGTTTTTGGTGAAGTCGAAAAATTAATTTTCCAACTTGGCTAATCGCTGACATAGCCGCAAAACCACCGCGATTACCAGTGACTCGTTGTATTGGTGTTTGCCCTTTTGGAGCCCATGTTTTTCCTAATACCGTCGTTAAAGAAATATGTGACTCATCCTGAAAATAAAGAATAGCTCGATATTTTTTCACACAACGCTTAATCTTTGGAACTTCATAACGAAGCCATTTTTTTCGGAGTAGATCATTAGTTTCAAGATATCGGCGTTCAGGCTTTTGATAGGTTAAGCCAACATCACGTAATATCCGCCACATTGTGGACTTAGAGACTTTAACCTTTAATTGTTGTTCAGTAATTTGCATCAGCCTGCGACATGTCCAGAAATCAGTTTCATATCCAAATTCAGAGGCAGGCTGTATAACAATTTTAACAAAATTTTCCCGTGTTTGAATATCCAAAAGATTAGGACGTCCACTACCAGGCTGACGTGCTAATGCTGAAAATTTTTTAGTGCCTTCGTAACGTCGGCACCAACGAAACAATGTGGAGTAGTCAACTTGATATGCTTTAGAAACATCTGCCTTTCGTTGGCCCAATAGCACAGCTTTAACGGCTCTTTCTCGAACCTTATATGTTGAATACGTCGAACTTTTAATAGCGTTCATTGTATTCAGCTTATTGGTTCGCTAGGTTCTCGTCAAGCTATATTGCAAATTTTATGAAACTATCTATAATAAACGGATATTCCAAAATAATCGTCAGAGTTTTTTCGTTTGATGCATTATCTGCGAAAAGATTGATTAACGTAAATATCCCTGCGCCAAGAGCGCAGGGCGTTCAAAGGAATTTTCTTGATTTGAAAACCTGCGGTTTTCACGCTTTCCCTTTGAAATGGTATCCCTGTGGCAAGACCACAGGGCGTAAGCCGCCAACAGTCAAAAAAAAGAGAATATATTTTTAAGAACTAGAAAGGGGATCATAGTGATTATTGATTTAAGCACCGCAATAGATGACACATTAAAAGAGACGCACGCCGCCAGTATTGACCGCATCAGTCACAACGAAGGCGTTAAACATTTTAATTGGGTGGTGATGAACAAGCAAGAGGGGGGGGCTGAGCGTTTTGAAAAAGGAGAGCGCGTCGCCACGGCGGATGAAATACCCGATGGGGAAATGCTTTCTTTAGAAATTGTTCATTCTTCGGTTCATATGGGCAGTCATGTGGATGCCCCGTTTCATTATGGCAGCCAATGCGAAGGAGAGGCTTCAAAAAAGATTGAAGACCTTCCTTTAGAATGGTGTTACGGGCCGGGAGTGGTTTTGGATTTTACACACTTAGATTATCCGGATGTGATTCGTAAAGACGATGTTGCTGAGGCCTTGGCAAAGATTTCCTACACATTAAAACCAATGGATATTGTTTTGATCTATACCGGCGGGGATAAATTTTTAGGAACACCTGATTATGTAAACAAATATGTCGGCATGATGCCGGATGCGGTTGAGTATATCCTCGATCAAGGGGTTAAGATGATGGGAATTGATACCATTGGTTTAGACCGTCCGTGTTTCAACATGTTTAAGGAATTCCTAGAGACGAAAGATAAATCTCTTCTTTGGCCGTGCCATTTTTTGGGTCGCAAAAGGGAGTTTTCTCATATGGAAAGATTGGGCAATTTAGGCTCCGTTCCGAAGCCATTCGGCTTTACGGTCTCATGTTTTCCGGTGCGTGTACGTGATGCCGGTGCCGGTTGGGCCCGGGTTGTTGCCCTGATCGATGATGAATAAAGTGGTTTTCTTCCCCCAAGCATTCGCTATATCTGCATTATTGATTTTAAGGGCATCTATATTCCGCCTTTGTTTGTAGTTTTTATTTGATTTCTACTGAAAAGGGAGTATATTACATATTTATAATATAGAATATATATTATAATACTATATATTATACCCAACGTTTGTTTCTGATACTATAAATGAAGGAGAGTAAAAAAATGGGACATACAAAAAATTCAATAATTATTGATGCGCCTTATGATTTGGTATTTGATATTTCCAATCATATTGAAAGATGGACCGAATTATTTGGTGATGAATATGTTAAAGCGGATGTCTTAAGCCGTGAGGGGAACCGTATTGAATTCCGTTTAACCGATAAGGATGGTAATTCCTGGACATCATTTAGGTTGCTGTACAAAGAGCATAATTTTGCTTATGCCCAAAAGAATGAACCCGCATTTCCCTTTAATTACATGAAGATTATTTGGCTTTATACGCATCAGGATGATGGTATTTTGATGACCTGGATTCAAGACTTTGAAATGGATCCCAAATTCACCAAATTTACAGATGAACAAATTGCTGGATTTGTCAACGAGCATTCGCAGCACAATATGAAGATATTTAAAGAGGTTATTGAAAAAGAAGCCGCGGCAACGACCGAGGCCAACTAAAAGGTCGCTGAAGCACAAGGACACAATGTGACTGTGCCCGTCCGCTTGAAAAGCGGATGAGGTCGCGCTGGAACGGCGAATGACGTTGTGACTGCTCATATGTCAAATAGACGCTTAATTTATTTTTTATTATGTTGCGGTTGTGTAACCATTTCATTTAATGTGGCAGCAATTGCGGCTGCTATTCCCGCAATAAGCATAGATTTACAGCTCTCTGATCTGCTCGTTTCGAAGATTATACCTTTTTATATGGTTCCCTATGGGATCGGGGCTTTGCTCTATGCGCCATTGACCCGGTATTTTTCATATAAGAGAATTTTAGGAACCACGTTCATTGTTTTTGCCTTGTCTTGTTTTTATTGCGCCCAAGCAGCGTCTATTAGTCAATTCTTCACTGGGCGTATGGCTATGGGTATTTCTGGTGCCAGCGCGATACCATTGGGTCTGGTTATTATAGGACAACTTTTTGAAAAACATGTGCGGGGACGTTTGGTCGGACTGTTCTTTGGCTGTTCTTTTGCGGCCTCTATTGTGGGAATTTTAGTCGGCGGTCTTTGGCATTGGCGATGGCTCTTTTATATTCCTGCTGCAATAGGGTTCCTGACAGGCCTGGGTGTGACGATTCTGAATACGGAAGACTTAAATAAGGTGCGAGGCGTCAAGGTGAGTTATTGGGCCTGTTTTCAGGAGAAGAAGATCAGAGAGGTCTTCTTCTATATTTTCATTATCAGTTTTTTATATCATGGCGTGCATAAATGGTTCGGTGTTTATCTCGACCGTATTTATCATTTGGATAAGTTAATGATCGGTTTTTTCTTTTTGTTGATGTCGATCAGCGGCGCTTTGGGGCAGATTGGCGGCGGTTTTATTTCGGATAAAAAGGGGAGGTATACAGCTTGTATCATAGGATTGATTGTTCTTTCGATAGCCACCATGCTTCTTTATGGCCAATACCCCTTGTTTATTTTGGCATTTGTGCTGTGTATGGTATCGATGGGGTGGGCCATCGGACATAATGGTATCTCAACGATTTTAACGGATTTTCCGGATGAAAGGCGGCCAGAGATTGCCGGCCTCAATTCATCAGTACGATTTATCAGCGGAGGTATTGGCTTTTCGATAAGCAGTTTATTTGTTGGAAAGAGTTTCGGTGTCACCTTTTTAGTTATTGGTATATTAATGCTGTTATCCGTCGGGGTGATAAACAAAGTTGTCCCGAAGAAAAGTTAATCTTTTAATTGTGAAAGGACGTTAACATGAGTGATCTTAAAGGAAAAAACGCCATTATCACCGGCGCCAGCAAAGGCATCGGAAAGGCTGTGGCGATGAGTTTAGCCGAGAAGGGCATTAATGTCTTGATAGCGGCGCGAACGCAAGGGCCCCTTGACTCGGCTGTTGCCGAGATCAAGGAAAAGACGACTGGCGTCAATGTTATCGGGCTTTCAACGGATGTTAGTAAGCTGAAAGATTTGCAGAAACTGACCGATACGGCTTTAAAGGAATTCGGGCAGATTGATATTTTGGTCAACAATGCCGGGGTTTCCAGTCAGTATCCTTTTGAGAAGCAACCCCTCGAAGATCTCGAGCGATTGGCGCACACGAATTATTTAGGGTACGTGCGTTTGATCAGGCTTGTTATTCCGCACATGATTGAACGCAAAAGCGGGGCTATTATCAACATGGTTTCAGGATCGACGTTGTGCGATCCATTACCTAAGAATTTTATCACATATAGCTCACTAAAAGTGGGGCTTCGCGCCTTCTTAAAAGGATTGTTCTGGGAAATGCGCGACCATGGGATAAAGGTTACCTCAATTCTGCCCGGCGTCGTGGATACCGAGTTGACGGGGAAACTCAAAGATATTACTGAAAAGCAGAATGAGCGTTTGATGAAACCGAAGGACGTTGTGGATATGGTGATGTTTGCTTTATCAGCACCTCAGAATGCCTGTCCATTGGAATTAACGGTGATTAATCAGCAGACGCCGTGGACGAAACCTGTCATTGATTACACCCAGAGCCAAGCGAAGTAATCAGCTTATTGTGGGTGTTGATGGATGTTTATTATATACGGTGTTGTAATATTAACAAGGAAGTGAATAATGGATAAAACTGTAGCTGTTTTTCAGAAGAACAAATTCCAGGAAGTACGTGTCGGTATCAGGGAATTCAAAGGAAATGATTTAGTTGATATCCGCACTTGGACGATGACTCAAGGATCAGAAGAGATGGTGCCAACGGCGAAGGGCGTTTCCATTAACATTCATCTTTTACCGGATTTGCAAAAGTCTTTAAGTGAAGTGGAAAAAGAACTTCGTGCAAATAGCATGCTTTAATAGCAATAATGACCAGCTTTAGATAAAGAGGGCTGATGGATATTTCTCGAAAGGAAACTGTCATCAGTTGCATTTATTTTTTATTCTTATATGCACTGATGGTGTGGATGCTGTTTTTGGTAAAGTCGTTTTTATCTGATCTGCCGCAATGGATGGTTTTGGCTTATCTTCTTTTTGTGAGCGTTGGCGTTACGGGATTTTACTTTGGAACAGCAGAATTCGTGAAGAAATGGTTTCTAAAGCGTTAAAATAAAAGACAAAAATTATGAGTAAAATATTTGATGCGCATAGTCACTTTATGCCCCAGGGGGTGGCAGAGCACACCGCTTTTTTTAAGCAGCATTGGTCCGACTCAGATCGACAGCTGCAAACTATGGATACGTTAGGAATAGATAAGGCGTTATTGTTGTATCCGACGAGTGATGCGCATTTAAACATGGGGGGATGGGGTAAAGTTTGTGAGGTGTACAATGCCCAAATTGCGCAAGTGGTGCAAGGGCATCAAGACCGATTCATTGGCGCGGGAATCCTTCCGGCGGACGCGCCACAAGAATTTGCCAGTGAAATGAATCGTTGCCTGGATTTAGGATTAAAGGCGATTACATTGGGATCGAGCTATAATGGTGTTTATCTCGACGACGAGAACTTTTTCCCCGTTTATGAATTAGCCCAAAAAGACAATATTCCTATTCATGTCCATCCGCAGATCATCAATCCCATCGGCGAGGAACGTGTGAAAGATCCGTTATTAAC
The DNA here is from genome assembly GCA_023139575.1 of Candidatus Omnitrophota bacterium. Lineage (GTDB taxonomy): Bacteria > Omnitrophota > Gorgyraeia > Zapsychrales > JANLHA01 > JAGLNJ01. Next base: position 641 of record JAGLNJ010000007.1, on the reverse strand, counting down.
ACCGGTTTTAGAATATGTCTTTGATGTTTCGATGACTATCGGCAAGATGATGATGGAAGAGGTGTTTTTAAAATTCCCTGATGTAAAATTTATTTTCGCCCATTACGGCGGGGTGATCCCTTTTGTGAAGGAGCGGTTTGATAATACCTATCAGATGTTGCGCCGGAGAAATTTTGTGAAGGATTTAGAGCAGTTGCCGAGTGATTATTTTAAAAACTTATATTTCGATGTGAGTGGGTCTCGTTCCGCAGCTTCATTATTGTGTGCGTTGGAAGTTGTTGATGCTAAACACTTAGTGTTTGGAAGTGACTTTCCGGCTAATCAGGATATTGCCGGAAGTATTGATGTTATCCGCCAGTCTGACCTTCCAGAAGACCATATCGAGAGCATTTTGAGCGGCAATTCCAGGTTCATTTTTGGCTGATTGAGCGCCATTTTCGGGTTTTATTTTCGACGCTAAATTAATGAGTTAAAGATATTTAGAAAAAAAACTTGACAAAATATTTTTGTTTTGTTATTCTTCTGGAACGTTTTACAGCTTATGTTTTTACTTCAATTAAACATTGATCTTTGACACCTATGTCAATAATCCTATTAGAATAAAAAAGCCAAGTTGTTTTGGAGAGTTTGATCCTGGCTCA
>JAGLNJ010000069.1 GCA_023139575.1 Candidatus Omnitrophota bacterium | reverse complement strand
AATTTGGTTCAACCCATATCCCCATTAACACCTTTAATAAAGTATGGATCGTTCCGGACAAGGCGGTCGTGGTTGAAGAGGGGGGGAGCGCCTTCACGCTTGATTGGCATCTTAAGGTTATGATGGAGGAAGATTACCTGGCTTTAGGTGAGAATCTGACAAGCAAGAAATTCGGCATTAAATTCATGAGTGAAAACAAGGCCAAAGAAACCAATAAACTATCCTCAGAATTTGTCCGGGACATCATTTTGCCGGAATTAGAGAAAGAAATCAATGAAGGCCGCCATTTCGCGCCGATGCGCCAGGTTTATTTATCCGTCATTCTGGCTACCTGGTTTAAGCGGAATTTAAAAGAAAGCCTTTTGGGGAAGATCTATATGAATCAGGGAAAGGTTGCCGGTGTAGACACCGAAGATAAAGAAATTAAAGATAAGATTTACCAGCAATATCTACAGGCCTTCAAACTCGGCGTCTATTACTTCATAAAGGAAGAAGCTGATTTCGCAACCCAGACCATGATTCCGCGCAGATATTTTTCCGGGGGGATTGTCAAGATCGGAGAATCTACTGACAGGGCCCTGCTGGTAAAGCCGCCATCAGAAATGACGCAGGATGAGTTGAATCGTGTTACCTCCGGTGTATTTGCAGCCATTAGAACACAGTTAGCCGAACCGGCTGAACGAAAAGTTATTGAAGCAGGTCGGGAAACCAAAGAAGGGGCCTTGATGGCAGGCAAGGATGATATCATAGAACTCGTCACTGAGGCATTAACGGGCAACATGATGCTGGATGATATACATGTTATTCCTAATGTTATGGACATTGATTCACCTATCCAGCTATTGGATATGAAGCGTTTTAAATCCTTCGATAAAAAAGGCCTTATAATTATTGACGCGATTACTATATCTAAACCTAAGAAGGTCATCGGTTATTACGAGGCCGAAAAATTAATAAGTGATCGATATGGAGATATTAAATACTTTAATGATTCTCTGATGCATCTTTCCAGCCAGACTCTGAAGTTTGTAGATGGTTCCACGCTTTTGATCATGCTTCCGACAATAGAAAGTTTTATGTTTCCGATACTAGAGAGGTATGCGTTGCTTACGACACTAGAGACACTTTTTGTTGAGACAATACAGAAAATGCAGCTGTTAAGGTTAAGGCTTGCTTCTGCGAAACCCGCCGACTCCGCCATGATGGCAAACCAGCAAAAAACCATAGAACTCGTCATTAAGGCATTAAAGGACAACGAGATGCTATATGAGGTACCTGCTGCTCTTTTTTTTCGTGTTAAGGTCTTTGAACCGACTATCCACCCATTGGATACGCAGCGTTTTAAATCCTTCAATGAAAAAGGCCTTACAATTATTGACGCGACTGCTGGTATATCTGAACCTAAAAAGGTTATCGATTATGACGAGGCCGAAAAATTAATAGACATTCGATGTAGCGATGTTAAATACTTTGATGATTCTCTGCTGCATTTTGCCAGCCAGGCTCTGGAGTTTGAAGATGGTTCCACGCTTTTGATCATGCTTCCGATGATATGGAGTTTTATACTTCCGACAATAAAGAAGTTTGCGCTTCTTTCGACTTCACAGGGGGTAATGCTTCAGCTAATAGTGAAGTTAATACGTGCTTCTGCGATACGCGAGTCCGCCATGATGGCAGGTAATAAAAAAACCCGTTGGACTCGTCAACATAATGAGCAAACTACAGGTGGTATCGACTTTAATCCGCGGCTTCTTGATTTGCAGATCAAGCGGGACGGGCGGGGCGTGCCTTTGCCGTTACCGATGCAGGATGTGGAACATATCAATATTGAAGGATTGTATCCGGTTATTATCAATATCGCGCCGGTTAATATTCAAACGATGCCATTCCTGTCCAGACTAAAGGAGCAGGAAGAGCGTTTTATGCATTCGACAAGTTAAAGAATATCCAAGAGCCTTTGATCTGATATTGGCTGATGGATTGTATTCCAGAGCCCCATTTTTCAAATTAGCCCTGAAGCACGGCAAAGATTTACTCAAGGATGCCAGGCGGAATTCCTGAATATCACGCCTATTAATAATATCCTGCCGCTTCCAGGGCTTGAGCCTTCTGAGTTAATACTATCAAAAGGAGCACTGGTAACCGCTATACTGCTGGAGACTGGTACGCGAGTGCTCTGGTACTCAAATAATAAACTATCAATACTGCGCCAAACTCCCATTCGTCCGGGCAATACGCAACCCTTTCTTAAAAACCCACAAACTTACCGGAGCCAGGACGAGAGAGAAGAGAGCCAAGATAATAATATCCTGCCTTAGATCATAAAGAGTAGCCCCTTTATAAACCGCCAATTCTAATCCTCTTATCGCATAAGTGATCGGCAGGCAATGGGCTATGACTTGCAAAAACTTCGGCATGACCGTCACCGGGAAATATACGCCTCCCAAAATTCCCTCCAAGGTATTGATTACCCAGTCAACAGGGTTGCCCCTTTTTAAGACGAGAATAAAACTGGCGGATATGATCCCCAAACTGCTGAAAGAAATAATAGTGAGGATCAAGATAACGAGGGTGGACAACAGATTGATCTGCGAAAAATCCACATTAAAGACAAAATGGCCGAATATTAAATACACTGCCACATTAAACGTGGCAAATATGAGGTTCCACAGCCCCATACTCAAGATAATGACTTCAACCTTTGTCGCCGAGAGCAAAAGCGATTCCAATGTCCCTTGCAACTGTTCATCGCGGATCTTGGCGGCAAAGGATCCCACACCCACGCCGATATAACTAAAAAAAGCCATGCTCAACAAGACATAAGGGAAATAATTTACCCCAAAGACTTCCAAATGGGTGGTGACGGTCCGACCGAACATCAGATCAATAAAATAGTAAATGATCAAAGAGGCCGCCACACTGAAAATGTTGAGGATAAAAGCAAACTTGTAGCTGATCTCGATCTGAAAGTCTTTTTTTATGAGGGCTGTGATTTGTCTAAGCATTTTTGATAATCGAAGAAAACAATTCATATAAATGGGCTTCCGGCATTTGGGCGGCTTCCCTGATATCACTCAAAGACCCTTTCGCCGCAATGTTACCTCTGTTCAATATAATGAACTCATCCCCCAGCAGGGTGGCCTCAGCAATATCATGCGTCGCCATAATGACCGTTCTTCCCGCGACAGTATGATTTTTGATATATTCATGGATCCTTTTCACGCTCACCTGGTCCAATCCCTTTGTGGGTTCATCTAAAAGCAGATATTCCGGTTCATGAATAATGGCCCGCATGATCAAGAATAATTTTCGCATCCCCGTTGAATAAGAATCAAAACGGTTGTCGGCATAATCAATCTCAAAACAGGTGAAAAGCTCGCTGATCCTTTCGTTAATCTTATCCGGGCTTAAGCCCTGCAGGGCCCCAAAGCACGCGAGATTCTGCCTTCCCGTTAACCGCCAGTAAAACCAGCGCTCATCCATCGAAGCGAAACCGATCAGACCCTTAACAATCTCATCCTCCAGCCCGATTGTGTGGCCATTCACCCTGATAGTACCTGAATCCGGCAATATGAGCGAAGAGATCGTTTTTAAAAGAGTTGATTTGCCGGCACCATTAGGTCCCAGTATAACGTGGCACTTGCCGGGTTTGATCAAGGCATCAATGCCATCTAATGCCTTGGTGGGAACCTTCTTAGATTTCCAGGGAAGGGAGAGATGGCCAAATTCTTTCCTAACTCCGGTGATTTCAATAAGATTTGTTTTATCTGACATGTAATTCCACGATTTGTTTTTAGAAGAAATAAATTGACAGTCATATTATAGTAAAGTATTATCAAGATTAACAATTATTATTTCCATTTTTATATAGATATTAATATTTAATGCTCCTCTAACATGGCGCAATGGAACCACGCATATGGGAATATTCCTTATACAACGAGCCAAATATCTCGCCTCAATCTTTTTTCTGGTAACATCCTATAATCCCGTTCCGATACAGCTAGCCTCCAACCAAGCTGACTCGTATTCAAATCAATATTCCAACTATAAAAATGCCGATAAAACAACATCCTTTAAGGTTGCCAACACACCTTCACCTGAAGGTTATCCTCTGATAGCTCCAAAGCTGATTTCGCAAGAAAACACCTTAGCGCTGGGTGGCACAAGAGCCATTGAAAACCAACTTTCAGATATTGATTCGCAAGTATCTACCATCGAATCAGATAAGGTTGATATTGAGACAAAATTAACTAGGGCCACTGAAGAAATCAAAGAACTGGAGCAATCCATCATCAACACAGAAAATGAGCTGCTCGACAAACTGGATTTTCTCATCAATAACAGCCCGTACGTCTCTGAAAGTTCAACGCCCTCACAGCCGCAAACTTCGATAGAAACAGCCCATTATCATAAGGAGCTTGCCTTACTCAAAAAAGATAATAACCATTTAAAACAAAAATTTGCGCGACTTGAGACTGAAAAGGCCAGCCTGGAAAACAAATTTGACGGTCAATTAGCCCAACTCAAAGATGAGAAGCAGGCCCTTATCGCAAAATTGAATAATGTTCAAGAAAAAATTGCCAACATTCAAAAAATAAAAACAGAAAAACCTTCTAACCTGCATAAACAGTTGGCGAAACTTGAAAAAGAAAATACATCATTAAAGGTCGACGTGAATAAACGCAAAGAAACAGAAACTAATTTACATGATAAACTTTCACAATTGATCAACAAAGAAGCCCGTCTGGAAAACAAGCTCGTTAAACTGCAGGAAGAAAAGTTTACCGCTGAGAATTCATACAATACGCGGCTGAGCGCCTTACAACAAGAAAATGAAGACCTGACCCGGACCATTGATAAGTCAAACCTGCAAATCTCTTCTCTCAAACAGACTGTCAATACGAGTGAAACAAAAAACAACGATGAAATCACTAAACTCATCACCGGCAAACAAAAGTTACAGCAGCAAGTAACCGAAAACAATAAACAGCTTGAGGCCCTCACGACTTCCTATAACAAACAGATCGCTCAGCTGAATAAAAACAACCAGCATTTAACGCAACAAATCGAAAAGTATAGAAAGAAATCACGCAAGCGGGGATCTTCACAAGCAGATCCAGAAGAGTTGATCCTGGCCCAAAACCGGTTCGACGATCAATTGCAAGAAAGCCGTGAAACGATCAATAAACTCACCCAAGAAAAAAATAAACTCGAGATAGATCTCCTGCGTGAAATTACCAAGCTGCAGGCAGAAAAGGCCTCCTTGCTTCAAAACAATCCGGTAGAAACCACCGCTCCCGCACCTGAAAATGGTGATGAACAGCTCAGTAATGAAACTGCTGAAGTCCCCCTTCAAAAAAATGCCCCGGTTGTAAACGAAGAGCCCGCACAATACAATGCCTCGATAGAAGCCCAAACAAATGATCCCCAACCACCAGATGAAGCTGACACAGGAATAGGAGAAGAAAAAGTTCAGGCCGATGAAGAAAAATCTTTTACAGGCAGAGAATACCTCATAGGGATGGATGATATCTTGTTCATTCATATTTGGCAGGAAGAAGACTTAAGCCGTGAAGTTATTGTTCGCCCCGATGGCAAGATATCCTTTCCCTTGGCGGGTGATGTGCGGGCCCAAGGGCTTACATTTTACCAATTAAAGGAAAATCTATCTAATAAACTGCAGGAATTCCTTAAATTCCCTGTTGTTTCTATATCTTTAACAAAGATCGGCGGCAACAAGATCGTCATTTTAGGCCAAGTCATGCGTCCGGGTGTTTATGCCGTAAAAAGTAACAGCAGTGTTTTAGAACTTATTGCCTTAGCTGGCGACTTTACGCGCGATGCCGTTCCGGAAAGCACCATTTTGATAAGAGGGGGGCTCAAAAATCCGCAGGGAGAAAGGATTGATCTCGCCAAAGCCATTAATCAGGGGGATGCCAGCCAGAATATCATACTTCAGCCCGAAGACATAATCTATGTGCCGCAAAAATTTATTTCCAAAATTAGTTACGCCCTTAACCAGATTTTACGGCCCATTCAGGAAGGCAGATCCTTCTACGAATCGTTTAGTGACGGGCCACCCAGCTCCGACGTCTGGTACAGTCCACCATCGGTAACAATATCACGGTAAAGTTGACAAATATTTAAATGAAATCACAAACGAATACACAGATAATACTTCAAAGAAACGCCTTCCCCGCATTGGTTATTCTATTTCTCATAGCAGTAGCCTTTGTGTCATTTCATTTTACTAATCTCTATCAATCCACGATCACTGTAAGAATTCTCTCCCGCGAGCGCATCGCCGGCCTTCTCAATGAATCTGTTGCGCGTGACCCCGGCAATATGATGGCTTCCCAACTGAGAGTTATCACCAGTTTTCCGGTTTTGTCGCAAACAGCCTTGGGACTTGGTCTGATCGATGAACAAACTACAACCCAAGAAAAAGAAAAAGTGCTACATCAAATCCGCCAGCGGATAAAAACTGAGATTGTCGGAACAACAAATATTATCAAAATTACGGCCCTGGACAGATCATCCAAAAAGGCCATGCGGCTAGCTGAGACAGTCGCGCAAACATATATGAAGATCGAAGAAATTGAAAAACGCAAACATTACAAGGCCTCACAGAAATACATTGAAGAAGAATTAGAGAGGGTAGAAGCCAAATTACAAACCGCTGAACGGGAAATAACCAGTTCAAAATTATTCGGTCAGTATTTGGACAAGCTGCATGAACTGCAGTTCCAACTTGCTCTTGTCATGCCCAGATATACAGATAAACACCCTTTGGTCCGCCAATTAAAAGGTCAAATCAGCGCATTACAAAACAAATTAAAGGACTGCCGACAAAAAGGCCGTGTAAATATGGCATCGCAACGCGAACTGGAAACAAATCAAAATATATATGTAATGCTGCGAAGAAAATTAGAAGAAACACGAATCTCAGAAGCGGAGAAAATCTCCGAGGTGTCGATTTTAAACCCTGCTTTTTTACCTCGTTTTCCTATTTCTCCAAAAAAGCGCATGCAAGTATTCATATCACGTTTGAAGAATAGCCCGCGAACCCTTTGATACCCGTTATTTACAAAAGAAGTTGAGCTAAAATAAAGGAGTAAGTGTGCCACAATATGAATTAAATATTCGAGACTACATAAGAGTTTTTCAAAAAAGAAAAATTGTCATCATTCTGACATTTCTCATTACGACAGCCTGGAGCACTTTTTTTTTACTCTTGCAGCCCTCACTGTACCAATCGTCAACCACTGTAAAAATAGTCGAGCGTAAAAGTATTGCCGGTCTTTTGACAGAATGGATCGTATACGACCCTGCTAATATGATGGAATCGCAGACAAAGATCATTACGGGATTTCCCATCACAAAAAAAGTGGCCTTGCGTTTGGGGATCATCGATCACACAACTCCCATTGCAGAAATTGACCGTTCTGTTGTGCAATTACAGAACAGATTAAACGCGGAAATCATCGGCTCCACCAATATTATCAGGATTACCTCAACCGCTGATACCCCGCATGAGGCCATGGAACTGGCTAACACCGTTGCCCAAGTTTATGTTGAAGAAAATCTGCTTGAAAAACGCAAACAAGCCAGTACGGCACGGCAGTTCATTGAAGAGCAACTATCCCAACTCGAATCCCGTTTACGAGAAGGAGAGAAAAATCTATACACGTATAATGAAGAAAACTTCAATATCAAATTAGCTGAACCGCTGCAGCAAAAACTGGTTACCCTTGAATTTGAATTAAGCAGCCTTTTGCAAAAATATACTGACCGCCATCCCCGCGTCCTGCAGCTTCAGGAGCAAATTAATGATATGGGAGAACATCTAAAGGGTTTTTCCGGGCATGACCTTGAATACGCCGGCCTTTTGCGCGAAGTAGAAGTCAACCGCAAACTTTACGCCATGCTTAAAGAAAAATTGGAAGAGGCCCGCATCACGGAAGCCCAAAAAGTGGAGGATGTCTCGATTGTTGATCCGGCTGTCTTACCGTTAACACCTGTATCAGCGCAAAAAGAGGTGAGAATTCTTATCAGCGCTATCGGGGGCGTTATTTTAGGGCTGGCTTTGGCCTTTGTTATGGAAACTCTTGATACTTCCGTTGGAACTATTGAAGATGTTGAAAAACTTCTCAACTTACCTATTGTTGGGGTTGTGCCATCCTCAACAAAATTTTATGAAGAAGATCAAAATTTTTTCCAAAAAATTAAAGGCCGGTTTAAAATGCAAACGGAAGAACACAGCGATGACCGTAGGGTGAACCTCATTGTGCATTATGACCCCACATCACCCATCGCTGAAGCCTATCGTAACTTGCGCACCAACTTAAAATTAAAACCCCATCAAAAATCGATCCTTTTAACAAGTGCCAGCCCACGGGAAGGGAAGAGTACTAATTTGATGAACTTGGGGCTCGCTTTCGCGCAAAAGGGTTTGAAAACATTATTAATCTCTTCAGATTTACGTCGTCCGGTTATTGCCAAGACTTTCGGCGTGCATCGCGAACCGGGCCTGAACGAAGTTCTCACCGGGGCAGTGACTCTGGAAGAAGGAATTCGCGGCGTATACGATATGATGCTCGGAGAAATGTTTTTAGAAGAAATCGTTAAATCTCCAAGTTTGGGGAATATCTGGATATTACCCTGCGGGCATATCACGACGAATCCAGCTGAACTTTTAGAATCCAAAGAGTTTCCTCTTCTTATGAACGAACTCAAAGAGCGATTTGATATTTTATTATTTGATTCCCCTCCTGTTTTATCGATTACGGATGCCAGCTTATTGACGCCGAAAGTTGATGTTGTTGTCCTCGTCTATGAGATAGGGAAGACTTCCCGCAATGCTTTATTGCGGGCAAAAAACCAATTAGAACTTGTCGGCGCGGATATCGCGGGAGTCATCCTGAATCATATTGCCCCGCAGTCGGAAACTTTCGAGTCGTATCCTTATTATTCAAGCAAAGATTACCGGTATGCTGAAGCTCCACCGGAAGCAAAGAAATAGCAACTATTAATATTGTAATAATCAATTAATATCCCATAAAAATTATATGCTATCTTCTGAAAAACGCGCCCAGTTCATATTTATTATTATTGCTCTAGCGCTCGCCTTTTTTTTGCAGCTGGCAATCATGAAGTTTCCCCCGCATTATCTTGTCCTTTTTTTATTGACATTTATGATTCTTTTTATCGCCTTTGTCAAAACTAACTTGGCTTTGTTTATCCTTATCTTTACGATGTTATTGTCGCCTGAGTTCGGTTTGGGGGGAATACCGGGACGAAGCGTTGTGTTCCGCTTCGATGATTTTTTTATCTTGATGCTCTTTTTTGGTTGGTTAGCCAAAATGGCCGTGAATAAAGAACTCGGTTTTTTGAAAGTGACGCCGCTCAATAAACCCATCCTGGCCTATATCACGGTTTGTATCATATCTTCCGTTTTTGGTATTATGAGCGGGACGACCGACATGAAGTACAGCTTGTTTTATAATTTGAAATACATAGAATACTTTCTGCTTTTCTTTATGGTCAGCAACAATATTACCGAGAAAAGACAGGTGAAGATATTTATCTATACACTGCTGTTCGTTAGTTTGATCGTGAGTATTTTTGCTGCACATGTCTCCTTGATCCAGGGGATGCGTGCCACGGCTCCTTTTGAAGGCGATGCCGGAGAGCCGAACACGCTGGCTGGCTATTTGATAATCATGATCGGTTTGTGTTTGGGGATATTTCTTTATACAAATAAATTTAAAACCAGATTAATAATCGGAGGCCTGGGGGCCTTTATGACGGTGCCATTCCTTTACACCCTTTCACGCGCCGGGTGGCTGGGTTTCGGCGTCATGTTTATAGCCTTTTTATTATTAACCAAACGAAACAAGGCCTTTCTGGTATTGATCGTCTTTCTTGTTTTGATCAATGTTCCCGCGATCTCAAAAAGATTACCTCAAGTCGTTTCGCAAAGATATGCCTCTACTTTTAAAGGAGGCGACACCTTCAAGATCGGCGGACGCTCGATAACAATTGACGAATCCGCTTCCATACGACTCCGCACGTGGAAAAAATCCTTACAGATGTGGAGTGAACGTCCTATACTTGGCCGCGGTGTTCCCGGTGGGGGGGCTATCTCGGATGTTCAATACACCCGTGTTCTCAGGGAGGTGGGTATTGTCGGTTTTGGGGCATTCCTTTGGATCATCTCCGGATTATATCGCGTCGGATGGCGCAGCTATACGGAAGCAGATACCGATCCGTTTTTTCAAGGTATAAGCCTCGGCTTTGTTTGCTCTTTAAGCGGATTGCTTGCCATGGGTGTAGCGGCTGAATTCTTCATTATCATTCGTATCATGGAACCATTTTGGTTTCTAGCAGCTATTATCGTCACACTTCCTGAAATAAAAGAGGAAGAGGATAAAAACTTAAACCCGGAAGGTCAATTAGCCCATTAACATGGAACCAGATAATTCATTTCGCCAAACAATGGCCTTTAACGTAAAGTGGTTGGGTATCGCCCAACTTTTCAGTTACGGTTTGCAGTTCATTGTTTGGGCAATTTTAGCGCGTCTTTTGCCTCCGGAGAAATTCGGCGCCCTGGGTATTGCCCTGGCCTTTTCTAATCTCGTTTTGATTTTTCAAGAGTTGGGTATGGGAACGGCTATTATTCAGAAAAAAGACCTCCAAGACAGACATCTTAATACCACTTTCTGGATTTGTATCAGCATTTGTTCAGTTTTTCTTGTTTTCGCTGTCATCATCGCTCCGGCAACGGCAACCTTTTTTAAGAATGCCGTCATTTCAAAGTTATTGATCCTTTTTGCCGTCAAATTATTAGTAGACTCTTTCGGCACCATTCATGAAGTTCTTTTAAAAAAGAATTTACAATTTAAAAAATTGACCTTTATTGAAATTTCATCAAGCATTGTCTTTGCCATTATTGCGATCACAGCGGTCTATAAAGGACAGGGTATTTTATCTTTGGGATGGGGTTATTTAGGAAAAAGTCTGCTTAAAGTTTGTCTCCTTTGGACGCAGTCGTCTTTTCACCCCAGTTTTTCATTTGACCGGGAATGCTTTGGCGAACTCTTTGATTATGGCAAGAACATTGTCGGATTCAAGATTATGAGTTATATCGCCAATAACATCGATATCTTTATCATCGGCAAACTGCTCGGCTCACAGGTTTTGGGATATTATGCGCTGGCGATAAACCTGGTTAATTTTCCCAGACAAAAACTTTCCTATATTGTGGCCCAGGTGGCCTTCCCGGCCTTCTCCAAAATCCAGGATCACCTTGAAGACGTGCGCAATGCCTATGAAAAACTTATCCGTTATGCCTCGCTGATTAATTTTCCTTTATTAATGGGTCTTTTACTTTTAGCAAAGCCCTTTGTGCATCTGGTTTATTCAGCTAAATGGGACCCGATGACTGCTCCCTTGCAGATCCTTTGTGTTTACGGGTTGTGTTATTCCATTACGACCTTTACCGGCACCATATTCACTTCCACGGGAAAGCCGCAAAAGCTTGTTCATTTTTTCGTGATAATCCTTATCACAACAGTGCTGGCAATTTTGGGTGGAATCAAATTCGGTTTAATCGGGGTGGCGTTGGCTTTATCCTGTAATGCGATCTTACTTAATATCGTCGGAAATACCATGGCGTGCGGTATTATCAAAATGAGGCTTAAATCATATTATAAGGCATTGCTTCCAGCTGCACTGTCATGCGCCATCATGGCCATAGTATTAATTGGCCTTCGCCATTTTCAGATGAACATACAACTAGCTTATTTACCTTTCGTAATTATTTCAATTTTAACAGGCACCTTGGCTTATGGCGCCGCCTTGTTCATGGTCGATAAGAATTCCTTTAAGGAATTAACCGTTATTTTTTCTAATATGGTGAACAGAAAATGACACAGCCATCATTCACACAAAAAATCAGAGCAGTTTGTGTTAATATCTTCAAAACATTAGATAAATGGACCAATTATCATTTGGGTAGTCATATCCGCCGCATAACAAACACAAATACCAGAAAACATTGGGATAAACGGGCAGCGGAATACGGGAATTTCATCCGTGACTATCCTTACCAGGACATCATAGCGTGCTTGCCTTCTGCAGGGGCATTTAGTTTATTGGACATAGGCTGCGCAATTGGTGATGGCTGTATTTTTATGAAAAAACATTTCCCCAAAGCCACTATACATGGGGCTGATTTCAGCCCTGTGGCCGTCGAAATGGCCAAGGGCAAAGCGGACAATATTAATTTTTATGTTTGTGACATACTCAAGGATAGTTTGCCACAAAAATATGATTACATAACGATGGCCAGCACGATAGAACACTTTAATGACCCTTATCAGGTAGTCCGTAAATGCTTGAAATATGTTTACCATGGCGTATTGATTTATACACCGTATACGGAGAAATTTCTGGATGGCCGCCTTTATGGAAGAGGGGAGCACCGTTTTCTTTTTAATGCAAACAGTTTTAATCATTTTAATTGTGAAGTCGTGAATATTACTGCCCCTAAACCAACAGGGTATCGGTACATTATTTACAAAATCGCACCTTAATCGGCATGAAAATATTATCCATTTCGAATTTAAATATCTGGCCCTTCGGTAAGGGCAAAGGAATCCCGTCTGTTATTGAATCACAAAGGGGATTGGCCAATTTAGGTCATGAGGTATATTTTCTCTGCCCCCGAAAAAGCAAAGAAGACCCTTTAAGCGAAGAATGTGACGGAATTCATGTCATCAGATTCCCCATGCCTTTTAATATCAACAGTCATGATGTTTATAATCAACCACTGGATTCGCTCTTCAATAAAATTAAGGTCAGCGCCATCTTCAACTTGGAGTGGTTTTTTTATCAAACCTTGATGCCTATTGTCGCTTTAAGAACAGCCGCACGTATAAAACCGGACATTATTTATGCCCATAGCGCGAGTTCTGCCTTTGCCGCTTTTTGCGTTTCCCGTTTGCGAAAAATCAAATACATACTCCGGGTTTACGGCATAAGGTATTGGGAGTGGATCAGTTTGAAAGGGAGGATCAAATCATTTCGCGACTATCTGGCGTTCAAACTTCCTGCCGCCAGTTACATCGTTACAAATGACGGCACGAATGCTGACGCTATACTCAAGAATATTGGTATCCCGGAAAACAAAATTCATTGTTGGCGTAATGGCGTTGATGAACTTATCCGCACACCGGTTGATAACGCCAAGCAAAAAATTGCGGATTGGCTGAAGATTGACCCGAACGCTAAAATCATCATTTCTACCTCACGTCTTATTCCGACTTACGGAATTGATAAACTTGTCGAGCTTTTACCGCAAATACTAAACAATAACCCTGAAACTATCTGTCTTATAGCCGGCGCCGGACCGGACAAAGAAAAGATAGAAAAAATTATAAACAAAAATAATATCGGTGATAAAGTACGTCTCCTGGGTGTTGTCGAACGTCAAAGGATCGTCGAGTTGCTTAATGCCGCGGATATTTATATTTTTCTTGCGCGGCATCATAATTGTACAAACACTATGTGGGAAGCTATGTGCACAGGCAAATGCATCGTCACCATGCGCAACAAGAACATTGAACAAGCCCTTACTGATAAGGAGAACGCCATTCTTCTTGATAATAATGATCCGCAACAAATGTTATCGATATTAGATGACCTTCTTGCAAACGATGCGAAGCGGACAGGGCTAGGCCACAAAGCCAGAGAAAGGGCCAATGAGATTCTTCAGTCATGGCCGGAACGCGTCAAGATCGAAAATGATTTACTCGAAGGGATTGTGAATGCCTGATAAAAATGCCATTAAAATTATTTTCACCGGTGATATTATGATCGGAGGCGGTTTATCCGATTTAATCGAATCCACATCGGCGTGCCATTTATTTTCGCATCTGCAGCCCCTGTTCAGTGATGCGGATATTGTTTTTGGTAATCTTGAAGCACCTTTAAGCAACGAAGGAACACCCGCCCAAAACAAAATTTTATTACACCAGCATGAAAAATGCCTGCATATTTTAAAACAATTAAATTACAGCGTACTTTCATTAGCGAACAATCATATTATGGATTATGGTACGGAGGCTTTTCTTGACTCACAACGCGTTCTGAATGAAAACGCCCTTCAAACCATTGGCGGCGGAAAAAATATACATGAAGCACGAAAGCCTGCGCGCTTTTCCATTAAGGGGGCAGATATCTATTTCTTAAGTTATTCCAGCCCCTCTACAGAAAAAACAAATCCTTTAACAATAGCGCAAAACAATGCTCCCGGTATGGCGCCTTTTGATCTGGAAATTATCCAGGAAGACATTCAATCTGCCAAATCTGAAGGAGACCATATTATTGTTTCCTTACATTGGGGAGACGAAGCGTATCGTTATCCTTTCCCCGAACAACAAGAGTTCGGACGCAAAATAATTGAGATGGGTGCTGACATAATAGTTGGGCATCATCCACATTTATTTCAAGGTGTTGAACGATATCAAAACGGTTTAATATTTTATTCATTAGGTAATTTTATCTTTGGCAATTTTATTTTTCCAGATGGGCGCTTAAACGAATGGCGGTCCCGTTACCGCAGAACAGCTTTGGTAAAGGCAACTTTACATGCCGATCAGCCAACAGAATACAATCTGGTTCCCATGATTTTGGATTCTCACGGCATACCGCATGTTCCGGATCACCCGGAGCGATTAATGTATGAATTCGACAAGATTTCCCGGCCACTGACAAAAAAAGATTATCAATCAAGTTTTAAACGCTTAGAAATCATGGAGAAATTTGACATATTGAAAGACAAAATAATGTCGAAATTAACAAAGTCATGAGATATAACAATGTCCTTTTAGTTAATCCGTCTTACTCAGGCAGCCGTGTTAAAGTTGTGTTTTGCGCCGGCCTCGGTTATATCGCTGAAAGTTTAGAGCACGCCGTTATCAATTATGACATCATTGACCTGAGTTCCGGCACCTCCTACGAATACTTCACGAGTAAAATCACTGAAATGCAACCTGATCTGATTGCCATATCCATGATGACCTACCGCTATAAGGAAAGTTACGCGTTCATCAATACGTTAAAAAATGATTTTCCTCAAATCCCTGTCGTCATCGGCGGCGCTCATATTTCATTAATGCGCGAGCGCGTTCTTTATGATTGTGATGATATCGATTTCGGCATTGTGCTGGAGGGAGAGGAGACCTTAATTGAACTCTGCCAGGGGACCCCTATCGAAGAAATAAAAGGACTTATCCATAAAAAAAATGACATCGTAGTCTACAACGGCGACCGCCCCTTTTTAAAAGATTTGGATCAGCGGCCCTTCCCTAAATATAAAAAGTTTCACTTAGATGAAATCTTCAATAAAGATGTCAATGCCTTGCCGATCGTTTCATCGCGTGGTTGTCCATTTGGCTGCACCTATTGTCCGGTAAAGTACGCCATCGGACGGAATTTTCGCGCCCGCACCCCCGAAAACATTGTTATCGAGTTGAAATACTGGCGGGAAAAAGGATATCGGCGCTTCAGCTTTGCTGACGATAATTTCACCTTGATGAAAGAAAGAGTTTATCAATTATGTGAACTTTTAAAAAAAGAGGGTCTGACTGACCTTTTGTTAAGTTGTGATAATGGCATTAGGGCTGATCGCGTAGATTTTTATTTGCTGAAATTAATGCGTGAAGCAGGTTTTTATCGAATCGCCTTCGGCGTCGAAGCCGGAAACAATAAAGTCTTAACGGCCCTTAAAAAAAGCGAGACGATCGAAACGATTACCGAACGTGTTCAGGAAGCCTGTGATTTAGGATATGAAGTTGACCTGTTTTTTCTTGTAGGTGCCCCTACAGAAACCCTTGAAGACCTCGAGGATTCATTCCGCATCGCCCTTGAATATCCAATCGCTGCCGCTTATTTCTATAATATTATTCCTTTTCCTCATACTGAATTGTATAGATGGATAAAAGAAAATGGCCGTTTTCTCATCGAGCCGGATGATTATTTGGATTTTTATCCTATTCTCGACAACATACCGGTATTTGAAACGCCGGAAATGCCCTTAAACGTTCGTAAAAAAGCCTTCAAAAAGGCTTTTGCCATATCACGAATAACACAAAGACGTTCTTGGACGAAAAGATTATCTCATTTAAGAATATTGGCCCCATGGGTTGCCTATATTTATACAGCACCGTTTTTTCAAAATGTTATCTTACGCAATCGTTTTTTAAACAAAATTGTTTACAAAATCGCAAAACCCTTATTAAAAAAGAAAAAATCATGCTAGTTTCGATCATCATTCCCAGTAAATCGGGTAATCCCGATGTTGAGCGCCTCATGCAATCCATCCGCGCGCAAAACCTGCCCTTTGACCACGAAATCATTAAGATAACTGGCGTTACTCCGTCAGGACGGGCTAGAAATCACGGGGCTCAGCAATCCAGCGGTACCATACTTGTTTTTTTAGATGATGATATCGACTTTGGCCATAACGACGTCATAAAAAATATCGTGGCTCCTCTTAATGACGAATCGATCGGCCTCAGTGGTGTATCACAAAAAATCCCTGAAGATTCCAATAGCTTTCAAAAGCGTTGCGCGGAGCAAATACAACACACCGAGCACCCCGTAGTCAAAAAATTAACCGAAGTGGGTATGGTAGGAGGGGCCTGTTGCGCGACAAGAAAAGAGATGTTTGATAGCCTGGGGGGGTTTAATGAAAAACTCCAACGAGGTGTTGACGTGGAGTTTTCTCATCGCGTCAAAAAGAACAACTGCCGGGTCGTGCTTGTTCCGAAGACCTGGATTTACCATCCCGCTCCCGACAACTTCCGGCATTTCATCAGGTTGCATTTCCGTAATGGCCGGGCAACAGCCTATGCAGATAGAAATTATCCGGAATTAAATTATGATGTCGGCACGGATCACCTGATTTATTCCTTAGAAAAAAGGAATTTCAGTTTTAGAATCATTCGATTTCTTAAAAATATACTAATGGCAATTTTACACCTGCATTTTCTGTCGTTAACGGCAATAATTGTTTATTCATCAGGTTATTTTTGGGAAAACATATTTCCAAAGAAACAAACACATGTACAATAAATTTGTCAAATATTTATATTTTCCTATTACTGAGAAAATCAAGGGCAGCAAGTTATATCCCTATTATAAAATACTCGACCGCACACAATGGCTCACGTCAAAAGAAATTCAAAGTCAGCAGTGGAACAAACTCGTGAAGCTTCTTAACGAAGCCAAAGCACATGTCCCGTATTACAAATTTCTTTCAGACACAACTATCAATACATATAAAGATTTTGGCCACTTACCCATTTTAGAAAAAGAAGATATCCGTAATAATTTTGACAACCTTATTAATCAGTCGTTTGCCAAAAAATATTTTAAAAGTCGGACCAGCGGATCGACAGGTTTATCCCTTGAATTCTTCGTAAGTTGGGAAGCGGAAAGCTGGGTGACGGCCGGACAATGGCGGGCAAGAGGATGGTTTGGCATTGATATCGGAGATAGAGGCCTATACATTTGGGGCCGTCCGTTAGAATCGAAAAAGGATGAAATTCTGGCCAAAATTAAGGCTCGCATCAAAAACAATCTGCTCATATCCGCCTTTGACCTCTCTGATGACACCCTTGAAAAAAACTGGACAATTATTGAGAAATTCAAGCCTGTTTATATTTATGGATATGCGTCGTCCATATTCCAACTGGCAAACTTCGTTAAGAAAACAAACAAAAAACTATCGTTTTCTCTTAAGGCTGTTTTTACAACGGCTGAAACGATCTTTGACTATCAACGACAAACGATAAAAGAGGCTTTTCATTGCCCGGTAGCCCAAGAATATGGCGCCGCGGAGACAGGCGCCTTTGGTTATGAATGCCCCCATGAACATATGCATCTTTTTAGCGAGAATGTTTTCGTTGAAATTTTAAATGATGATAACCAAAGCGTTGCGCCAACAGAAACCGGTAAAATTGTTATTACACCTTTACATAATTATTGTATGCCGTTGATTCGCTACAACCTGGGAGATGTGGGAGGACTTGTTGACGACGCGTGCCCGTGTAAAAGAAATTCCCCCCTTTTAAACCTTAAAATTGCCAAAAAAACTGATATCATAATCACACCGGAGGGGAAAAAATTCTCTAGTGAATTATTTGATTATATAAATCTTGAATTGATAAAGAACAACATTAAAGGGATCAAACAATTTCGCGTCATACAAAAGTCTCGCGGAGCCTTTCACCTTGAAATTGTCAAAGAAGAATCATACTCTAAAACAACCCTTGAGTTCTTTGAAAATCAAATACGGAAATTTTTTGGACAAACAGTTGATATCAAAACGATTTTCGTTAATGATATTGAGAGAGAGCAAACAGGCAAATTACGCTATTTTATTTCGGATATCAATGAAGAAAAGGGAGTCAAGTGACATCCATACTCATCATTAATTTAGGCGGCATAGGAGACTTCATCCTGTCGTCACCGGTTATCAGGGCTATCCATGAACACCAGGCTGATGCGCGTGTTTGTCTTTTAACTTCGTCACGAATTTTACCCGTTGCTCAGCGACTGCCTTATATCGACAAGGTTTATTGCTTGGACATCAAATACGGCGGATGGATACCTTCGGCAAAACTGTTTAAAATGGTAAAAGTGTTATGGTTTTTGCGAAAACAGCATTTTGAGTTAGCCGTTAATATGCGCACGCTTGTATCTGAAAAAAGTGCCAGGAAAATTAAACTGCTATTAAAACTCATCAACCCTAAGAAATCGGCAGGCAGAAACACCGAAGGAAGAGGGTCTTTTTTTGATATCTCCATCCCTGAAACCGATATCGGGCAAAAGTCTGAAATGGAATACGATATTGATACCGCTGCGGCCTTAGGGATCGACGTCAATAATCTCACGATCACATTGCCCATTGACAAAACAAGCAGGAAAAAAGCCATCGCGTCACTTGAAGAAAGAGGCTTTTTAGAAAACAGGACGGTTCTCATCGGCTTTCATATCGGCGGGATGCCTTCCCGCAGATGGCCGGTTGAAAACTTTGCTAGAGTCATTGACCTTTTGGACAAAGAACTGCGCTGCACCTTTATCATCACGGGAAGTAAAGAGGACGCCCCCTTAGCGCAAGCCTTGCAATCCAGGACAAAAAGCCGGGTTGTTGATCTTTGCGGCGCATTAAATATTATTGAGACTTCAGCCGTCATAGATGCCTGTGATCTGTTTTTTTCAAATGATACCGGGCCGATGCACATCGCGGCAGCACTTCGAACACCTCTGGTGGCTATTTTTGGACCCGGTGACCTGAAAAGATTTGATCCCCGCAACATGTCAGATAAGGCGCGTGTCCTTTATCATAAAATTCAGTGTGCTCCATGCAACCATGTAAAATGCCCCAAACAACCGGAGTTGGAATGTTTAAAAACCATATCGCCTGATGACGTCTTTGACGCAGCCATGGAATTGTGGAGAACATAAATGTTACAAAAACTTTATTATTGGTTTCACAACATCACCTCCAAACCCGAGGAAAGAGGGGAATATTCCTCCGGGAAATGGCAGGAAGAGGTGCGCCAACAGGCTTTAAATTTAAGTAATATCGAAGAAGGGGCCCTTTTAGAAGTAGGTTGCGGCGAAGGATTATTCTTGATAAAAGCGGCGCAGACACATACGCACCTTAACATCCGGGGTATAGACCGTTGGCAAGAAATATTAGACAAGACGCAAAAGAAAATTGATGAGGGGCATTTAGAAAATATCCAATTGACTCATGCCGATGGGACACACATTCCATTTGATGACAGCTCATTTGATGTCATTGTATGCATCAATGTTTTTTTCAATCTCCCCACTGATGAGATATTCCATCAGGTATTGCAGGAAATCTCGCGCGTATGTAAACCAGGGGGGAAAATTATTTTTGATATACGAAACAGCAGCAATCCCTTACTTAACATTAAATACAAATTGGCCAAATATTATGATGAAACAGTAAAGGATTTACCGTTAAGGACCTACAGTCTTAAGGAAGTTGAAAATTTATTGCAAAAATACCATTGGCATATCAACAAAGAAGTTCCCGTGAGCTTTCCCAAAAACAAGTGGTCGCCCATCTTTGTTATTGAAGCCGGAAAGTTGGAGGATTTATGAGAATTTTACCGATAGCCGGCGCAAATTTACCCTTAGCCCGCATTATGGCGGCCTTTCCGGGATTATTTACCAACAACAAATATCAACTGTTATTGAAAAACGAAATATTTAACCTGATCGATAAAAATCATATATTCTTCCTCAACTCAGGGCTGGCAAGCTTTTATCTTATTTTAAAATGCCTGAAAAAGAAGTCGGAAAGAACGGAGGTCATCCTTCCCGCCTATACGGCCGGATCCCTGGTGGTCGCAATTAAAAAGGCCGGTCTGAAACCGGTTCTTTGTGATATTTCGATGAATGATTTTAATATGGACCGCATTCAATTAGAAAAAATAGTAACCGGGCAAACCCTGGCTATCGTAGGAGTACACATGTTCGGTATCGTCAGCCGTTATTATCATGACCTCATCAATGAATACCCGAATGTCCATATCATCGAAGATTGCGCGCAGGCTTTTGGCAGCAAATACCGCGGCAGCATGGTAGGCAACCTTACCAATACGAGTTTTTTCAGTTTTAACCGCGGCAAGAATCTCCCCACATTCAGCGGGGGATGCATTGCGACAAATGACAATCATTTGGCCCAGCTTTTGACAAGAGAAATGCAAAATATGCCGCAAATGTCGATGCGTTATACCCTTGATGCCTTATTTAAAATGTTAATGCTAGCTGTCATTATTAACCCGTTATTATATGGGATTTTTTTCAAAATACTGAACAGGTTTAAAGAACTGAAGCCGCCGAGTGAAATAGATATGAAAACCTATTCAGACCTACAGGCCAAAATGGCTATGGATTTGCTGAAAATATATGAAAAAAGCGCTGAAGCCCGCTACAGAAATGGAATAAAAATCATTGCCGCATTAAAGGAACGTCCAGGATTTATACTTCCTAAAATAAATGAATATTCATGGCCGGTTTTCAACCGATTCCCCCTGGTCGTCACAGACAATGATCGCAAATTCAGGCTTGAAGAAAACTTGCTTAAAGCCGGTTTTGAAACTTCCCGCATGTATATGCAGCCACTGCATCATATGTTTAAGCTTGGATATGAAAAAAAAGATTTTCCCAAAGCGAAATTCTTGGCGGAAAATCTTATAACATTACCGGTGCATCCTTTAATGAAAGAAAAACATATTGAGAAAATGACCACCATCATCACACGCACATAAATAATAAGGAGTTCTTATGCTTCCGCTTCGAAATCTTGGAAGATTTTTTCGTAAAACAATACAACAGCCCGGCTATGCTTTAAAAGTCGCCAACAAGCGCGTTAAAGCGTGCGGCTATTACCATCTTGGTGGGGGCCACAGCTCATTCCCCGAAGCCATTACATTATTTTTCACCCATAGATGTAATCTGCGCTGTAAGATGTGCGGACAATGGGGGGAGAGCGGCGTCACCAAATCAATGGACAAGGAGGAATTACATGAAGAATTGTCATTTGAGGAACTTAAGAAAGTGATTGATGATGCGGCTCCTTTCAAACCTAATTTTACTCTATTCGGAGGTGAACCGCTTTTATTCGCGCATTGCCTGGATACCATCAAATATCTTAAAGAAAAGGGTCTGCATTGTCTTATGATCACAAACGGGTCCATGGTCGGCATGTATGCCAAAGCTCTTGTGGATGCGGGTCTTAACGAACTGAATGTTTCATTAGACGGCGGGCAAGATCTGCATAATGAAATTCGAGGTATGCCGAATCTTTTTGAAAAGATCACAAAGGGGTTAAAAGAGGTGACGCAATACAAAAAAGAAACGGGCGCAAAAAAACCGTTTATCAATCTGCAATGCACCATAACAAAATACAATTATGAAATGCTCGAACAGTTAATTGATGTCGCCTCTGATATTGAGGCCAATTCACTGACGTATCACAATCTCATTTTTATAAACCAGGAAATCATTGAAAAACAAAAAGTCGTTGATGAGCGTTTGATGTGCTCGTCCCATGAATGGGAGGGATTCATATTTGAACCAGAAATGGACACTGAAAAACTTTACCAAAAGATGCTTGCGATCCAGGAAACAAAACATCCTTTTAATGTTGATTTCTACCCGAATTTAACGAAGAAATCCCTAAATGAGTACTACAATAACCCTTCATATCTACCGACAGGATATTCTCCCCGATGTATGAGCCCATGGATATGCGCCTATGTTTTTCCCAATGGGGACGTTAGACCCTGCTTAAATTCCAGCTATTCTTTCGGCAACACAGCCAAGGAGAGTTTTCCTGATATTTGGAATAGTGAGAAGGCCCAAAAATACCGGCAAATTTTAAAACAGAGCAAAATATTCCCGGCCTGTATCCGGTGTACCGAACTATATCGATATTGATCAAAACAAATGGAAAATAAGCCTCATAAAATCAAAGTTGCGCAAGTGATCACCCGGATGGATTGGGGGGGCTCACCGGATATTGTCCGCATCCTGTGCCAGCAGATAGATCCAGACCTGTTTGACAATAGACTGATTATGGGAAACTCAACTCACTTGACAATGGAAACAAAACGTTTTCTTCATAATTTAAACACAAAAGTTTTCAGCATTTATCAGCTGCAGCGAAATATCAACCCCTTTAAGGATTTGATCGCGCTCATCAGACTGTACCGTTGTTTTCGCCGAGAAAAGTTTGATATTGTCCACACGCACACAGCCAAAGCCGGTGCCTTAGGCCGTATCGCCGCGCGGTTAGCAGGCGTGCCGAAGGTTGTCCATACGTCCCACGGGCATAATTTCTACGGATATTTTGGTCCCATCGGGAGTAAAATTATCATATTTGTGGAAAAAATATTAACAGCCATGACAGATAAAATCACCGCTTTAACAGAATTGGAGCGCAGGGATTTTATTACCTATAAAGTAAGCCCGCAAAAAAAAATAATGGTGTTTAACAGCGGTGTCGAGTTTGAAAAACTTCGCAATATCGAAATTGATCCGGTTAATGTCCGAGCATCGCTTTCCGTCGATGAGGACGAAATTCTGATAAGTATGATCGGCAGGCTGGAAGAAGTCAAGGGTCCCGAACACCTGATAGAGGCCGCCCAAATCGTTCTTAAAAAGAACGCTAAAGTAAGATTTTTATTTGTCGGGGACGGCGCACTTCGCCAATCACTTGAAACCCGTTGCAACCAAATGGGAATTAACGACAAAGTCATCTTTACCGGATGGCGGGCAGATGTTCCGCAAATCCTTTCGGTCATCGATATCTTGGTGCTTCCGTCAATAAATGAAGCCGTCGGTCGTATTCTCCTTGAGGCGGGAGCGCTAGGCATTCCGGTCGTAGCAACCTATGTTGGCGGAGTTCCTGAGATCATTAAAGACCATGAAACCGGTATTCTCGTTCCACCTGAATCGCCCGATGAAATTGCTGATGCGGTGATGACCTTAATTAATGATCCCCAACAGCGGAAAAGAATGGGGGAGACCGCCAAGGTATGGGTCGATGATAAATTCAGCGCCGGTCGGATGGTTAGTAAAATCACCGGACTCTACAACGATCTCTTAAAACAATGAAATATTTTAAAATTATTCTCCACCTCACTTGGATATTTATTCTTTCGCTAAGGCTTACCAGTACGTTGCATGCCGAACAAAAAACGCTTCATGTTCCTGCCGCCATACATATCAGTTCAAATATCAGCGATGGAAAACTCACCATTGAACAGTTAGCAAAAATTGCCCATGAAAACAATATCAAGGTCATCGTTTTCGGAGATCACCTGCTCGTAAAAATAGAGTACGGTATCTGGCCCCTCCGCCGGATTATAAAGAAGACCATCGAACGTGAATCAGTTTTTAAATATGGCATAAAAAATTACCTCAATGAGATAAAACGTGTTCAGGAAAAGTATCCGGACATCGTTTTGATACCCGGAGCCGAAGTGACAACCTTTTATTACTGGACAGGCAATCCTTTCAAAAAAAATTTAAAATTACATAATTGGAACAAACATATTCTAATCGCGGGATTATATGAAGAAGCGGATTATAAAGGGCTTCCCATATTAAGCGGTTACAGCGAAAACCTCGGTAAATTCAACCCTATTCTTTTGTGGCCTTTGGCTCTGATCTTTCTAGCGCCAATATTTTTCAGGATACGTTCACATAATTTTAAGGATTTGTTTGGACGACAATGGGGTCCTTATTCTAAGAAGTGGAAAAAATTTGGCATATTTCTCATTCTTTTCAGCATATTGATGCTTGTCAACAATTACCCCTTTCGGGAAATTATTTACGACCCCTATAAAATCACCTCCAGCATCGGCCCTTATCAAAACCTTATTGATTATGTTAATCAAAAAGGCGGGGTGACTTACTGGGCGCATCCGGAAGCGGACAATAAAAACCGGGCCCCTGACATTGACGTAGTAACGCCTCCTTACCCCCAGGACCTCTTTCGTGCCAAGAATTATACCGGTTACGCCATACTCTATGAAGGATATAAAGAAATCGGACGGCCGGGAGGTATTTGGGACAGCCTCCTGGATGAATATTGTAAAGGGGAAAGACATTCTCCCATTTGGGCTATAGGAGAATTGGATTTCGAAACCAGCGGTTCTTTTGATGATAGTTTTCGAGATTTGTCTACTGTCTTGCTTGTGCCATCACTTACAAGAAAACATGCCATGAAAGCCCTGCAAACAGGAAAAATGTATGTCATCCGGGGTCAAGGTCCGTTTGTTCCCGTTCTCGATGAATTCAGCATCAAAGGAGAACAAAACGAGCGCCCAGGGAGTGTTGGCGACACTGTTAATCTAAAGAGCAAACCCATCATTACGATAAAAGCCCACGCGGAATGTAACGAGGGTCCGCCAATTGAGAAGATTAACGTAAAACTGATTCGTAACGGCCAAATTGTTAAATTGTTTGAGACCCCTTATCCAGTGAACATCGAATATGCTGATAATTATTTTGTACAAGGGGAAACTGTAAATTACCGCTTAGAGATAAATTTTCCTAAAAAACTGATAATTACAAACCCAATATTTGTTAGATTTAAGTTTTGAGGCTAATTAAATTATGATATTATACATCAATGATATTATCCGTGCATCAGCCGCAATACATCCCATGGCTAGGATTTTTTGACAAAATTGTCAAAAGCGATACATTTGTCTACTTGGATACGGTCCAATACAAAAAGCGTGAATGGCAGAATAGGAACCAAATACGCACAAAAGACGGCAGCATGTGGCTCACCGTACCGGTTGTGTCAAAAGGAAACGGGGGCAGCAGGCAACCTATCAACCAAGTACGCATTGATAATGAGTCTACTTGGGCCAGTGATCATTTGAAAAGCATTCAATGCTGGTATGGCAAAGCCCCTTTCTTTGAGAAATACATCAGTTTTTTCGAAGAGACTTACAGCAAATGTTGTGAAAAACTCATTGATCTTAATATCACGATTCTTGATTTTCTTTTTAATGAGCTGAATGTTTCGACCAAAGTTATGCTTGAATCTGATATAGGCACGTCTTTGCAAAGTACGGATCGCATTATCGAAATATGCCAAAAAGTAAATGCTGACACTTATTTAACAGGTATCGGCGGCGGAAATTATCTTGATGAATCGAAATTCGACCGGGAAAACATAAAACTCGTTTACCAAGATTACCTGCATCCTACCTACCAACAGCAGTTTTTGAATGAATCGCAAGCTTTTTTACCGAACATGTCGATCGTAGATCTGCTTTTTAATGAAGGTGAAAAAAGTTCAACCATTTTGAAAGGTGATTAAAATATGTATGAAGAATATTGGGGTTTAAAAGAAAAACCCTTTGAGAATACCCCTAATCCAAGATTCCTCTATTACTCGCCACAGCATGAGGAAGTGATGTCCCGCTTGTTATATATCGTTAAAGAAAACAAAGGCGCCGCTCTTCTGACCGGAGTCTTCGGCTGTGGGAAGACACTCTTGGGCCGAACATTACTGAAGGAGCTTGATCAGGATGTTTACCGCACCGCCTTTATAACAAATCCTTATTTAAGCTATGAAGAATTGCTGATGCATATTGTCCACAACTTGGGAGGAGAGCCGGTAGGCGCCAATAAAACGGATGTCTTAATAAATGTAATCCTGGAAAAACTCAATGAAATACTAGTTAATAATATGCGTGACGGCAAACGAACCGTTATCATTATAGACGAAGCCCACGTGATCAAGGATAAAAGAGTATGGGAAGAGATTCGTCTCATCCTGAATTTTCAGCTGGAAGACCGATTCCTCTTGACATTGCTTATACTCGGACAGCCGGAATTGAAAACCATGATCGATGGGAATAAAGAATTCGCGCAGAGAATTGCGGTTAAAAGTCACTTAGCCAATTTGACACAAGAAGAGACGAAACAATACATTATACACCGTTTATCCGTAGCCGGCAGAAATGAGTCCATTTTTTCTGATGAAGCTTATCAGTTGATCTTTGCCAAAAGCGGCGGGATTCCTCGCCGCATAAATCATATTTGTGATTTAGCGCTTTTATCCGGATCGGGTGAGGGCGTTACGGTAATCGGCAAAGAAATCATTAACGATGTTTCAAGTGATTTAGAATAATTAGAAGCAAAGAGGAGGGATCTGAATATGAACGTCTTAGCCATCGGGGCTCATCCTGATGATATCGAATTCGGTTGTGGGGGAACACTCTTAAAATACGCCCGCAAAGGCCATAATGTGTATTTACTTATACTGACAATGGGCGGGACCGGAGGCGATCCCGAAGAACGCACCAATGAGCAGAACAAGTCCGCCGAATATATGGGGGCCAAACAAATATTCTGGGGTGATTTTAAAGACACTGAACTTCCCTTAAACAGTGAGCTCATCAACAAGATTGAAGGGGTGATCAACAAAATAAAACCGAAAGTAGTTTTTATTAGTTCTCTGGAAGACACGCATCAGGATCACCGCACCGCCACAAAGGCCTCTATCTCAGCTACCCGTTATGTGAAGGAAGTCTTATGTTTTGAGGTCCCCTCCAGCATTAATTTCCAGCCCAAAATTTTCGTAGATATAGGCGAGGTTCTTGATGACAAGCTGGAACTGTTAAAAATTCATGCCTCGCAAGTCGACCGGACAAAGGTGGAAAACCTAACCATTCTAGAGAGCGCGGAGTCCTGTGCTATTTTCCGCGGCTATCAAGGCCGTGTCAAATATGCTGAAGGTTTCACGGCTGTAAGAATCGTAAGGACAATATAAGAATTTATGCGAATTATTCTCTGTTTTATTATTTCAATTGGGGCTGTTTTTTTGTGGACGCCTTTATTCCGCCAACTCGCGGATCATTTCAAGATTGTCGATCTTCCTAATAAACGTAAGCCTCATAAGAAAGCGACACCCTTGCTCGGCGGCGCGGCTATTTGTTGCGGTGTCATACTCGCCGTTTTTCTAAAACCCTATATCCTTGGCAAAGGGCTGCCGCTTTTGATAGGCGGTATTTGTATATTAATAATTAACCTCATTGATGATATCCGTGGCCTGCCGGCACGCACGCGTTTTCTATTAGAGACACTCGTGACTTTAGGTGTTATTTTCTATGGGATACGCGTGACGTTTTTGCCTCCGGGGATTCTTGGTGAGATGGGGGAGATCCTCTTAACAATTATATGGTTTGTCGGTGTATCAAACGCTTACAACTACCTTGACGGACTTAATGGCTTAGCAACCGGATCGGCCTGTATTAATTTTTTCTGGTTCAGTTCGGTTCTTTTTCTGAAAAATCAAGACCGGCTTGGTTTTCTGGCCCTTATTCTTCTGGGCAGTTGTTTAGGTTTTCTGCCACATAACTTTAAAAGAGCACGGATCTTTCTCGGTGACTCGGGGAGTACCTTTCTCGGGTTTATGCTCGCGGGGATAGCCATCTTAGGCAATTGGGCCGGTGATAATGTTGTCCGCCTTTGTGTTCCGGTCTTAATCCTGGGTGTTCCCATTTTCGATATGATATTTACAACTATTATCCGCGTTAAGGAGAAAAAGGTAACAACGATCATAGAGTGGCTGAAATACGGCGGCAAGGACCATTTTCACCATTATTTGATTTATTTAGGTTTGTCTCGTGTCGGGTCTGTTTTATTTATCTGGACATTAACTTTTGCATTAGGTTTAAGTTCTGTCATGCTTAGCAACGACACCGCCTGGGAAGGGCTTCTAACGCTATTTCATGCGTGTGTTATTTTTGCGATCATCGGTGTATTAATCGTCGTGGGCCGAAAACGCCGCAGCGGCTGGAATCTCACCCCGGAAGACAATTAACTATCCAATCCATTTAATGAAAATTAATCAAACCTGCCGCATATTTTTTATTCTGTTATTTTTAATCACTTCAGGATGTATATCTGCCCCGCAAGAAAAAAAATGTAATCTTCCGCAACAAAAGAGTGACTTTCATGTTTATGAAGAAACGGCTTTTCCTGATTCTCCCTTTCAAAATTTTGTCACAAACGCTTTCATTGACAATACCCACCACTACCTGCATGTTCTTGATATAGGAGATGATGCTTTATTGGCGCGTATCCATTTAATCCGCCAGGCCCAAAAAGCTATTTATATTCAAAGCTATATCTGGTCAAATGATGAATCCGGTAGACTGATGGTCTATGAGCTCGTTGAAGCAGCAAAAAGGGGGGTTAAGGTCAATATTATCCTTGATTATTTACCGAATAATTTAAGCACTGATCTCATTGCTTTTTTCACTACAGTGTCCCCAAACATTTCTATTAAATTCTATAACCCCAACACCAAAAACATACTCCCCCTTAAATTGCATTATCTTAAAGGGCTGACCCAATTTAAATCCCTGAATCAAAGAATGCATAATAAAATATTCATTATCGATGATCGCGTTGCCATAACGGGTGGGAGAAATCACCAGAACGACTATTTCGACAGAGGCGTTAATCGTGAATTTAAAGACCGTGATGTTATTATCATCGGGCCCGTCGTCAAGAAGATGACCGGCTCTTTCGGTGAATATTGGGACTATCCCTTTTCCATACCCAGTCAGGACATGGCGATGGTTAAGAAATTTATTGATAACGGTCTATACAAGATCCGCGAAAACAAATCTGATTACGACTTAAACGATTTTTTTACAAATTTAGAAAGCCGCGCCGATAACATTGCGTATATTGAAGAACGTTTCACCGAGGATCTTTTTAAAGTAAATAAGATCGATTTCATTGTCGACCAGCCGGGTAAAAACAGCAGAAGATCTTTAAGCGGTGGGGGGGAAGTGGTCGATGCCCTCACCGAATTTTTAACAGAAGCCGATGAGAGAATTATTATCCAAACACCCTATCTTATTTTAGGAAATAAATCACGTCGTTTTTTTAAAGCTCTTCGACGTAAGAATCCTGATATCGATATTCTTGTTTCAAGCAACAGCCTCGCCGCTGCAGATCATTTTTATGCCTATGCTTTTTCCTATAAGCGCAAAAAATTTTATGTAAAAAAACTTAAGTGGCGTATTTTTGAATTTAAACCACGGCCGGAAGACGAGAGCCTTATGATCGATCCCCTTGATAATATTGCCAAAAATGAAAAACGATTTATTTGCATCCACGCCAAGACCTTCATTGTTGACCACGATAAAATTTATATCGGCTCTTTCAACCTTGATCCGCGTTCGGCCAACCTTAACACAGAAGCAGGGATCATTGTCCATGATGAAGCCTTTACCCGACACGTAGCGGGAAATATCCTGCGTGACATCGCCCCGGCAAATAGCTGGGCTATCGGCAGGCGCCCATATGTCCCCTTGATCTCCCATTTCAGCGGCCTGATGGATGATTTG
>JAGLNJ010000068.1 GCA_023139575.1 Candidatus Omnitrophota bacterium | reverse complement strand
CCTCCAAGTGTAGAAGATAGGTTTGGGTGTTTGACACTGTTTGGGGCATGTGTTACAATCGGGCCGTGATGGCAGGCAATATTGTTTTAATAGGATTTATGGGGGCTGGGAAATCAAGCGTTTCCGAATTTTTAGCTAAACAGTTAGGCTGGGAGCTTGTTTCTACAGATGCTCTTATTGAATCCAGGGAAGGGCGCACCATTACAGAAATCTTTAAGACGGATAAGGAACCATATTTCCGCCAAGTTGAGAAAGATGTTGTTGTGCAAGTAGGACAAAAGGACAGCCTTGTCATTGATTGTGGGGGGGGGGTGGTGCTTGATGCAGAAAACATTGCTAATCTGAAAGAAAATGGTCGTATTTTCTATCTAAAGGCCAGTCCGGATGAAATTTATCTGAGAATCAAGAAAGAAACGCACCGGCCGCTACTGTATACAGAAACCCCGCTAAAGAAAATTGAGGAATTGTTGGCACAGAGAGCGACTTTTTATGAGCAGGCTGATTATATTATTGATACCAACGGGCGGTCAATAGACGTGATTTGTCAGGAGATTGTTGATTTAGTTAAAAGCGAAAAGTAAAGGGTTTGATATTGGCTTATGACTGAGAGGGATGCTCTTATTATATTAAATGCAGTGCCTGGCTTGGGCAGTGTTCGCATCAGACAGTTGATTGAATATTTTGGCTCAGCAAAAGCGGTTTTGACCTTAAAGGAAAGTGTTTTAAAGAAAGAAAAAATTCTTCCTCAAAATGTCATTGGGAAAATAATTGAATTCCCACAAGACAAATTTCTGAAAAATGAATATAATTTGATGGATGCTTATCAGGTTGATGTTGTCACTACATTTGATGAGGCGTACCCAGAGCATTTACGAGAGATTTATCAAGATCCAATTGTTCTTTACTATAAAGGCCAAATAAGCTGCGTCAATAATGTATCTGTGGCTGTTGTGGGGTCACGCCGTGCATCGCTCTATGGGCAGGTTACTGCGGAATCTTTTGCGGTGCAGTTAGCGGAAAGAGGACTAGCTGTGGTATCCGGTATGGCGCGTGGAATTGATAGCGCAGCTCATCGGGGCGCGATGAAGGCGGGAGGAGACACGATCGCTGTTTTGGGTTGTGGGTTGTCACATGTGTATCCTCCGGAAAACAAAGGCCTTTTTGCGAAAATCAGCCAGCATGGTCTCATCTTTTCAGAATTCCCCATGGCGGCCCTGCCGCTTGCGCAGAATTTTCCGCGGCGTAACAGGATTATCAGCGGTTTGTCATTAGGAGTTTTGGTTGTTGAAGCCGCCCGGAAAAGTGGAGCACTTATTACCAGTCGATTCGCTTTAGAGCAGGGGCGCGAAGTTTTTGCTATTCCCGGTTTGGTAGGCCGGCGCTCGGCGCAAGGGACGAACAAGCTTATTCAGGATGGTGCAAAGTTGGTAATGCATATTGATGATATTTTAGAAGAAATTTCATTACCATGTCATGCCATTTTAAATCAAAGGTTGAAAGATGTGCGGCCAGCGACAAAAATCATGAGGTCGACCCTTTCCGGGATGCAGCTCAAGATTTTAGAATTTATTAAGGAGCAGCCGGTGCATATTGATAATATATTGCTATACTGCGATGGTGTTGCCGGGAAGATAAGTGATTCATTATTAAAATTAGAAATGAATAACTTTATTAAGCAATTGCCGGGTCATTTTTATGTCCGTGCGTGAAAAGTTCATTCATTCTCAATAATCAACAGTAAGGAAAAAAATGGGAAAATCTAAAGCCTTGGTCATCGTTGAGTCACCCGCAAAAATTAAAACTATCAGCAAGATTTTAGGGGATAATTTTAAAGTGTGCTCTTCCATGGGGCATCTTATTGATTTGCCAAAATCAACTTTAGGGGTGGATGTTGATCATGATTTCACGCCAAAATTTATTATCGTCCGAGATAAACAAAAAATTTTGACCCAGCTCAAGAAGGAAGCCAAGACTAAAAAAGAGATCTATATTGCCACTGACCCTGACCGCGAGGGGGAGGCCATAGGTTGGAATCTTGTTCAGCAGATCGGTGAAGGGAAGAAAATCTATCGGGTCACCTTTCAGGAAATTACGAAAAAGGCGGTATTAAAAGCCTTTGAGCACCCTCGCGAGTTTGATACCAAAAAGATTAATGCCCAGATGGCCAGAAGAATTCTTGACCGCATTGTAGGCTACAAAATCAGCCCGGTTTTATGGAAAAAGGTGGGTTCACGGCTCAGTGCCGGTCGCGTTCAATCGGTAGCATTGCGGCTAATTGTTGAAAGAGAACGGGCCATACAAAATTTTGTTCCCAAAGAATATTGGCAAATTTTTGTTGATTTGCAGAAAGAAGGCAGCGAGGCCGTTCTTCCCGCAAGTCTTGATAAAATTGATGGTCAAAAGATTGATATTAATACACAAAGTGATTCTGAGAAGATTGTTGATGATCTTAAGAACCAGGATTATGACATTGCCAAGATTGTTGATCGCGAAGTCAAACGCAATCCCAGCCCGCCTTTTATTACAAGTACTTTGCAGCAGGAGGCTTTCAATAAGTTAGGGTTTAATGCCAGGCAAACCATGCGCAATGCTCAGGACCTTTATGAAGGTATTGAAATCGGTGGTGAGGAACCGATGGGTTTGATCACCTATATGCGTACGGATTCTGTGAACATATCGAATGATGCCATCGAGCAAGTTCGTTCGTTTATTACAGATAATTACGGGGAGAAATATCTTCCGGAAACCCCCAATAAATACAAATCAAAGAAATCCGCGCAGGAAGCTCATGAGGCCATTAGACCGACGGATGTCACGCGTAAACCGGAAGACATCAGAAAATATCTTGCGGACGATCAGTATAAACTTTATCTTGTGATCTGGCGGCGGTTTATTTGTTCACAGATGGTTCCTGCTGTCTTTAAGAACAGAAAGATTGAAATCAAAGCGGGTAAATATGATTTTGGTGCGACAGGTTCGACTCTGGTTTTTGATGGTTTTCTCATTGTGCTGCCTGACCGTCAGGATGATAACAATAAGGTTGATCTCGCTATTTACGATAAAGGCGATCATCTGAATCTATTAGAGGTCAATCCCACACAGCATTTTACAAAGCCACCGCCACGATATTCTGAAGCGACGCTTGTTAAGGCTCTTGAGGAAGACGGTATCGGCCGGCCGAGCACCTATGCTTCGATCATTACAACGATCGTCTTCCGTAATTATGTAAAAAGGGATCGCGGCTATTTTACGGCGACAGAATTGGGGATGTTGGTGTGTGATCAATTGATGGAATATTTTGCGAGAATTATGGATATTAGGTTCACCGCGCAAATGGAAGAACGCCTGGATAAGGTTGAAGATGGGGATCTTGATTATGTCAATCTTCTGAAAGAGTTCTATAAGCCTTTCAAGCAGGAATTGGTGCATGCTTTAGATAAAATGGAAAAAACGCAGAACTTTGTTGACGAAAAATGCCCTGAATGCGGTCAGCAAATGGTTATTAAATGGGGCCGTCGGGGTAAGTTCTTGAGTTGCTCGGTTTTTCCCAAGTGTAAGCACGCTCAGCCATTCCTTTCCGGGGTGAAGTGCCCGAACGAGGGATGTGAAGGCGAGCTGGTGGAACGGCGATCCCGACGCGGGGCCTTTTATGGATGCAGCAAATATCCCAATTGCACTTATACAGTTAACAAGTTACCCCAAGCCGATACCTGATTTACTTTTAAAATTAAGAAATGACATGACGGGTTGACATGCTGTTATAATATGTGTGTTCATGGTTAACGGATTACCAACTAATTATTTATGAATCGGTATATTGATAAATTTATCGACTATTTGGAAATAGAGAAGAATTACTCTCCGCACACGATACTCAATTATCGCATTGACCTGGATGAATTTATCAAATTCTCCGAAGATATCCCCGTACAAAGGGTGATGTATATTCATTTTCGGAAATATCTTGCTCAATTACGCACGAAGCACCTTAAACCACGCTCCTTGGCCCGGAAGTTGTCTTCCTTGCGCAGTTTCTTTAAATTTCTTCATCGTGAAGGATTTATCACGGATAATCCTGCTTTGCTCTTGGTTACCCCGAAGCTGGATAAGATACTGCCAAAATTTTTAACAGAGGATGAAATGATTCAGCTGATTGAATCTCCCAGATTGCCGAAGTCTGCTGACCGGCGGGACCGGGCTATTATGGAGACCCTCTATAGTACAGGCATTCGTGTTTCTGAACTTGTCGGTCTTGATGTGATGGATGTGGATTTTATCGGCAATATCGTCAAAGTTAAAGGGAAGGGGCGTAAAGAACGTCTGGTACCGATAGGTGAACCAGCGGTTGATGCTATGAGGGATTATTTGGATCAGCGAAAGTCCTCTGGCCGGGCTTTGTTTCTCAATAAGAATAAAACACGCTTAACAGCGCGAAGTGTAGGCAATATTTTAAAAAAACATATTCTTACAACGTCGCTGCGTATGAACGTCTCGCCACATGTTTTGCGACATTCTTTTGCAACGCATTTATTAAATCGGGGGGCTGATTTGCGTTCGGTTCAAGAGCTGTTGGGGCATGTTAATCTTTCCACGACGCAAATTTATACCCATGTGACGACCGAACGATTGAAGAATATATATGATAAAGCCCATCCTCGGGCATGAAGGAAGGTATTATTTGGTGACAATTTTTTATAACTTGATTTTTCTCATTTTTTCAATATTTTATCTGCCAATACTTTTTCTCAAAGGGAAGTGGCATAAGGATTTTTTTACACGTCTGGGCTTTTTG
This sequence comes from Candidatus Omnitrophota bacterium, assembly GCA_023139575.1. GTDB lineage: Bacteria > Omnitrophota > Gorgyraeia > Zapsychrales > JANLHA01 > JAGLNJ01. The sequence goes on along the minus strand of JAGLNJ010000068.1, from coordinate 47,072 downwards.
CCTAAAAATTTTTATGAGCAATTCCAAGGGAAAAAAAATATATGGGTGCACGCTGTCAGCGTTGGCGAAGTCCTGGCTGTTGCGGGGATGATCCAAAAAATCAAGCAGGAGTTGCCTTCTTATCGGATAGTTTTATCCACAGTGACCAAGACAGGTCATAAGATAGCTCTGACAAAAATCGGGGATGATGTCACTCTGGTTTATGCGCCCCTGGATTTTAGCTGGGCAACCGGGCGTTTCGTTAAGGCTATCAATCCTGTTCTATATGTTTTAGCCGAGACGGAAATATGGCCCAATTTATTCACATCTCTGGCAAATAACAAAGTTCCTATCATTCAGATAAACGGGCGCATATCGGATAAGGCTTTTACCTGGTATAAGCGAGTCCGTTTTTTATTAAAACCGGTTCTTGCGCATGTTAATATCTTTTGCATGCAAAGCGATGAAGATGCCGATAAGATACATGCCCTGGGGGTTGCCCGTAACATGGTCAAGGTTGTTGGTAATGTGAAATTTGATAATGCCTTTGAACAAAAAGCCTGCGATATGAAAAAGCTAGGCTATGCTGAAGATGATTTTGTTTTTGCAGCAGGCAGCACACACCCCGGTGAGGAGAAGGTGCTGCTGGAAACTCTTAATGTCTTACGTGAGGAATTTCCTTTTTTGCGCCTGCTTATTGCGCCGCGGCATATCGAAAGGACCCAAGAGATTGAAAATATTATTCGAGAGCAAGGGTTTAATCCTAAAAAGTTTTCGCAGTTACAAGGGAATATCAATCCGGATGATGTTGTCGTTGTTGACACGATAGGCCATTTGCGATACCTTTATAAAATTGCTGCTTTGGTCTTTATTGGTAAAAGCCTCACGGGCCGGGGAGGACAGAATATTATAGAACCGGCTTCTTTCGGAAAGGCTATCATTGTGGGACCGAATATGCAAAATTTTCGACATATCTCTCAACTCTTTTTACAGGATAAAGCTTTGGTGCAGATAAATGGCCCGCAGGTTTTGGTGAGCACCATACGAGATCTTATTAATCAGCCACATCAGCGTACTGCTTTAGGTATGGCAGCAAAAAATGTTGTCGAAAAGAACAAGGGGGCCACCCAACGGACATTCCAAATCATTCAAGATAAACTCTTTTCAAAATGACTCCTCCCAAGTTATTAATAATACTAATAATACTTATAGTATAATTACGAAAATCGTGTAAAATAAAAAATCAAACCAAGCCATCTTTTATTGAAAGAAAGTTCGATGCATGATTATATTTATAGCTTGATGACTGACAAACGGCGAGGCAGTCTGGCTGGGGGGATAAAATTTTTGCTGTTTATTCTTTCAATTTTTTACCTTTTAGGGGTGATTTGCCTGCGTTTGCTATATAAATTTGGTATTTTAGAGAGTGTCCGTCTTTCAAAGCCTGTAATCAGCGTGGGTAATGTGACTTTGGGGGGGGTTGGCAAGACCCCTTTGGTTTTAAATATTTCACAGTTATTACAAGCCCGGGGTAAAAAACCTTCTGTTTTACTGCGTGGATATATGCCTAAAGGAAATGAACGGACGCAATCTCCAAAAAGTGACGAGGCGCAATTACTTGAGGAACTGCTTCCTGACGTCCCGGTTGGGGTAGGAAAAAACCGTTTAAATACGGCCCGGCAAATTCTTTTAGATCATGATCCGGATGTCTTTGTTTTAGATGATGGGTTTCAGCATTGGCGTGTGCGGCGTGATTTGAATATAGTCGCGATAGATGCTGCAAATCCTTTTGGAAATGGACACTTGCTGCCCAGAGGGATATTGCGGGAGCCGTTATATTCTTTGCGCAGGGCGCATATATTTGTCCTTACTAAAAGTGACCTTGGACATGAAAATATTAAGATTATCAAATCGAAATTGAATCGGATCAATTCCCGGGCCACTATATTTCAGGCGGTGCATTTGCCACAGTATTTTCAGGATGTTCATGGCGGCCAGAGATATGAATTATCAAACATGGATAAGAAGACGGCAGTATCTTTATGTGCTATAGGAGATCCAGGGAGTTTTCAAAAGAATGTAAGAAGCTTAGGCGTGCAGGTGGATAAAGATTTTGTTTTCAGGGATCATTATTGTTATACACGGGATGATATTCTTCGTATCGTTAAGGAGACGGAAAGCCTTGGTGCCGATTTTATTATTACAACCCATAAGGATGCCATCAAATTAAGAGAGTTTAAGGATTCTATACCGGAGAATTTGAAAGTTTTATTTTTGCATGTTGCTTTACAAATAAAAGAGAGGGGAAATGAATTCATTGATCGATTATCTGGTGTACTTAATCGTTAGAAGTATTAGTTTATTTATCCGCTTTTTACCTGCTGGTATGGCTTTAGGGGTGGGCCGTGTGACGGGGCTTATAGCTTATTATGTTGATATTAAGCGTAAGTCCTTGGTTTATCTCAATCTGAAAGTCGCCTTTGCCCAGGATAAAAAACCCTGCGAGATCAAGAGGTTGACAAAGCAGTTTTTTATGAATTTTGGACAAAATATCATAGAATTATTGCGGCTTCCATTGATGAACACGCAGAACTTTGAGGATTTTGTAGAGGTGGAGGGTAAGGAAAACGTAGATGAAGCCGCGAAAAAAGGGAATGGGGTTATTCTTCTGGCTATGCACTACGGCAGTTGGGAGATTGCCAGTTTGGCTCCTGCGATGATGGGCAGGCCGTACAAAGTGTTTGTGAAACCGCAGCCGCGATTTAAGCGGTTAGACAATTTGCTGAATTCTTATCGCACCCGCACCGGGGCCGATATCATTGAAAGAGGTATCGGGGTGCGTGGATTAATCAATTGTTTAAAGAATAATGAAGTTATTGGCATGGTCGTTGATCAGGGTGGGCGAGACGGTATGCTGATGCCATTTTTTGACAGGCAGGCTAGTATGGCTGTAGGTGCCATCAGACTGGCTTTAAAAATGGATGTGGCTATATGTTTTTCAATCATTGTCCGTCAGAATGGATTTCGTCACCGGCTCACTATTCATGAGCCCCTGAAGCTTATAAAGACGGGTAATATGGAAAGTGATATAAAGGCCAATTTATCTCAATTGACTCCCCTGATGGAGGATTATATCCGCAAATGTCCCCAAGAGTATATGTGGTTCTATAAAATATGGAAGTATTCAAAAGAATCAGTCATAGTCATTTTAAACGATGAAAAAACCGGCCATCTGCGTCAATCTCAGGCAACGGCGAGGTGTTTAGCAACGCTTCTGCAAAAGAAGGGTATGAAGACGGAAATTAAAACCTTTGATGTTAATTATAAAAGTGTCTTTGCCCAGACATTTTTCTCGTTACTCATACCACTCGTTCATAATGTTCTCTACACGAATCGTTTAGGTTTTGTAAAAGGATTTCTAACAAGAGAATCCTTTCAGCGGGTTGTTTCCTCAAAAGCGGATTTTATTATTTCATGCGGTTCTTCAACGGCTGGATTGAATTATTTATTAAGTGAGGACCAACAGGCCAAAAGTATTGCCATCTTAAAACCCGGCCTGCTCAGCATTAAGAAATTTGATGCCGTGATTTTACCGCAGCATGATAAATCCAAGCCAAAGGAGAATGTGATCATTACCAAAGGGGCCCCCAACCTGATTACCAAAAAATATTTGGAAGAGCAATCAGAGCAGCTTTTAAAAAGATTTTCTCACCTTAAAATAGGCGGGGGATACAAGGTGGGATTATTGCTGGGAGGAGATACTAAGAATCATATTTTAAGTGAGAAGTCTGTTCGCATAGTGATTAATCAACTCAAAGAGCTGGCTAATGAAGAAAAGGTTGAATTGCTGGTTACCACTTCCCGACGGACACCAGTTAAAATAGAATCTCTGTTGCAAAGGGAATTGAGAAAATATCTCCGTTGCCGTTTGCTGATTATTGCCAACCATCATAATGTTTCTGAGGCGGTGGGCGGGATTTTAGGCGTGGCTGATGCTGTGGTTGTCTCCGGGGACAGTATTTCGATGATATCTGAAGCCGCCAGTTCAGGGAAACCCACGCTGGTTTTTCCGATGGAAGAACGCTTGAAGAGTGCTAAAATTGCCAGTAAGCATAATCGTTTTATCGACATCCTTAATGAGCAGAATTTTATATTATCAACGGAACCGCAGAATTTAAAAGAATCACTTTATAATATTGCCAAGAATAAAATCCAACTGATAAAACTGAATGACAATCCATCCATTGAAGAGGGATTAAGTAACATCATATAGCATGGTCGATCCTTTTAAGTCGTCTCTGCCATCCGTCTTAAATTAAGGGATATTTTTATGAAAGTATTGCAAATTTTACCAGAATTAAATGTTGGCGGCGTTGAAACGGGGACGGTTGATTTTGCTAAATATCTTATTGAGCGCGGACATAAAGCTGTTGTTGTTTCTCGTGGAGGGTTGTTAGTCGAGGATTTGGAAAAATCGGGTGCCACACACTATAGCTTGCCTGTTCACAAAAAGAATATATTCACCATGATTAAATGTGTGAAGAAATTACGCCAAATCATCCTTCAAGAGAAAATGGATATCGTTCATGCCCGATCTCGCGTGCCCGGGTGGGTGGCCTATTTTGCCTGCCGTCAAACCCCAGCTAAATTTATTACCACGTGCCATGGTTATTATTCAAATCGAATTTTCAGCTCCGTTATGGGTTGGGGAAAATATGTTATTGTCCCCAGCTCTATTATCGGGAGGCATATGATCGAGACCTACAAGGTCGCGGCAGAGAGCATCCGTTGTATCCCGCGCAGCGTTGATTTAAAACGTTTTAATGTGAAAAAAACTGAAACCAAAGGAAAATCATCTTATACGATAGCGATTGTAGGCAGGCTTACGCCGCTGAAAGGACATAAATATTTTTTAAAGGCGATGGCCAGAGTTGTGCGGATCATGCCTTTTGTAAAGATCCTTATCATTGGTGATGCCCCGGCCAAAAAACCAGTCTATCGTGAAGAATTGGAAGTTTTAACGCGTCGTTTAGGGTTGAGTGATTTTGTAGAGTTTTTGGGCAACCGCAAAGATGTGCCGCAGCTATTGGCTGAATCAGATTTGCTGGTGATGTCATCAATCCGGCCGGAATCGTTCGGCAGGGTTATCCTGGAGGCCCAGGCGATCGGCATTCCTGTTGTCGCCACAAAAGTCGGCGGTGTGGTCGAAATCATTGATGATCGTAAAACAGGAATGTTGGTATTACCCAAGGATCCGGATGGTATGGCGAAGGCGGTTTTAAGTGTTTTGAAGGATAAGAAATTCGCCAAAGAATTGGTAGTGAACGCAAAAGTCAAATTGAAGGAAAAGTTTACTTTGGATCACATGGCCGGCCAGACAATGGATGTTTATCTTGAGCTACTTGATTCTTTGAATATTCTGGTTATCAAGATGAGTTCCATTGGGGATGTTATTTTAATTACGGCATCTTTGAAAGCGCTTCGACGAAAATTTCCCAAGGCTAAGATTTTCTGTTTAGTCGGAAAAGAGTCTCGACAGGTTCTGCAGCGGTGTTCTTATGTGGATGAGGTTATTGTTATGGATATTAAGGGCAAAGATAAAGGATTGTGGAAGATGATACGTTTTGCCAAAAAGTTAAGAAGAAATCATTTTGATATGATCATTGATTTTCAGAATAACAACAGAAGCCATTTTTTAACAGCCTTAAGTTTTGCCCGGAACAGCTATGGCTATAAACGGGGGAAACTGGGTTTTGTTATTAAGAATCCCGTTAAGGATCCCGAAACAAATATTTCTCCCGTAGAGCATCAATTTCAAGTGTTGAAATTGATGGGCATAGATTACAAAAAAGAAGTTATGCTGGAGCTTTCACCGACGGAAAAAGACAGGAAGTATATTGAAAAGTTTCTCAATTCAGAATGGGTGGCGAAGAACATGAAGGTAGTGGGTATTAATATTTCTGCTTCGGAGAAGTGGAGGACAAAAAATTGGCCTATTGAAAACATCGCGCGATTGTGCGATCAACTCGCCAGTGAAAATATCAGGGCCTTGATCACGGGTACGGAAGGTGATAAGGAACAGGCGCGAAATATTCTTGGCCAAGTCAAGACCAAACCCGCTAATTTTGTCGGCAAAACATCTATTATGGAATTAGCCGCTCTGATCAAACGTTGCGATGTTTTTATCACGCCCGACTCGGCCCCGATGCATATTGCCGCAGCGGTAAAAACGCCGTTTATTGCTTTTTTCGGGCCGACTTCGTCAAGACGGCATTTGCCGCCGGCAAAGAGTTATGCTGTATTCGAAAGAGATTTAGAATGTGCGCCTTGTTACAGCCCTCATTGCAATATTTTCACGCATGTTTGTATGAAGGATGTCAAAGTTGAAGAGGTTATGAATAGGGTTCGGAGTTTTCTTAAGGAAAAATGAAGGTTTTATTTTTGACAACTCATTTGAATGCCGGAGGCATCACAAGTTACCTTTACACATTGTCAAAGGGGCTGATGGCACGAGGTGATGAGGTCTGCATTTTATCCAGTGGCGGCAACAATGTTGGGCAATTTACCAGTATGGGTGTACAGCATTTCTCCTTTGATATCAAAACAAAATCCGAATTAAGTCCCAAACTATATTTTTCCTTAAAGCCGATTGTGAACATTATAAAAAAGCATGGTATTGATATTTTACATGCTCAAACCCGCGTCACACAGGTCATGGGGACGCTGTTGCAAAGAAAATGTTCGCTACCCTATGTTTCTACCTGCCATGGTTTTTTTAAACCAAAATTATCACGTAAAATGTTTCCGTGCTGGGGTGATAAAGTGATTGCCATTAGTCCGGCAGTGAAGGACCATCTCATTGAAGATTTTTCAGTTTATGCAGATGAAATCGCTTTGGTCAAGAACGGGATTGAACTTAATAATTTCCCGCTGGTTGAGGAACAGGCTAGAGCAGAAGGCCGAAAGCAGAAAGATATCACAGGCAGTCTGGTAGTCGGTATTATCGCTCGCCTTTCTGATGTTAAGGGGCATGAAGTTTTGATTGATGCCATGGCGGAAGTTTTTCGGGAAGTCCCTGACGCCACGTTGATCATCGTTGGAGAAGGGAAGATGGAGGCCGCATTAAAGGAGCGGGTTGCCTCACTGGGATGTGAAAAACAGGTCAGATTTTTCCCGACGGTTAATCAAACCTATGAATTTCTATCTCTCTTTGACTTGTTTGTAATGCCGTCTTTGCAGGAGGGATTGGGTCTTTCTGTTATGGAAGCACAAGCTGCTGGTTTACCGGTTATTGCCTCAAAAGTTGGCGGGTTGCCCAGTCTCATTGATGATCAGAAAACAGGCGTCTTAGTTGAGCCGCAAGACCGTGCCGGTTTGACGCAGGCTATTCTGGAGCTTTCTTCGCAAAAGGACAAAGCGAAGCAAATGGGCCTGCAGGCAAGGGATTTTATTAATCAAGAATGTTCTGCGGGAAAAATGTCTGAACAAACTTCAGAAGTTTATCGAGCGGTTTCAGGAAAACATACATGATTAACAATATTTTAGTTGTCAATGTGAATTGGGTGGGAGATGTTATTTTCTCCACCCCTATTTTTAAGGCGATTAAAACGAAATATCCAAAGGCCCGCGTTACTTGTCTGGCTGTGCCTAGGGTAAAAGAGATATTGGAAAGCTGCCCTGGCATTGATGAGATTATCATTTACGATGAAAAAGGGAGGGGCCGCGGCTTATTGGGAAAGTTTCATATAGTAAAGGAGATGCGCAAAAGAAAATTTGATTTAGTTTTTTTGCTGCATCGTTCCTGGACGCGCGCCCTGCTGGCTTTTCTGGCAGGTATCCCGCAGCGCGTCGGGTATGATGCCAAAAACCGCGGGAAATTCTTGACCCATAAAGTATCCTATTTGACAGGGGATGTTCACCGTTCGGATTTTTATACCCATGTTATTGAATCGTATGGTTTTGAAATAAAGGATAGAACATGCAGCATTGATGTGAGCTCTAAAGATAAAGCAACCATGCAAAAGAAGTTGAACGATGCCGGTATCACAGAGAAAGATTTTGTTGTGGTAGTGAACCCGGGAGGGAATTGGGATTTGAAACGTTGGCCTAAAGAAAATGTGGCTTCCTTGATTCAACAGTTGATGGTTGCGTTGAAAGTCAAAGTTGTTGTGCCGGGTGCGCTGAAAGATAAGGGATTGGTAGATGATATAGTGAAGCTTTCTAATGTCAAGCCTGTTGTTGTTGCTGGAGAGACGACCTTGAAAGAATTGATGGCCTTATTGTCATTGGCTGATGTTATGGTATCAGCTGATTCCGGTCCTATGCACATCGCCAATTGCGTCGGGACAAAGACTGTCTGCCTGTTTGGTCCTACCCGGCCTGAGATCACCGGCCCCAGGGGAAAAGGGCAATATACGATTATCCAAAAAGACACCGGATGTAACAGGGAGGCCTGTTATTTTCTAAAATGTCCGGAAAATATCTGCATGAAAGAGATTGCGGTTGATGAAGTCTTTAATGAAGTAGAATGTTTAAAAAAGCAGAAATGATGATTCTCGATAAAGAGAAAATTAAAAAGATTTTTGTCTTTTCCCTGAGCAATATTGGAGATGTTGTCCTGACATTTCCGGTTATTGATATTCTGAAAAGAGATTTTCCGCAGGCTCAGTTAGATGTTGCTGTCGGTCCAAAGGCTGTTTCTTTATTGCAGAGAAATGAATTGATCAATGATGTTTATATCTTCAATAAGCAACTGTCGTGGAAAGAGCAGTGGCAATGGGTGAAGGGATTGCGAAAGAACCGTTATGACTTGTTTGTGGATCTCCGCAATACAATGGTGCCCTTACTTGTTGGGCCGGCATATCGGACGTCTCTGTTTATGACGCGTTTGAAAAACGGTCACATGCTTCACCAGCACCTGCATCGTTTGCATACCGTATATTCTTATGGTGAACAAGAGGCCGAAAAGATATCATTAGGAATGACCGCGGATGACCGCGCGTTTATAGACGAGAAATTGCTTGCTCTTCCCGAGGGGGAACCGCTGATAATTCTTAGTCCCGGCGCGGCTGATCAGAATAAACGCTGGCCGGCTGCGAATTTTGCGGAATTATGCCATATCCTTTTTGAGAAATACCATGCCCAGATTATTTTGGCAGGAGATAATGACGATAAGGAGATCGCGCAAACTATTGTCAAGAAATTGACAAGCCATCCCGCACTGCAGGATTGGACGGGGCAAACGACTTTGCCCCGATTAGGTTGCTTAATATCAAAGAGCGTCATGGTGATAACTAATGACAGTGCGCCGATGCATTTGGCGAGTTATTTGAATGCGCCTACGCTGGCTTTGTTTGGACCGACTAATCCTACACACTACGGTCCTTGGGGTGATGCATGCTTTTATATCAAAAAGGGGGATGCTTGTCAGCGTTGCCGAGACAGGAAAGCAATCAAGCCGCATACTTGTATGGAGTCAATTGCCGTTAGAGAAGTAGCGGATTCATTCAGTATTGAAAATGATAAGGTGATTTTTAAGAGGATATGAAAGATTTTAAGAGAATTTTGATCGTGCGAACAGACCGCATCGGAGACGTGGTTCTGACAACTCCTGCCGTTAAAGCGTTGCGTTTGTTTTACCCCAAGGCCTTTTTGGCGATGTTAGTTTCTTCCCAGACAAAAGATTTGGTCCAAGGTATTCCTTTTATTGATGAGGTCATTGTTGATGACAGAAATGAAAAATATCAACGGTGGCGTTTTTTTAATTTGGTTAATTTGATTCGGCGAGAAAGATTCGACTTGGCCGTTATTTTTCATACAAAAAAAAGGACGAATAGCTTGTGTTTTTTTGCGGGAATTCCCATGCGCTTGGGGTATCGTAATAATAAATTCGGGTTTTTATTGACTCATAAAATTAATGATTTGCGTCTTGAAGGGAAAAAGCATGAAGCCCAATATTGCCTGGATGTTCTTAAAGTCCTCGGTATAGAGAGCGAAGACCTTCAGACAACAGTGCCTTTACGAAACGAATGTGAACAATGGGCTGATGATTTTATCAATACGCATAATCTTGCCGGCGAGAAACTTTTTGCCATACACTCGGGCTCCAGCTGCCCCACAAAAAAATGGCCGGCTCATAAGTTCGTTGCTTTAATAGCGGCCTTGCAGGAAAAATACCCCGGTAAGGTGGTTCTTGTGGGTGGGGTTGATAATGTCGAGACGGCCAGTATCATTAAGGAGGGAGGGCAGGGAAATGTCCTGGATCTTACCGGCCAAACCAGTGTCGGCCAGCTTGCCAGTCTGCTCAAGCGTTGCTATATCCTGATTTCCAATGATTCCGGACCTGTCCATGTGGGGGATGCCGTAGGGACACCTGTTGTGTCAATATTTACCCGAAACCAACCGGGCATCAATCCCGAGCGTTGGCGCCCGTTGAGTCCGCGTTCAAGAGCGGTGGTCACATCGTTTGTTGAGGATGTCTCTTTTGCCAAGGGGGAGGTTCTGGATCCGGAATTCCTGAAAATTATTACTGTTGAAGAGGTTTTAGAAGCTGTTGACGATGTTTTTAAACTATGTTAAAATCAATGATTGTAATATACATATATCAATATAGTTGTTCGCTTAATGGATAAATACAAAAAAATAATTTCAAAATTTTTTTCTAAGAAAATACTTGTTATTGGTGATATTATCTTGGATCAGCATATTGTCGGGAGTGTTTCCAGAATTTCCCCGGAAGCTCCTGTCCCGGTCGTATTGCAGAAGGAACCGGCCACGTTTTCTCCTGGTGGAGCCGCAAACGTAGCGTATAATTTGCGCAGTTTAGGGGCCAAAGTTACTTTGGTGGGGAGGATCGGCCGCGATGTTGAAGGCAAAGAGTTGCTCAAAGGTTTAAAGAAGCTGCGTATTTCCACGCGCGGTGTTTTTGTTGATGCAAAAATCCCGACAGTTTTGAAAACACGTATCCTGGCCCAACACCAGCAAGTTCTCCGCTTAGACCGCGAAAAAATTAGCTTTAATGAGAACATTAAATTATCGAATAAGATTACCGGTTTTCTCAAGTCGAATCTCAATTCTTTTGATGCAGTAATTATTTCTGATTACGGAAAAGGTTTAATCACGCGCGAATTAGTCATGCGGATATGTTCTTTAGCGAAAAAGAAAAAGAAGATTATCACTGTTGACCCAAAAGTCGAGAATTTTGCCTATTATCGAGGGGTGACAGCCATTACGCCAAATAAGAATGAGGCGGAGAACGCTATTCGTAATATTAAAATTACCGAAAGCGGGCAACGTAAATTACGTTTGAATTCTGACCGCTTAAATACTCTTGCCGATGTTGTCCGGGCTGGCAAACAGCTTCTGTCCTTCATGGAATTAGAATCTCTTATGGTAACTTTAGGTGAGCAGGGGATGTATGTTTTTGAGAAGGGTAAGAAACCTATTCATATTCACACTAAGGCCAAAGATGTTTTCGATGTTACCGGTGCGGGTGATACGGTTATTGCGGTCTATACCTTGGGATTAACAACAGGGGTTTCAAAATTGCTTGCGGCAGACCTGGCCAATTACGCTGCCGGTATTGTCATCGGGAAGATGGGCGCTGTGCCCATTACCCGTGCCGAGTTGATTGAAGCAACCAAAACGCATATCTGATTTTTGTTTTAATCCCGGAGGAAATCTCCCTTTTATTCAAGGCGGGAATGAGAGCTATTTCCAGAAACGGAGTTTTTGGACAAAGGTTAGCGCCAACGGCGCTTGAAACAGTAAGCACCACGGGTGTGAACCCGTGGGAAGCTATTCAATCGATTTGAAAGGACTGTCTATTTATGCAAGTGATCGGTGTTATTCCAGCGCGATGGGGTTCAACGAGATTTGAGGGTAAGGTGCTGGCTGAGATTAAAGGGGAGCCCATGATCCAGCATGTATGGAGGCGGGCTAAGTCTAGCAAGGCCCTGGAAGAAGTATTTATTGCCTGTGATGATGAGCGCGTTTTTGATAAAGCTCAGTCTTTTGGGGCGAAGGCGATTATGACCTCACCTGATCACAAATCAGGTACGGAGCGTATCGCTAAGGCTTTTCGTTATTCGCCGGCAGATATTATTATTAACATTCAAGGGGATGAGCCGCTGATTGAGCCTGCTGTCATTGATGCCTTGGCCAAAGCGATAAGCAAGGATTCCAATTGTCCTATGGCAACGGTTATCAAGGCCTTAAATAAAGAAGAAGAATTAAATAATCCGAATATCGTTAAGGTTGTGGTGGACAGCAGTAAATATGCCTTATACTTTTCGCGCTCAGCGATTCCCTTTAGCCGGGAAAAGGCGGCTTTCGGTGACATCACTTATTATAAACATATCGGGCTTTACGCTTATCGCACGAAATTCTTGATCAAGTTTCCGGATTTAGCAGCTTCTTCTCTGGAGCAAGTAGAAAAGCTCGAACAATTGCGTGCTCTGGAGGCGGGATACAGGATCAAGACAGTAGTGACAGAATATGAATCCGTAGGTGTTGATACTCCTGAAGATATCGAGACCATCGAGAGATTAATGGAGTCGGAAAAGTAAATGAATAAAGTGATTACAGTAAAAAATGTAAAGTTTGGCGGGAATCATCCCTTTGTGTTTATTTCCGGCCCTTGTGTTATTGAGGATGAGGCCACTGCTTTAAAGATAGCCGATGGTCTTAAAAAGATTACTGACCGCCTTAAAATACCTTTCATATTCAAGGCTAGTTATGACAAGGCGAACCGCACATCAGTTTCATCTTTCCGTGGCCCCGGGATTGATGAGGGATTAAAGATTCTCCAAAGGATTAAGGATAGGTTGGGTGTGCCGGTAACGAGCGATGTGCATTGTGTGCAGGAAATCAATAGAGCTGCTGAAGTTCTGGATATTATCCAAATCCCCGCCTTTCTTTCTCGTCAAACCGATTTGATCGTCGCAGCGGCAAAGACAAAAAAGGTCGTTAATATCAAAAAGGGGCAGTTTTTGGCGCCTTGGGATATGAAAGCTGCCGTCAAGAAAGTTGTCAACTCTGGAAATAAAAAGATTCTTTTGACAGACCGCGGCACAAGTTTTGGGTATAATAATTTGGTCAGCGATTTTCGTTCGTTAGCGATCATGCGGGAAATTGGTTTTCCGGTTGTTTTTGATGCGTCGCATAGCGTCCAGCAGCCCGGTGGTTTAGGTTCGGCATCGGGGGGCAAAAGTGAGTTTATTCCCTTATTAGCGCGGTGCGGTATAGCAGCCGGATGTGATGCGGTTTTCATGGAAACGCATATAAATCCCGAAACAGCTTTATCAGATGGGCTGAATATGATGCCTTTAAATAAATTAGAAAAACTATTGGTTGATTTGATCGCAATCGATGCGGTTGTAAAACGAGACAAGAAAAAAAAATAAACGCGGAGTCGTATATGTCATTAAAGAAGGCAAAAGAAGTTATCTTGACTGAAGCGCAAGCGATTAAAGACCTCGCGAAGAAAATAGACGGCAATTTTCAGAAAGCAGTAGACTTTGTGCTGAATTGTTCCGGTCGCGTTATTATTACGGGTATGGGCAAGACCGGCATTATAGGACGTAAGGTTGCTGCGACACTGTCTTCTACCGGGACGCCCAGCATTTTTATGCACAGCTCTGAAGCGCTTCATGGTGATTTAGGGCAGGTAACGCGCGAAGACGTTTTAATTGTTATATCAAACAGCGGTGAAACAGATGAAACAACCCGGCTGTTGCCTTTGGTAAAGAAATTGGGTGTTAAGACAATTGCCATGACAGGTAATATCAAGTCAACGCTGGCTAAACATAGCGATGTGGTTTTAGATATAGGTGTTAAAAAGGAAGGATGCCCTTTGGGTTTGGCCCCGATGGCTTCGACCACCGTGACCTTGGTTATGGGGGATGCCTTGGCAGCATGCCTGATTGTCCGACGGGGATTTCGTAAAGAAGACTTCGCCTTTTTCCATCCGGCAGGAGCTTTGGGACGCCGATTGCTTCTTAAAGTTGAAGACATCATGCGCGCGGACAGTCATTTTCCGAAAGTTAAAGTTAATTTACCCGTTAAGGATGTGCTTTTGGCTATTACAAAAGCGCGTTGTGGATCAGCCTGTGTGATTGATCAAAAAGAAAAATTGGTTGGTATTTTTACGGATGGGGATTTGCGTCGTCATATTAAAGAAGACCCCCATTTGCTGTTTAAAAAAGTCAAAGACGTGATGACCAAGAACCCGAGCACGATCGAGAAAACTAAATTGGCGGTTGAGGCCTTCACGTTGCTGCAGGATAAAAAGATAGACGAGCTTCCTGTTGTGGATGCCAAGGGTAAGGCTGTAGGATTATTAGATATTCAGGATTTGTTGAAAGCCGGCCTGATTTAATTTTTGAAGGATGATAAAATGAACGAGAAATTGCAGAAGATACAAGTATTAGTTATGGATGTTGACGGAGTTCTCACTGATGGGCGAATAATCATAGATAATGACGGGAAGGAGATTAAACATTTTAATGTCAAGGACGGTTATGGTATACATCTCTTTAAAAAAGCAGGATACAAAACGGCCATTATATCGGCACGGGAGAGCGCTCCGGTTAGTATTAGGGCGGAAGCTTTGGGAATTAACCGCGTTTATCAGGATGCCAACCCGAAGACAGAGGCTTATCAAAAATTATTGGCAGAATTCAGCGTAAAAGATGAAAATGTATGCTTTATCGGTGATGATTTAACGGATATCGGCGTTTTACGGAAAGTGGGTTTTGCCGTGGCGGTAAATGATGCAGCAGCAGAAGTTAAAAAAAGCGTTCATTATGTGACCGAGCAAAAAGGTGGTTTCGGCGCTGTTCGGGAAGTGATTGAAGTGATTTTGAAAAGTCAGAAAAAATGGCAAGAAGTTATATCGGATTACAAATGAAAAGACAAAATTTAACATTATTCCTTTGCTTCTTATTTGTGTCTCCATCGTGGGGGCAGATGGATGCTGTCCAGCAATTTGAAGGATTTAATCTCCAGGGATACACTGACGAAGGGGAGAAGTCTTGGGATGTTGTCGGGGATACGGCTGATATTGTCGGCGATATGATTGAGGTCACCAATGTCGATGCAAATCAGTACGGCGAGCAGGAAATGAATTTAAAGGCCCGTAAAGGTATTATTGATAAGGTTACCGGAGATATTCAATTAGAGGGGAATGTCGTCATCACTTCAATTGCAGGAGGAAAGTTGACGACGGATTCTTTGACATGGCAGAAAGAACAAGACTTAGTGTCAACAGAAGACCCTGTTGAAATTATGAATAAGGCCTTTAAGGCGGAGGGTATGGGCCTGCGCGCGCGACCGGGATTAAAAGTTGCGCAGATGAATAAAAATGTGAAGGTTAAGGTGAAAACAGATCTCGAGAAGAAGGAAAGCCGCATTGTTACGGTGACTTGTGACGGCCCGTTAGAGATTGAGCAGCTTGAGAATATGGCAACATTCAACAAAAATGTTACAGTTTTTCAAGAAGGGCGGACTCTTAAAGCAGATAAAATGGTCTTGTATTTGGATCCGGAAACTAAAGAGATTGATAAATTGATTTGTTTGGGCAATGTTGTCATCATTCAGGGGGGGAATGAAACCTATTCGCGCAAAGCGGTTTACAGCGCTGCCACCAAGAAATTAGTGCTCTCCGGAAGGCCGAAGTTGATTATGGTATCTGAAGACGACGGAGGCTTTGGAAATTTTGATATGGGGAAAACTGATCTGTAAGAAGGCGCTGTAGATTGATTGTTTTTCAATTTGACAAATTGAGTTAAAACTGTATTATGTAATCTTCTATTAGTTTATAAAGTTAAAACTCCCAAAATTATGAATTTGCTTGAAACTAAAGGGTTGGTTAAGAGTTACGGTGGCCGTAGAGTAGTTGACGGTTTAAGTATTACGGTCGGACGCTCTGAAGTCGTTGGAATTTTAGGTCCAAATGGGGCGGGTAAAACGACATCCTTTTATATGATCGTGGGTATTATTGCTCCGGAAAAAGGGGAGATATTCTTCGATCAGGTCGATATTACAAAGAAACCCATACATGCCCGTTGTCAATTGGGTATGGGATATTTGGCTCAAGAATCATCCATATTTCGAAAACTCACCGTAGAAGAAAATATCATGGCTATTCTTGAGACGTTGGACATCAGCCCTCGTGAACGCCGTAAAAGACTCAATAATTTATTAGAAGAGCTTAATATTGTTCACTTGGCAAAAAGTAAGGCGTTTACGCTTTCAGGTGGGGAAAGGCGCCGGTTGGAGATTACACGCGCTTTGGTCACAAATCCATCCTTTTTGCTTTTGGATGAGCCTTTCTCCGGCATTGATCCGATTGTTGTTGCTGAAGCCCAAGAGATCATCAAGGAACTTAAGAATAAAGGCTTGGGCATTTTGTTGACAGATCATAATGTCCGTGAAACGCTGTCGATAACTGACCGGGCATATCTGGTTGCAGATGGTAGGCTACTTATTTCAGGGACAGCTGACGATCTTATAAATGATCCGAAAGCAAAGCAGATTTATCTGGGTGAAAAATTCAGGATGTAATTGGGTTTCCCTCACTCAGATTGCAGTATTCAAAAAATCCCAACGTTACTGCAAGTAAGTCTAGAATTAAATCACGCTCACATTTTTTGATGTCTGTTGAACTATGGTTAACAAAAAGCATTTTTTTATTAATGTCAAGAAGGAATGGTAGAAAAAATGAAATTAGTAGTTAAAAAATTGGATGCCTCTAAACGCGAATTAAAATTTGAAGTGCCTAAGGAACGGGTTACGGTCACGCTTAATGAGGTTTATAAGGATTTGGGGAAGGTTGCCAAAATTAAGGGGTTCAGGCCGGGCAAAGTGCCTCGTCATGTTTTGGAAGCCGAGCATAGCGATTTAGCCAAAGAAGAAACCTTGAAGAAAATCATCCCGCTTATTTATCAAGAGGGGATTCAGCAGGAGAATATTTCTCCCCTGGATTATCCGGACATTAAAGACGTGGAATTCAAAGACGGTATCATTAAGTTCTCCGCGCAAGTTGATCTTAAGCCGGAAGTGAAGATTAACAGTTATAAAGGGATTAAAGTTAAACGTAAAGGTTCTGAAGTCACTGATGAAGAAATCAATAAGACTTTAGATTACTTTAAAACCAGCCAGGGAGCAGATAAGGAAGTTGTGATTGATGATGAATTCGCCAAGGGTTTAGGCTTTCCAAACCTCGAGGCTTTTAAAAAATCTCTTTCGCGACAGATGGAAATAGATAAAGATCGCCAGAATCGTATGGATTTAGAGAATCAAATCGTTGATGGCCTGCTTAAAGCGGCCAAGCTTTCTGTGCCGCAGTCTTTTGTGAACAAGCAACTGGAGCAGCGTGTGATGGAAATGCTGGAACGCATGAAGAATCAGGGCTTAGCAGAAGAAGAGCTTAAGAAAAAAGAGGTGGAGTTGCGCAAGGATCTTCAAAAGGTTGTTGAAAAAGATGTCAACCTTTACTTGATATTTGATAAAATCAGGGAATTAGAAAACATTACTGTTAAGGAAGGCGAAAATTTGCCGACTAAAGTCATGGAGTTTCTTATGAAGGAAGCGTCTTGGGAGGAGAAATAGGCCACGGTCGGAATATTAATTTTTCAAAAAGGAGAAAATATAAAATGGATGCAAAATTTCAGACCTTAGTTCCAATGGTTGTTGAGAAATCAGGGCATGCTGAACGAGCCTATGATATTTTTTCCAGGCTGCTTAAAGAAAGGATCATTTTCATCGGCACTCCGATAGATGATAATGTCGCCAACCTCATTATTGCCCAGCTTCTTTTTCTGCAAAGCGAAGATGCTTCCAAAGATATAAACATTTACCTCAATTCTCCGGGTGGGTCAGTGACGGCCGGTTTGGCCATTTATGATACGATCCAGTTCGTGAAGCCGGATGTGTGTACCTACTGTATAGGGCAGGCCGCCAGCATGGGTGCTGTTTTACTCGCCGCAGGCGCCAAGGGCAAGAGATTTTCATTGCCGTATTCACGCATTATGATCCATCAGCCTTGGGGGGGAGCTCAGGGGACGGCAAGCGACATATCTATTCAAGCCCAGGAAATTTTGAGGATGAAAGATGAACTTATCGGCATATTATCAAAACATACAGGTCAAGAAAAAGAGAGGATTGCATCCGATTCTGATCGGGATTATTTTATGTCGGCCGAAGAGGCTAAATCTTACGGCATTGTTGATGAGGTTCTCTATAGTGCAAAAAATAAATAGAACCACCCTAGGGTCAAAAAAATTTTACTAATACTAAAAGATAGTATATTTTAGATAGCCAATTTATTTTGTCTATCCTATTTTATTGTGAGTTGCTTAATAGAAAGGATATTGGATATGAAAAGAAATTTAATACTCGCCCCGGGCCCAACACAAGTTCCTTCCAGGTTATGTGATGTGTTGGGAAAGCCCATCATTCATCACCGCACACCGCAATTTCAAGGTTATTTAAAAGAAGTTATTGAAGGTTTGCAATATGTTCTGCAAACGAAAAATGATATTTGTCTCATGGCCTCTTCTGGTACAGGGGCTATGGAGGCCAGTGTATGCAGTATTCTTTCTCCGGGTGATAAGGTGATCACGGTAGAGGGGGGGAAGTTCGGAGAGCGATGGACGGAGCTATGCAAAGCCTATGGCGTAGAAGCTCAAGTTATGGATGTAGAGTGGGGAAAGGCCGTGGATCCTGCAGCTATCAAGGAGGCACTTGGCAAAGATAAAGAGATCAAGGCGGTGTTCGTCACTCTTTGCGAGACTTCCACTGGAGTGACCGCAGACATTGAAGCGATAGGTGAAGTTGTCAAGCAGACGGATGCGGTCCTTGTTGCGGATGCCGTAAGCGGTTTGGGCGTTACGGATCTGCAGACGGACAACTGGGCGGTTGACCTGGTGGCATCAGCTTCCCATAAAGGACTTATGCTGCCTCCGGGGGTGGCGTTTGTATCGATTAGCGAAAAGGCGAAAGCCCTTATCGAAAAGTCTACCAGCCCAAGCTATTATTTTGATCTGAGGAAATATTTGAAGTCAGCAACCAAGACCGATACGCCGTTTACTCCGGCCATTGGGGTTGTCATTGCCTTAAGCGAAAGCTTGAAGATGATCAAAGAGGCCGGTATAGATAATTTATTTAAGCATTATGAAAGATTGGCAAAAGGGACACGTGCGGCCATGGAAGCGATTGGTCTTACTCTTTTTGCCGACGAGTCATGCATTTCAAATGTTCTAACATCTGTTAATGTTCCGGATGGTGTTGATGGGGTGAAATTGGTTAAGACGATGCGTGACACGCATGGTATAACTATGGCCGGTGGGCAGGCCCAATTAAAAGGGAAAATTTTCCGTATGGCACATATGGGTAGTTTGGATGAATATGATGTGCTGACGGGAATTGCCTGTATAGAAAAAACTTTAAACTCTGCAGGTTACAAATTTAATCTCGGGGATGGTGTTGCAGCTGCACAAAAAGTTTTTAACAGCTAAACAGCTATTTCTTAATATTTAATCATGCTTTTTGATTCACGTGGAAAGGAAACGACTATGAAAATACTAATCAGTGACAAATTGGCGAATGAAGGTGTAGAGATTCTTAACGCAACGAAAGGTTTTAAGGTCGATTGTAAATTCGGATTAAAACCCGAGGAACTTAAGTCCATTATTAGTGAATATGATGGCTTAATCATTCGCAGCGGGACGAAGGTCACCGCAGAAATTATTGAAGCCGCTGATAAATTGCAAGTTATCGGCCGTGCCGGTGTGGGGCTGGACAATGTCGATCTTAAGGCTGCAACCAAAAAAGGAATCGTGGCAATGAATACACCCGCCGGTAATACCACATCAACAGCTGAATTGACGATGAGTCTTATTTTGTCTCTCTCTCGCAATATTCCTCAAGCGTACGCGTCTTTAAAAGATGGGAAGTGGGAGCGTTCAAAATTCGGGGGTGTTGAATTGTATGGTAAAACACTCGGTGTCATCGGCCTGGGCCGTATCGGCGCTACCGTTGCTAATATGGCTAAAGGATTCGGCATGAAGATCGTTGCTTATGATCCATTTATTTCCAAAGAAGTCGCTTCAAACAAAGGTGTGGAAATGGTGACTTTTGAAGATTTGCTCAAGAATTCCGATTACATTACTATTCATATTCCAAAGAGCGCTGAAACAAAGGGGCTCATTTCCGAAAAAGAGATCGGTATGATGAAAAAAGATGTTCGGCTGATCAATTGTGCCCGTGGAGGTATCGTTGATGAGGCTGCTTTAGCTCAGGCCCTTGAAGACGGCAAGATCGCCGGGTGCGCTGTTGATGTCTATGAAAAAGAACCTCCACCAGCTGATTTGCCGATGATAAAGTATGCGAATTGTGTCGCGACTCCGCATTTAGGGGCATCAACATCTGAAGCGCAAATTAATGTTGCTATTGAAATTGCCGAGGCCGTTCGCAATGCATTGCAGGGTAAAGGAATCGTCAATGCCGCAAACTTTCCTTCACTTTCGGCGGAAGCTTATAAGTTTCTTGAACCCTATATCGATTTAGCGGAGAAGATGGGGAAATTCGCTGGGCAATTGCTTAATGGGGCGATAAGTGAAATTAAGGTTGTTTATAACGGTGTGATGACGCA
This sequence comes from Candidatus Omnitrophota bacterium, assembly GCA_023139575.1. GTDB lineage: Bacteria > Omnitrophota > Gorgyraeia > Zapsychrales > JANLHA01 > JAGLNJ01. The sequence continues at coordinate 26,440 of JAGLNJ010000068.1, read as the reverse complement.
GTATAAAGTAACACCGATTACCATGTCGCTTGTTAACGGGATTTTAGCCCCCATCCTGGGTGAGACCGTTAACAATATCAATTCACTGGATGTTGCAAAGGAACGAGGAATCAATGTGCAGGAAGTGCAATCAAATCAAGAAGCGGAGTTTGTAAATTTGGTTGCGGTGGAAATTAAGACAGACCGAGAAACTTTTATTGTTTGGGGTACTTTATCGGGGAATAAACAGCCGAGAATTGTGAAAATTAACCAGGTTTATGTAGAAGCCATTCCCGACGGCAATATTATTTTTATCAATAATAATGATAAGCCGGGGATCGTTGGCGCAGTGGGAACAGTATTAGCAAGAGAAAAAATCAATATTGCCGGCATTACTTTTGGCCGTGAGACACTTGGAGGTTTAGCCGTTAGTGTTGTGAACGTCGATAGTGATGTCGATCCGAAAGTTATCAAAGAAATTCAAGACACGAAAGATGTTTTGTTTGCCAAATTAATCAAGGTGTAAAAACAAGGCTTTGGTGCGGTGCTGGATGATTCTGAAAAATAAAAAAAATAAAGAGCGGTCTTATTTATCATCCCTTAAAAATTATGCAGGGTTTGGTTTTCTTCCTGCAATCCGCGCGGGATTTATTGATGGTTTAAATCTGGGTGGTCTCACCGCAATCATTGTTTTTTTGATGTTTGCATATTTTATTTTGAGACGAAAACTGAATTTAGCTCTTTATAGTTTTTATTTTATTTTTAGTGTTATCGCGTCAATCACTTTGATTACATTAGGAACGGTTGATTCTTTTTTGTTGCACAGTTCTTATGATATTATCTTAGAAGTTGGCTATTTTATTGTCATCATGGCTTCTTTGATTTTCGGCTGCGTCTTTTTTTTGGATTGGCTAAGGCTCCGTAAAAATGAAGGCAAGGTCGAGAGATTGAAGGTTTCTTTCGATTTTTTGGTCGATCAAACAAAACTGCCGCCTAAAAGAGAATTTAAACAAAGCATTTTTGTTTTTGGGGCGGGGATTTTTTCAATTTGTTTGGGAACTTTAACCGCCATCTTGTCATCACGTTGGCCTTGTAGCCGTCACGTCTATAACATGTATTGGGAATTAACGTTCCCGGGGAAATATTGGCAGGGCATCGGTTTTTTTATTGCTTATGGTTTGGCCTATTGCTTTCCGCTCATTATTTTGGTTACTTTGTTTTTGATATTTATGAATTCAAAGAAAATGATGCGCGAAATTTATTCGTCACTGTCTCTTTTGCAGATTATTATATCAGCTGTTTTTTTAGGGTATAGTCTGTCGTTGTTGAGTATTTATTACATTAATTTCCAATGAGATTATTTTGCATAAATTCAAGTTTCAATTAGAGAAAGGAAAATATTTATTATGAATTATGTCGTTGTCGGCGCTCAATGGGGTGATGAAGGAAAGGGAAAACTAATAGATTTTATCTCAGATGATATTGATATCGCCGTAAGATTTCAGGGGGGGAATAACGCCGGGCATACTGTTGTAGTCGGAGAGAATGAATATATCTTTCACTTACTGCCTTCAGCTATTTTACATAAAGGAAAGGTCTGCGTGATTGGCAATGGTGTCGTTATAGACCCCAAGGCTCTTCTTGAGGAGTTGGCGGGGCTGAAGGTGCGAAAAATTACTATTACACCGAAACAATTGAAGATATCCGGATTATCCCATGTTGTTATGCCGTATCATCGCATCCTGGATGGGTTGCGTGAATCGAAAAGGCAGAACAAAATTGGCACGACAGGGCGTGGTATTGGTCCTTGCTATGCTGATAAAGTCACACGTTGCGGTATTCGTGTTATTGACCTTTTAAATCCTAAGGTGTTCAAGTCGAAATTGGCCGATAATTTAAAAGAGAAGAATGAGACGTTTCAGAAAGTTTACAAGCAGAAAGGATTTAATTTAGACACGGTTTATAATGAATACATTAAATACGGGAAAAAGATTGCCCCGTATGTTTGCAATACAGCTATTTACCTAAATAAGTCGATACAGCAAGGAAAGGCTGTTCTTTTCGAAGGGGCTCAAGGGACATTTCTGGATATTGATTTTGGCACATATCCGTTTGTGACTTCTTCTAATTCCATTGTCGGTGGGGTGTGTTCAGGAAGTGGTGTTCCCCCGACAAAGATTGACAAGGCTATTGCTGCGGTTAAGGCGTATACTACCAGGGTGGGCGAAGGGCCTTTTCCAACAGAATTTACATCCAAATTTATGGATGAAATCCGTGAAAAAGGAAATGAATTCGGCGCCACCACGGGACGCCCCAGGCGCTGTGGGTGGTTTGATGCGGTTATGGTGAGGTATTCGCTCATGGTTAATGGTATTTCAGATCTAGCGATCATGAAACTGGATGTCTTAGACGGTCTTAAAAAAATCAAGATATGTGTCGGATATAAATATCGTGGTAAGGAATATAAAGATTTCCCCATGGATTTTGATATGTTATGTTATTCTAAACCAATTTATGAAGAACTCCCGGGGTGGCAGGAACCGGTTAAAGGTGTTAGTAATTACAGCGATTTGCCGCGTAACGCTATCAAATATCTGGACCGCTTGGAGCAATTGCTTAAGGTTTCTGTTAAGTATGTTTCTACAGGGTCTAAAAGAGCAGAAACCATAATACGGTATTAAGGTATTTAATTTAGATTTATGTATACCTATTGCTGATATCTGTCGAAGCTAGTTATTATATAACTATATATTATCAAAGTACTTGACTAAATATTATCGGTATGTTAATGTTAAATCCAAAAAGGAGGAGATGTTTATGCGAAAAGCACCCGCCATATTTACATTAATTACACTTTTAATTGTCCTAGTCATGGGCGCCAGTGGTTGTACGGTTATCTTTCAAAAAGGCCGTCGAAAAGATGTTGAGCAGATTTCGAGATTGCAAGGTGATTACAATCGGTTGCAAGATGAGTTGTCTGAACTGGAAAGAGCGAAACGCGAACTCGAGAGTCGTTTGAGCCAGGAAATTGATGATAAGGAAGTTAACATCGATATGATGGAAAGAGGATTGGTTATCACTTTTGTTGCTGAGGTTCTATTTGACTCCGGAAAAGCAAAATTGAGAACCACTGCCTTGTCGAAATTAGATAAAGTATCAAGAGTCCTTCAAACGACAGTTAGAAATTTAAATGTCGGTATTGAGGGGCATACCGATAATGTGCCAATTAAACATTCAGGGTGGAAATCAAATTGGGAGCTTTCATCAGGGCGGGCAATGAGTGTTCTTCACTATTTAGCAGATGAACACGGTGTTGATCCTGTACGGCTTTCAGCAACTGGTTACGGTGAATACCGTCCTATTGATTCTAATAGTTCTCCCCAGGGACGTCAGAAAAATAGACGGGTTGAGATTGTCATACTTCCGGATACAGCGAAAGAAGATGCGATTGTACAAAAGGAAAATTTGAAGTAATCAAACTACCAATCACGGAGGGTTAATGTGAAAAAAATGACTTTGCCTGTAGCAGTTGCCGTAGCGATCATTGGTTGTGTTTTAGCAGTTAGTGCAAATGTTACCGCATCTAAGGTCCAAGAAGACTTGAATCAAGAAAGATTCAGAAGGATGAGTATAGAAGAACAGCTCCAGACTGCTTTAAGCAAAGTGAAGGGGTTGCAAGCTCAATTATCTGAATCTCAGAATAAGATTGGCAGTATTCAAGGCATCCTGGATAAAGGAAATTCCGCCCGCGTTGACTTGGAGAAGCAATTGAAGGAAATGGCTCAACAAAAAATGGCTTTGGAGCAGCAGATTATTGCTGGGCAGGGCGCAGAGGACAATATGCCATAAATTTTTTGTTGCTATTTCAGATTTTAGAATGCTTAAGTTTTGCATCTAATATCGGGGGGATGAAAAATCCCCCTTTTTTTGGACGTTATTTTTTTAATTATTTGAGAAGCATATACGAAAATTATGCAGTTGAAGGATATACCAAGTCATGTAGCCTTAATTATGGATGGCAACGGCCGTTGGGCCAAAAGTCGGCACTTGCCGCGTTTTAAAGGTCATCTGGAAGGTGTAAAAAGGGTTGAAGAAATTGCCATGGTGGCTAATGATTTAGGTGTTCAAGTTCTAACGGTATATGTTTTCTCAACTGAAAATTGGAGTCGGCCTCGAAGTGAGGTAAAGATGTTGATGAATACTTTATCATCCGTGTTGTCGGGCAGAATAAAGGTTATTAACAAGAATAATATAAGAATTAATGTCATCGGGCAACGTGAAGGGGCTCCTGAGGAAATACTCAAAAGCCTGAATAATGCAAAGGCCCTCACAAAAATTAATACCGGACTTATACTGAATTTAGCGTTTAACTATGGGGGCCGGGCAGAGATTATTCAGGCAACCAAGAAAATTGCCAAGAAAGTAAAAGACGGCAAACTGGACATCAACGCCATTGATGATGAGGTTATGAGTGATCATTTATTTACAAGGGGGATGCCGGATCCAGATCTTTTGATTAGGACGTCAGGTGAGTTGCGAATTAGCAATTTTCTTTTATGGCAATTATCCTATGCGGAATTATATTTTACCGAAAAATTTTGGCCTGAATTTGATGCCCAAGAGTTCAAAAAAGCACTACTAACATATCAAAAAAGAGAGCGTCGTTTTGGCAAAATAGATGCCAAAGTGGCAAAGAATAGTGAGTAAAAAACGATTCTTCAGTTCCGTTATCATGATTTTTCTGACAGTGAGTGCCATAATTCTTGACTGGGCATTACTGTTGCTGATCTTGGCTTTGACAGTCGGCGGGCTTTATGAATTCTTTTACATGATAAAGAAAAAAGGCATCCCGATATACAGCTATATGGGGATATTTATTGGGGTCATGATCCCTGTTTCGATTTATAGCGGGTTTGAATTGACGCGTAATTGGGAATTGCTTTTTATAACGCTGGCGTTCTTGACTATATTGTTATTGCAGTTTGCGCGGAAAGATAATTCCAACGCTATTGTCGGTATATCAACGACAATGTTCGGTGTTTTTTATGTGTCCTGGCTCTTTAGCTTTTTGATAAAGATCAGATTCTTGCTGGATGGTTGGGCGGGGATAAAATTGTTATCTTTTATTTTGTTGGTGACCAAAATGGGAGACATTGGTGCTTTACTCATAGGAAGTTGGATCGGAAAACATCCTTTATTACCTCGGGTGAGTCCCAATAAATCTATTGAAGGAGGCGCGGGAAGTCTTGTTTTTAGTGTAGTAACTGCGCTTCTGGTGCGCTCTTTTCTGCCGGAGGCGATTGATTTTAAACTTTGGCATGTAGCTTTAATGGGGGCCTTTTTCGGTGGCATTGGTCAGTTAGGTGATCTGTCGGAATCTCTCATGAAAAGAGATTGTAATGTTAAGGATTCGGGGAAATTACTTCCAGGCTTGGGGGGCGTATTAGATATTATTGACAGTCTTTTGTTTTCCGCACCGTCTTTTTACTTGTATATGAGCGCCCTGTTAGCTTCTGTTTAATCTGAGTATACTTTTGATGCCAATTAAAAAAGTAGTCATTTTAGGGTCTACAGGTTCTATCGGGATCAATACACTTAAGGTTGTCGATCAGTATCCCGATAAATTTAAAGTTGTTGGGCTTAGCGCCTACAACAATATTGATTTATTAGAGCAGCAGATCAGAAAGTATTCACCCCGCTATGTGGGTGTGAATGGCGAGAAGGTAGTTGCCCTAAGGAAAAAATTAGGTTCTTTGAAAATAAGGGTTTTGAATGCCCAAACAGATCTGGGATATATGGTGTCGCTTAAGGCTGTTGATGTTGTGGTTATCGGGATGAGTGGCAGTCGGGCTTTGGCTCCTTTTATGGCAGCGATTAAGGAAGGTAAGACTATCGCACCGGCAAACAAAGAGGCCTTAGTGATTGCCGGAGATTTACTGATGCGTCAGGCCAAAAGACATAAGGCTCAGATTATTCCGGTAGATAGCGAGCAAAGCGCTATATTCCAGTGTCTTCAAGGGCAGCCCCGGAAATTTCTGAAGAAAATTTATCTGACGGCATCAGGAGGAGTACTGAAAGATATCCCTCAATCAAAGTTTAAAACATTGAGCAGGGAAGATATTCTTCTTCATCCCCGCTGGAAAATGGGGATGAAAATAACCGTCGACTCGGCAACATTGATGAACAAAGGGTTTGAAGTTATCGAAGCCCTGCGCTTATTTGAGCTGAAAACAAATGAGATAGAAGTTGTCGTTCATCCGGAAGCGATTATTCATTCAATGGTCGGGTTTAAAGATGGATCGATCATCGCGCAATTAGGTATCACGGACATGAGGCTTCCCATACAATATGCCATGACCTACCCCGAACGATGGCCGACTCATTTGCCTGATGTGGATTTTTTTAAATTGAAGAAATTGAATTTTGAAAAACCAAATTTGAAGAAATTCCCCTCATTGTCTTTGGCGTTTCATGTTGCTAAAGAAGGGGGGACATTGCCGAGTGTTTTAAACGCTGCGGATGAAGTTGCCGTTGCCGCTTTTTTGGATGGAGACATCGCATTTACAAAGATATACAGCATCATTGAGAAGATTGTTAGAAGTCATAAGATTGTTCGTCAGCCTGATTTAAAGGAGATTCTAGAGGCCGACCGTTGGGCACGAGAAGAGGTGGGTGCCCTTGCTTTAAAAGCGTGTTAGTTTTTTGTTGTTTCAAAAATTAAGGGAAATGAAAAAATATGAGCTTGTTTATTTTTTTGACAGTTCTAAGTGTACTCGTGATTGTCCATGAATGGGGCCATTACATTAGTGCTAGAACTGTTGGTGTAAAAGTTGAAAAGTTTTCCGTGGGATTTGGCCCAAAAATCATTTCACGATTTCGAAAAGGGACGGAGTTCCTTCTTTCGGCTATTCCTCTTGGGGGATATGTCAAGATGGCCGGTGATGAAAGGGCGGAGTGTAAGGGGACGACAGATGAATTTTATTCTCATCCTCCCGGGCACCGCGCATTTGTTATTGTTATGGGTCCTGTTATTAATTTTGTATTTGGCTTTTTGTGTCTTTGGGGTGTATTCATGTTGGGTTATCCGGGGCAGGCCATGCAGGTGTATGGTTTGAGGGACGGTGTTGCTCAAGTTGATGGATTGGCTATAGGAGATAGGGTTGTAAGTATAAATGGAAAGAAATTATACAGTTTGCCTCATCTGCAACGTAATTTAGTCGGGGATGATAAGAGTTTGATTTCACTTGGGGTATTGCGTGATGACAAGGAAATTGTTTTAAAGGTAAAACCAGAGATTATAACTGAGACGAATTATTTTGGAAAAGATCAGCTTGTAAGAGATTTAGGCATTGATTTTATCGGTGCTAGTATCGGAGCGCTTGCTGAGGATTTACCGGCTTTGGAGTCCGGACTTGAAAAAGGGGATTTGATTATATCTATTAATGATTCCAAAGTAACGCATTGGGAAAAGGTTCAGGAATTAATTGGCGAAGCTGGGGGGCAGCCGATAGCGATAAAAGTGAAAAGGGGGGATGATGTTTTACAAAAAACGTTAACGCCTCAATATGAAGAAGAATTAGAAAAGTATATCATCGGTATTAGTCCTCAGCATGATTTTGACTATGTCAATTTTGGCCCAATAACATCTTTTGCATACGCGTATGATGAGGTCATGACGATAACAACGATGACTTATAAGGCCCTATTCTACATGATCACGGGTTCTATGTCGGCAAAAGAAAGTGTAGGGGGGCCGATCTTGATTTTTAATGCTGTGCGCATGGCTTCTCAAGCGGGGGTAGTTCACCTTTTATTCATCATTGCCGTTATCAGCATAAGTTTAGCCATATTTAATTTGCTTCCCGTTCCCGTATTAGACGGCGGGCATTTGTTTCTGCTGGCCATTGAAAAGGTGAAAGGAAAACCTCTTCCGATTGAATGGGAAGAAAATCTGACAAAGGTTGGCATGAGTTTGTTGATTTGCCTTATGATTTTTGTTTTTTATAACGATTTAGCACGGCTTGGTTGGTTTGATGTTGTTAAGGATATTTTCTTGCGGCTGAAATCAGCCAGTTGAGAGAATAGTCTTGGAAACTTTCATGAATCTAGGAGAAAAAAATGAATGATAGTGACATTCGCTCAAGAGTCCATCAATATTTGATCCAAAAAACGAATTTCTTGAAAATTAAAGATACTTTATCTGAAGACCAATTGCGGATTTTTGTCGACAAAGCTATCACGGATATTTGTTATGAAGAAGATCTGGAAATGTCCATGGAGATCCGCATCTCTCTTATCCGTAGTCTTGTCAGTGCTGTAATCAGTATGGGACCCATTCGGCCTTTGATGGAAGATAAAACTATAACGGAAATTATGGTAAATGGGTCGGATAAAATTTATGTGCAGAAAGAGGGGAAGATACATCTGACAGATATCAAGTTTGAAAATAATAATACTTTGTTGCATACAGTGCAAAAGCTTCTTGTCTCTTCAGGTTCGAGCCGCCGGGTTGATGAGTCGTCCCCGTATGTTGACTTTTCACTGGGAGATGGATCCCGTGTTAATGTTATTTTGCCTCCTTGTTCTTTGGTTGGTCCAGTTTTGACCATCAGGAAGTTTTCTTCGGATATTAATACAGTGGAGGATCTTATAAATAGAAAAATGTTTAATGATGACATGGCGGAAATGCTGATTGCCAGCATGCATGGAAAATTAAATATCGTTTTTTGCGGGGCTACCGGCACCGGTAAAACAACGGCCTTAAATGTTCTTTCGCGACACATTGATCAAGAGGAACGCATCATCACTATTGAGGATACACCCGAGTTGCGTTTGATGCAGGAACATGTGGTAACCCTGCAATCCAAGTCTGCCAATATTGAAGGGAAAGGGGTCATAACCATTCGGGACCTTTTCGTCAATTCTTTGCGTATGCGTCCGGATCGCATTATTATCGGGGAGGTTCGGTCTGACGAAATGTTAGATTTAATCCAGTCTATTTCCTCGGGGCATACTGGTTCCTTGGCTATTGTGCACGCGGACTCTCCGGAAGACTGTTTCAACCGTATGGTTACCATGATGATGATGGCGGGTATTCAATTGAGTACCGAAGAAATCAGAAAGCAGGTTGCCCGAGCTATCGATCTTATCGTGCATATTGAATTATTTCCCGATGGGGTGAGAAGGATAACATATCTTACTGACTCTTATTTTGATGAAGCATCGGGACAGATTAAATTGGAAGATGTCTTTAAGTTTGTCCAGGATGAGCTAAAAGAAGATGGAAAGATTATTGGTCATTGGGAGAAAACCAAAAAAAAACCGTATTTTTTTCCGAAATTAGTCAAACGTCATGTGTATTTGTCAACGGATTTTTTTGATAAATAAAGAAAGAGTTCAGAATGTTTTGGTCAAAATATTTTTTACCGACAATGAAAGAAACGCCCGTTGGGACAGAGGCGATCAGTCACCAACTCCTTTTACGGGCAGGTCTTGTCAATATGCTCACATCTGGGGTGTATTCTTATTTGCCCTTGGGGTTTCGTGTTTTGGGTCGCATTGAGAATATTATTCGTGAAGAAATGAATGCGGCAGATGCGCATGAATTGTTTTTGCCTTGTTTACAGCCGCTAGAGTTGTGGAAAAAGACAGGCCGTGATGCGGTGATGGATGATATCATGATCCGTTTTAAAGATAACCGTGGCCGCGAGGTATGTTTGGGTCCTACCCACGAAGAGGTTATTACACAATTGGTCAAAGAATATGTGCAATCATATCGTCAACTGCCAGTTACCTTGTACCAGATCCAAACGAAGTTTCGTGATGAATTGCGTACACGATTCGGCATTGTCCGCGCCTGCGAATTTATTATGAAAGACGCGTATAGTTTTGACCGTGATGTGGAAGGCCTGAAGAAGAATTATGACCTTATGTATGAGGCCTATAAAAGAATTTTTAAACGATGCGGGTTGGAAATCGTTATTATTGCGGCTGATTCAGGAGCGATGGGGGGTGATGTTTCGCATGAGTTTTTGCTGCCGGCCGAGATTGGTGAAGACGCTATCCTACAGTGTCCAAAATGCAAATATGGAGAGTCTTGTCCGGAAGAAATTTCTGATAATAAAAAGTGTCCGGAATGTAAGGAGGGGATATTAGAGAAAAAAATCGCTATTGAATTGGGGCATGTTTTTCAGTTAGGGACAAAATATTCTCAGTCACTTGAAGCCTTATATCTCGATGAACAAGGAAAGCAAAAGCCCATTATTATGGGATGTTATGGTATTGGCGTGAGCCGTCTGATTGCTGCCATAATAGAAACGCATAATGACGAAGGGGGTATCAAATGGCCCAAAGAAGTTGCTCCTTTCGATGTTGAAATTCTGCCGTTGCAGGTCAATGATCAGGAAACCATGGAACTGACCAACCAATATTACAAAAGTTTACAGAGTTTAGATTATGATGTGATCGTTGATGATCGCGATGAGACAGCAGGGCGTAAATTTAATGATGCAGATTTAATCGGCATACCCACCCGTATTGTACTTGGTAAAAGAGGCTTGAAAAAGGGGAAGGTTGAGCTCAAGAACCGGGCGACGGGAGAAACAAGTCTTGTCGGTAAAAATGAGGTCGTGAAGGAAGTAGAGGTTCTTTTAAAAAAGGGATGAAGTTTGAGATGGATATTGATATATTACAAGAGAAGTTGGTAGCATTAATAGATCCTATATTGCAAGAAAATGATTTTGATTTGGTTGAATTGAGAGTTTCGCAACAAGGAAAGAAGGTGAATATCGAGGTTTTGGCGGACAACTCCATTAGCAGTATTGATCTAGATCATTGTGCTATTTTAAACAGGGCCATATGCGATAAGCTTGAAGCCGAGGATATGATTGAGAATTCATATGTGGTAGCGGTATCATCTCCGGGTCTTGATAGGCTGTTAGTTTCACAAAAAGATTTCTTAAGGGCCAAGGGAAGGGAAGTAAGGTTTATTTTTGACGAACCGGTAGCTAATAAACACGAATGGGTAGGCGTTATTCAGGATGCAACAGCAGAACAAGTTATAATCAGATATAAAAATAAGAAAAGCAGTAAAAAACCTCCTTTTCCTGAGGAGGAGATATTGCTTCCGATTAACAAAATTCAAAAGGCAACGCAAATTATTTAGGAAGGATATGGGTATGGATACTAGTGAATTATTAGGCATATTAGAACAATTAGAAAGAGACAAGGGCATTGATAAGGATATCTTGATCCAGGCGGTTGAATCCGCAGTAGCTTCGGCTGCAAAAAAGATCTGGACGGTTGACAGCAATGAAGAAATTAAAGTCGTGATCAACCGTAAAACAGGAAAACTCACTGCTTACGCAGGTGAACATGAAATTCGTTCCAGTGAATTTGGACGTATTGCAGCGCAGACAGCCAAACAGGTTATTATACAGAAAATACGCGAAGCTGAGAAAGATGTCGTTTTTGTTGAATATCAGAATCGTATCGGTCAGATTGTCAGTGGCAGCGTCTATCGTTTTGAGCGCGGGAATATTATTGTTGATTTGGGTAAGACTGAGGCTTTTCTGCCGAGAAGCGAACAGTCCAGCAAGGAAGAATTCAAGCAGGGTGACCGTGTGCGTTGCCTTATCCTCGATGTTTCCCGTGAGGCAAAGGGGCCGCAAATTGTTTTGTCCCGCGCTAATCCGAATTTCATTAAAAGGTTATTTGAGTTGGAAGTTCCGGAAATTTATGAAGGCATCGTGGAAATCAAGGCTATATCCCGCGCGGTTAGTGAGCGAACAAAGATTGCCGTATATTCAAAGGATGAAAAAGTGGACTGTGTTGGTGCTTGCGTTGGGATGCGGGGCGCCAGAGTAAAAAATATCGTTTCTGAATTGCAAGGTGAGAAAATTGATATTGTCCGGTATTCAATAGACATTAAAGAATATATTCAGGCGGCGCTTTCACCGGCGGAGATTTCTCAGATACAAATTAATAAGGATGAGAAGAAAGCTAATCTTATTGTGGCTGATGACCAGCTTTCTTTGGCTATCGGCCGAAGGGGGCAGAATGTCCGCTTGGCCAGTGAACTCGTCGATTGGGAATTAAATATTTTTACCGCTGAACAATGGAAGGAGCATGAAAAGAAATTCGCATCTGATGAGGAGATTCCGGTACTTGGTATTGAGGGAGAAAAGGACGCTGTCGAATCAGGTTCCTTGTCGGGTATAACAGTTGTTGGAGAAAAAGTCCTTGCCTTGTTATTGGAGTCAGGTTTTGATGCTGTCGAAAAATTAGCTGATGCGGAAGTTAAGGATTTGACAAAGATTAAAGGATTAGGAAAGGTGAAGGCAGAAAAAATCATTGCTGAAGCCAAAGCTATTATCAAAAAGTAAAAAAATAACTATACAAATCATAAACTTTAAAACGAAACGATAAATATGCGAGTATCTGAATTAGCAAAAGAATTAAATATTACCAGCGATGTAGTATTAAAAAAATTAAAGTCGTTAAAATTAAAGGCCAAAGACGGTAAGCAGGAATTGAATAAGGCTGTTCTCATTGTCTTGCGCGGTGAATTGGTTAAGGAACTGAAGAATGTGTTATCTAAGCCCAGGGTTCCTTTGAAAGAAAAAGACGAGACGGTCGAGAAAAAGAAAACTGTTAATAAGAAAGCGGCAATCAAAAAGAAGACGACGACCAAGAAAGAAACAGCAAAAAAGAAGGACGAAGAAAAAGAAGAAAAGGTGGCAAGAAAAACAACGAAGAAAACCACCGAGAAGGCATCCGTCAAGAAAGTGGCTGAAAAAAAGGCTGAATCCAAAGAAGAACCAGTCAAGGTCAAGAAGGAAGAGCCGAACGTAGAGCCCGTTAAGAAATTCAAATCCAAAATAAGCGCAGAGCCATTCATTCCGCTTAAGCCGTTATCGAAGAAAAAGCGTAAACCTTCACCCAGAGACGCCAGAACGGTAGCGTCACCAAAACCAGAAGATCTTTCCTTATCACCGGATGGAGCGGTTGGTTCTTTTATGGAAATGGGAGCAGTTGGCTCATCCGCGCGAGAGGCGTTAACATCTCAGCGGGATGAGTCGCTTATTGAATTGGAATTGAAAATGCCGGTGTCAGTCAAAGATTTTTCTGTCCGCATACAGCAGAAGACAAGTATTGTTCTTAAGAAACTTCTGCAAATGGGTGTATTTGCTAATATTAATCAGAATTTAGGGTCAGATATTGTTCAGCGGCTGGCTATTGAATTTGGCTATAATGTTACTGAGTTGAAGACCCAGGAAGAGCAGTTAATTGACGGCCATTCTAAAGACGAAGATGACCCCAAATTATTACTGACGCGAGCGCCGGTTATCACGTTCATGGGACATGTTGATCACGGGAAGACATCTCTTTTAGACCGCATCAGAAAAAGTATTATTGTTGATAAAGAGCATGGGGGGATAACCCAGCATATTGGGGCATATTCGGTCTCCTTGGCAAAAGGTAAGATCACATTTCTTGATACCCCTGGTCACGAGGCTTTTACCGCGATGCGAGCCCGCGGCGCCCACATTACTGATATAGTTGTTTTGGTTGTTGCTGCGGATGAAGGTGTTAAGCCTCAGACCGAAGAGGCGATTGACCACGCCCGTGCGGCTAATGTCCCGATTGTTGTTGCTTTAAACAAGATTGACCGTCGCAATGCTGATGTTGATAAGGTCAAACAGGAACTAGCCAAACATGATTTGAATGCTGAAGATTGGGGGGGGAGTACGATCGTTTGTGGTGTTTCTGCTATAACCGGCGAGGGGGTTGATAAATTGTTAGAGATGATCTTGCTTGAATCCGAGATGCTTGAATTGAAGGCTAATCCTAACAAGAGAGCTTCCGGCATTGTTGTGGAAGCCCACTTGAGCCGCGGTAAGGGCGCGGTGGCGACGCTGATTGTGCAAAGCGGGACATTGTGTCACAACGATATTTTTGTGGTTGGACCATATTATGGAAAGATCAAGGCGATGTTTGATGATTGGGAAAAGCCTATTACAGAAGCGGGGCCCTCAAAACCTGTTGAGATCATGGGCTTGCCCGGCGTCCCGGAGGCTGGGGAAATGTTTTATGTTGTAGAAAGCGAAAAACAGGCCAAACAAATTGCTTATTCAAGAAGAGAAAAACTTGATGATGAGCGCCTGCGTTCGCAAAATAAAATCACATTAGAAGATCTTTATTCAAAGATCCAAGAAGGAACAATCAAAGAGCTAAATGTTATTTTAAAGGCTGATGTGCAAGGTTCACTTGAGGCCTTGAAAGATTCCCTCCAGAAAATACCCAGTAATGAAGTTAAAGTTAAATTCATCCACACAGGTGTTGGCGATGTCAACGCCTCTGATGTTATTTTGGCGAACGCCTCGGATGCGATTATCATTGCATTTCACGTCGGCGTTGGTCCTCGTGCCAGCGAGGAATTGGGGAAGCATATGGTTGATGTGCGGAAGTATCGCATTATTTATGATGCGGTCAATGATGTCCGCAAGGCCCTGGAAGGTTTGTTGGAACCGAAACTTAAAAAGAAATTCTTGAGCCGTATTGAAGTGCGTCAGGTCTTTAAATTAAGCAAGGCCGGTATTATTGCGGGATGTTTTGTCCTTAAAGGCAAAGTGACACGCAAGGTCAAGGTCGATGTCGTCCGTAATGGTGAGGTTGTTCATACGGGACAAATCACGACCTTAAAACGTTTTAAAGATGATGTTCGTGAAGTGTCCGAAGGATTTGAGTGCGGCATTTCCGTTGATAAATATACCGGGTATGAAGCCGGGGATATATTTGAGGCTTATGAAATTGAAACTATAGCCCGAACGTTATAACTAACCCAACCGATAAAATGAAACAACGAATTTTCAGCGGTATGCGTCCGACGGGCAAATTGCACCTTGGGCATTTATTGGGGGCTCTGCAGAATTGGGAATTTTTGCAGGATGAGTACGATTGTGTTTTTTGCATTGTCGACTGGCACGCGCTTTTTAGCGAGTACGAATACAGCAAGGATATTAAAGAGAATATTATCGAAATGGCCTTAGATTGGATTGCCTGTGGCATTGATTCAAAGCGGTCTATAGTCTTTGTCCAATCGCATGTTCAGGAGCATCTCGAATTGCAAATGATTTTATCTTGCATCACACCTCTTGGATGGCTTGAACGTAATCCCACTTATAAAGAACAGTTGCGTGAAGTGAAGACTCGGGATCTGCAAACATATGGTTTTCTCGGCTATCCCGTTCTGCAGGCTGCGGACATTTTGCTTTATAAAGCTGCCGCTGTCCCGATAGGAGAGGATCAGCTGCCGCATATTGAATTCACCCGTGAACTTTCCCGTCGGTTTAATTTTATTTATAAAAAAGAATTGTTTCCGGATTGTAAGGCGATTTTAACCAAAACACCGCGTTTGCTGGGTATTGACGGGCGCAAGATGAGCAAAAGTTATCAGAATGCCATAAATCTTTCTGATTCCGAGGAGGAAGTAACCGACAAAGTAAAACAGATGTATACGGATCCCAAACGTCTCAAACTAAAAGACTCGGGACATCCTGATGAATGTAATGTCTTCAGTTACTACGATGTTTTTGGTAGCGATCAAAAGGATGACGTCCGTCATTGGTGTACGCAGGCCACGAAGGGATGTACGGAGTGCAAGATGATTTTGGCGGATAAAATTCTTGAAAAGCTTGACCCCATCCGCGAAAAAAGAGCTGAGCTTGAAAAAGACAGATCCATCATTGAAGATATTCTTCAGGAAGGGGCAGCAAAAGCCAAAGCACTCGCTCAAAAAACACTGGCTGAGGTTAAGGAGGCAGTCTTTTAAATGAACTATAAACTCAAATTAGATGTTTTTGAAGGCCCTCTGGATCTCCTTTTGTATTTGATAAAAAAGAATGATATTGATATTTGCGACATTCCTATAGCCAACATCACCGAACAGTATATGGAATATATTGAGATGATGAAACTGCTCGACCTCGAATTGGTCGGAGAATTTCTGGTTATGGCGGCGACCTTGATGCAGATCAAATCACGAATGCTTCTACCTCCGGATCCAGTTGAAGAGCAGGAAGAGGAAGACCCTCGCGATGAGCTGGTTAAGCGTTTGCAGGAATATAAGATTTTCAAAGAGATTGCCGAGGACTTGAAAGAAAAAGAATTTGAACGGCAAAAACTTTACCCCCGCCGTATTGATGAAGAATTAATGAAAGAGTTGAATGAAGATGCTAAGGAAGTTTATTTTGAAGCGAATTTGTTTGACCTCATTAATGCCTTCACGTCAGCCTTGCGTAAGATAAAAGACAAACCCGTGTATGAAGTGCGTAAAGAAGAGTTTACCGTAGAGCAGAAGATTCATGATATTCTTCACTCTTTGCTGCAGCAAACACAGGTCCTGCTCACTGATTTCTTTAGTGGTGTTGATTCTCGTGATGAAATTATCGTCACCTTTATGGCAGTGTTAGAGCTTATTCGTTTGAATGAGATTATGATTATGCAAAAAAGAATTTTTGCTGATATTGTCATCATGCGCAACAAAGCCAATGTTATTCCAGTAGAGACGGAAGAATAAAAAACTGGCATTTTATGGAAGAACGCAGAAAAATTATTTTTAATCAGGAAACTGAAGAAGATAAGGTTGTCAGTCTATCCTTGAGGCCGAATCGACTGGACGATTTTATCGGTCAGGCGGATTTAGTTGACAGTTTGCGTGTTTCCATACAGGCGGCCAAGCAGCGTCAAGAACCGTTGGAACATATACTTTTTTCAGGGCCGCCGGGTTTGGGGAAAACATCCTTAGCCTATATTATTGCTAATGAAATGGACGCACGGATTACCATTACCTCCGGTCCATCCATTGACCGGGCGGGAGATTTGATCGGCATCCTGACGAACTTGGAAGAAGGGGATGTCCTGTTTCTTGATGAGATTCATCGTTTGCCGAAAGTGGTTGAAGAATTCCTGTACCCCGCGATGGAAAGTTTTAAGATCGATTTTATTGTCGATAAAGGGCCTTATGCCCGGACGATAAATTTTAACCTCAAACCCTTTACGATTATTGGTGCCACGACACGCAGCGGTCTTCTGGCGTCTCCTCTTCGCGATCGTTTTGGTATTTTTCATCATCTGGAATTTTATAAGCCGCAAGATTTAGCGCAGATCATTATCAATTCTGCCTCTAAACTAAATGTTACGATTAATCAAGATGCCGCTCTGGCCATTGCCAAGCGTGCCAGAGGAACACCGCGTATTGCTAACCGTTTGTTGCGACGTGTGCGTGATTTTACGCAAGTCAAAACGGATCATGGAAAGATTGATCAAACAGTTGTTATTGATGCCATGCATACATTGGGTATTGACGGTATAGGCTTGGATGATATTGACCGAAGATTATTAGCCGTGCTTAGCCGCCATTATAAGGGGGGACCGGTTGGGGTTGATGCTCTGGCGGCAACCCTCAACGAAGAAGTCGATACGATTGTTGATGTGATAGAACCCTATCTTTTAAAAATGGGCCTATTGCGCCGTACCTCCCGAGGACGTGAGCTTACTGAACTGGCGGCCGACCATATTGGCGATACCTCTTCACCAAAGGGACGGCTCCAAAAGGATTTTTTTTAATTTCAGCGGGAATTCCCCAGCTGTGAAGCCGGGGATATCTAGTGCTGTTACGCCATCCCCCGCGCGTAATTTATTTGACCAAAACATTACTTTGAAATTATTATGAATGAATTGTCACGCATATTTTTTGCTTTGGGGCTATTCTTTACGGGGCTGGGTGGCTTATTTTTTTTGATAAACCGAATCCCGGGCTCAGGAAAGATGCCTGGTGATATCGTTATTAAACGCGAAGATTTTACTCTTTATTTTCCCATTATGTCTTGTATTATTATCAGCATAATTCTGAGTTTGGTTATGTATTTCACTAATAAAGAATGACATCGGTTATGAAAAAAAGAATCTTGAAGATGATCGTGTTGCTTTTACTGGCGTTAAGCCTGTCAGCTTCGGGGCAGGCTGAGGACGTTAAAGATTTCAACCGCGGAAAGGATATGATACGCATTGCTGTTATTAAAGACGCTCAAAGTGTGACGCTGCGGATACGAGGTCATTATGACATTGTTGATCCGCGAGATGGAGAAGTGATTGAGTCCCGGCGACGGATGAAACGCACAAAAATTGTCCCGTCTACGCACGGGATACAGGTGGGGAGTTTTGAGTTTGTTCAGGATCGGTTACGCTTTATTCCAAAGCGCGATGTATCGCTCATGGTTCAAGATAAAGAACGGCGTTATCGCGGGTTTATTGATATCGTCCGGACTAAAGATGATAAACTCCTGGCTATCAATATTGTGAATGTTGAAGATTATATTCGCGGTGTTCTCTACCACGAAGTTTCCCATCGCTGGCCGATGGAGGCTCTAAAAGTGCAGGCAGTTGCAGCCCGGACATATGCCCTTTATCGCATGAAGACACACAGTAAAAGTCCTTATGATGTCACGAATGATATTTATTCGCAAGTTTACGGTGGACGGATATCCGAGAAATACCGGACTAATATTGCCGTTGCACGGACAGAAGGTGAGGTCATGCTCTTTAATGGGGAAATTCTACCAGCTTATTATCATGCAACCTGTGGTGGTCATTCCGAAAATGCCGCAGAATTATGGAATCATGAATCTATGCTGCCTTTACGAGGTGTGACGTGCCGGTTCTGTATGGAGTCACCGCATTATAATTGGAAAAAA
The DNA here is from genome assembly GCA_023139575.1 of Candidatus Omnitrophota bacterium. Taxonomy (GTDB): domain Bacteria; phylum Omnitrophota; class Gorgyraeia; order Zapsychrales; family JANLHA01; genus JAGLNJ01. Next base: position 7,706 of record JAGLNJ010000068.1, on the reverse strand, counting down.
AATATTCGTTTAAAAGATATACAAGAAAAACTTAATGCGAATGGTTATAATTTGGGATTGATTAAAGAGATTCGTGTTATCGACCGCAACCCGTCAGAGAGGATCAAGACATTAGAGCTGGTGACCAGAGACGGTAAGAAAGCCACGGTCTCCGGTAAAGATTTTCGCCAAATCATCGGACCTAATGTTATTAAAAGCAATAATTATTATGTCGTGATGAAGGGTTATTATTGTGATTTCATCGGAAAGGGATGGGGGCATGGGGTCGGTATGTGTCAATGGGGAGCGCAGGGAATGGCGCGTCAAAGGTTTGAATATAAAGATATATTAGAATTTTATTATCCGGGTATTCACATTACTGATTTTATGAGTGTTAAGATATTTTAGCTGTTTTTGTTTTCGGCGATTTAAAGAGAGTAAAGGCAGACATCATTTAAAGTATGCGATTAAAAGATTTCGATTATAAATTGCCTGAAGAACTTGTTGCTCAGACGCCGTTAGCCCAAAGAGATTCCGCGCGGCTGATGGTCGTGAATAAAGCCGGCCGAACTATCACGCATGATAGTTTCGCTAATATTGGAAAATACTTGCCCCCACAAAGTCTAATCGTCATGAACAATAGCAAAGTTGTTCCGGCTCGCTTATTCGGGAATAAAACAAGGAGCGGCGGGAAGGTGGAATTGTTTCTTTTGAAGAAGTTGTCTGACGGTTTTTGTTATGAAATCCTTATGCGTCCGCAGAAAAAAATTAAAGACGGAGATAAGATCACCTTTAAAGGGAGTCGCCTGGTTGCTCATATTATAAGCAAAGAAAAGAAAATTGTCCGATTCAATAAAAAGAATATATTGAGCTATTTAGAGCAGGTCGGGCATATACCTTTACCGCCGTATATCAAGCGTCCGGATAATAAAAAAGATCGTCAATATTATCAAACTGTTTTCGCGCGACATGCCGGATCTGTTGCGGCTCCCACTGCGGGATTGCATTTCACTAAGGAGTTGCTCGGTGATTTGCGACATTGTGGGCACGCGACAGCGCAGGTGACATTACATATCAATTATGCCACTTTTAAACCCGTCGAGTGCGATGATATCACAGCGCATCCGATGCATTTTGAGGAATATACCTTATCGCAAAACGTATACGATAAGATAAGTCTGGCTAAAAAAGAAAAACGCCCGATTGTAGCTGTCGGAACAACCAGCTGCCGGGTTTTGGAAACGGTTGTTAAGGAGAAAAGGTTGAAGGGGCGGACGAACCTTTATATTTATCCGGGATATGATTTTAAGGCGGTTGACGCGCTAATAACAAATTTTCATCTTCCCTGCAGCACGCTTTTAATGCTTGTTTACACCCTCGGTGGGATTAAGCTTATGCAAAAGGCCTATCGGGAAGCGATTAAGCATAAATACCGTTTTTACAGTTATGGCGATGCCATGATCATTAGATAATAACCCAGAAGGAGCCGATTTAGAATTATGCCGTTCAAATTATTACAATCAGATGTTAACACGAAAGCCCGTTTGGGATTGTTGACCACGTCACACGGGGATATTGAGTCCCCTTTCTTCATGCCGGTCGGTACGAATGCCACGGTTAAAGGTATTTCCGCGGAACGATTAGAGGAGATGGGAGCGCAGTTGATGTTGTCTAACACCTATCATATTTATTTGCGACCCGGCATGGATGTGATTAACCACTTTGGCGGGCTACACTCATTTATGAGTTGGGATAAGCCGATTTTAACAGACAGCGGGGGGTATCAGGTTTTCAGCCTGACCAGATTCCGTAAGTTGACGGATAAGGGAGTGCGATTTCAGTCGCATCTGGATGGGAGCAAGCATATGCTAACGCCGGAAGATGTGGTGGATATTGAACGGGGATTAGGGTCGGATATGATCATGCCTTTAGATGAATGCGCGCCCTATCCTTGTGATTATGAGCATGCGGAAGAGTCGGTGCGGCGCACGACACTTTGGGCAAAGCGGACAAAGGAACATTTTTACAGTAAACCGAATGATAAAGGACAATTGCTTTTTGGTATCGTTCAAGGTGCTGTCTACGATGATTTGCGTAAGCGTTCGGCGGAGGAATTGTTAACGATAGATTTCCCCGCTTATGCCATCGGCGGGGTAAGCGTGGGAGAACCGGTAGATTTGATGTTTAAGACCATTGATTGGGTGGAACCGTTATTGCCGGAGGATAAGCCGCGTTATTTAATGGGTATCGGCCTCCCGGATCAGATTGTGCGCGCTGTCGGGGAGGGAATAGATATGTTTGATACCTGTATCCCGACGCGTTTCGGCCGTCATGGAACAGCGTTAACCCATCATGGCCGCATGATCGTTTTAAACGCGGAGTATTCCAGGGACGAACGCCCGGTAGATGAGAAGTGCGGTTGTTCGGTTTGTAAAAGATATTCACGCGCTTATATCAGGCATTTGATCAAAAGCAGTGAAATGTTAGGGTTGGAATTGCTTTCGTATCACAATGTCTGTTTTTACATTCATTTAATGAAGGAAATCCGGGAAACGATTAAAGAAAATAGTTTCACTGCTTTTAAAGAGGAATTTTTAGCGAATTATTATCAAAAATGATACAATAACAAAAAAAGAAATCATTATGACAATCGATGTCATTACAATTTTTCCCGACGTTTTTCATTCCATTATGAATGAGTCCATTATCAAACGGGCTAAAGCGAAGCAAAAAGTCATTGTTCGCGTGCATGATCTGCGTGACTACACCAAAGATAAACATAAAAAAGTTGATGACCGCCCCTTTGGCGGCGGTCCCGGTATGGTTTTGATGGCGCAGCCGATCTTTGACGCGGTGAAAAAGATTAAGGGGAGGCGTCAGGCCAAAGTTGTTCTGACCTGCGCCGGAGGCAAGCCTTATAAACAGAAAAAAGCCGGACAGCTGGCAGCCGTAAAAAATTTGATTATTATTTGCGGCCATTATGAAGGCGTGGATGAACGCGTGCGGAATGAATTAGTGGATGAAAGTATATCCATTGGTGATTATATTCTGACTGGAGGGGAAATTCCGGCTATGGTCCTGGTTGACAGCATTGTGCGTTTGATTCCCGGCGTGTTGGGCAAAGAGGAATCATTGCGTGTCGAATCTTTTGAAGAAAATTTGATTGAATATCCTCACTATACCAGGCCGGCTGATTATAAGGGGTATAAGGTGCCAAAGATCTTATTGTCCGGCAATCACGGAGCCATTGACAAATGGCGAACAGAACAAGCTGTCAAAAGAACAAAAAAGGTCCGTCCGGATTTGATGCCATGAAAATTCATAAGGTTCTACTGATTATCATTATTTTAGCAGGCGTGTTTTTCCGTTGCGCTGAATTTTTCTCAGAAAAATCTTTATGGTTTGATGAAGCAAAAACGGCTTTAAAGATAGAGGGGAATACGTGTGAGCAATTGATCAATGGCAAAACGATAACGAAAAAGCAGCCGTACCCGGCGGGGTTTTTGATCATTACTAAATGGTTTTCTATGCTGGGAGGGAATAATGAGCTTAGTTTGAGGCTGTTTCCTTTTGTGTGCGGGATTTTGGCTTTATTTTTATTTTATCGGGTGGCTCATGAACTGTTTGGCCCCGCCCCTGCCTTATTGGCATTGAGTTTTTTCGCTCTTTCACCCAATCTGATTTACTATTCAAGTGAACTTAAACCTTATTCCAGTGATATTTTATTCACTGTAATATTCCTGCATGTTTTCTATAACATTATTCACAAAGAATTATCCCGGCAAAAAATAATTTTATTCGGGGTTGTCGGCGGTTTGGCGTTTTGGGTTTCTTATCCTGTTGTTTTTGTTGCCGCCGGAATGGGGCTGTCAACGTTAGTATTAAGCTTGCGTCAACGTGACATGATCAGGTCGCGTAAGATTGTCGCGATCGGCCTTTTATGGGCCGCGCATTTTTGTCTTTTTTATTTTTTGTATATTCGATATTTTACCCGGGCAGATGGTTTGGTTCATTATTGGCGCGTCGCGTATATGCCTCTTAATATATTTTCTTTTGAGTTTATGCGATGGTTCATGGGATCTTTCGCCCTCTTTTTTAAGATAAATCTTAAGTTTCCTGTCAGTTTGTCCGCCTTAACGATGATTATGGGTTCTGTGGCATTATACAAGGAACAAAGGAAGAATTTCTTTCTGCTGGGGGCGCCCATTTTGTTGGTACTGTTTGCTTCCGGACTGAAGATATATCCCTTTCAGGGACGGGTCATATTGTTCCTTGTGCCAATTTTTATGCTTGTCATTGTTCATGGAGTTTACAAGTTTATCGAGGGAATTAAGGCTGCTAAATATATACGGGTTTTGTTAATTATTTTTTTCCTTTATTATCCCGTTTTACATACTCTGCGCCAATGGCGGGAACCTTATGGCAAATCAGAGATCAAGCCTGTCATGCGATATCTTTCTGATCATCGCCAGCCCGGGGATAAGGTTTATCTTTATTATTCCACGCAAGCAGCTTTTCGATACTACGCTGAGCATATGGGTTTGATGGAGGGGGATTATATTATCGGGATTGATTCCCGGGAAGATCCCGGGCAATACAAAAAAGATTTAGAACAGTTGAGGGGAGGTGAAAGGGTGTGGGTTGTTTTTTCAGATGTCTTTTATGAGCGGGACGGCATTAATGAAGGGGAATATTTCCTGGATATTTTAAATCGCCTGGGCAGGCAATTGGATGCCTATACCGTGCATATCCCGGCCTATTCTCCGCCGGCTTATTTAAAAGAAACTTTCAGTGCCGGGCTTTATTTGTATGATTTGAGCGCGGGTACAAGCACCAAATGAGAAAAGAAGTAAAAAAAATGGAGCGAAGCAACATTGATTAAATAGAAAGCGAGGTGAACATGGATAATAATGAAAAGGGGTTGTCAGCTGAAGCGTCGGAGACGACGCGGATTACCTGGGAAGATGGGACATTTGAGAATTTTGAAAAGATTCTGCGGGAGATTCCTCATATGATTCGCGGTATTGCCGAGGTTCGGGTAACCAAAAAAGCACAGAGCCTTGTGGCCGGGGCCGGAAGACATGTGATTGAGAAAAAAGATATGGTCGATGCTTTTTTTATTGAAACACCCGGCGGGTTCTTGCCGCCGATGATGGCCACGATGGATGAACTGGGTATTGATTATAAAAAATATGGACACAAATAAAGGAGAGAGCAATGAGTTTAAACAGTGTTAATATTATGGGTAATTTAACAAGAGATCCGGAGTTGAGGTATACACCCAATGGTAAAGCGGTCTGCAACCTGTCAATAGCAAACAACCGCGTTTATACCAAAAACGGGGAGAAGGTTTCCGAAGTGTCATATTTTGATGTTGAAGTCTGGGGTGTGATTGCTGAGAATTGTTCAAAGTATTTATCAAAAGGAAACGGTATTATAGCTGAGGGGCGTTTACGCCAGGATCGCTGGGAAAAAGAGGGCAAGACGCAAAGCCGGGTGCGCATCGCCGCGAATAATATTCACTTTATGCCGAAAAAAAGTAATGATCAGACGGCTAAAAGTTCCGGCCAGAACGCGGCCGGCAGCGACTTTGACTCCAAGGAAGCTGAAGCCATCGCGTGGGATGAATAAGGTAGTAACTTAATTAATAGCAGGAGGCGGGCTCGATGACATATATATGGTCACTATAGACAATAAACTCATGATGTATGGGAAACCCTCAAGGAAATGTGGAAAACGAAAGACGTTACAATATATGCGTAACTTTTTGAAATTTATTTAACATATGAAAAATGCCCTCCGAACATTTCCCAAATCAATAATATTATGCAGTTTTGTCGTCGGGGTGTTGTGCGCGCTGTGTTTCCGCTCCTTGACGATTTTGGGGAAGGTTAACCCGGATTGGGTGCGCCCGGTATGGTATTTTGCCGTTATCGGATATATTTATTTCTTTGCTTATCGTTTCTATATTTCTCACAAACGGAAAAGAGTGATCAAGGAGCAGGGGCTGCTCTTAAAACTCCGGCAGGATAATGATTTAACCCGTGAAGATAAGGAGGTCATGTCTTATGTCTTGTCTTCTTTGGTCAAATCAAAAGAAGGGGCCAATTATTTGATCATCTTTGTGCTATCGGTTCTGGCTATTATCATTGATGTGATCATTAACAATCTCGGCTGAAAAGGGTGGATTATGTACAAAATGCCATATTTTACGACTGTCCGGATAACCGGATATTACCCATGAATCACGACATTTTTTCGCGAAACAGCGTAAAAAACAGCCGGAAAACGCCAAAAATACTCATCTTTTGATATAATGATAACTAAAGTGCCGGCAAAGAGGACTGTCGTATATTAATTGTTATGGCCAAAAATATCGAGGAAATTTATGAATAAACAAAATGAAGAAATTAAATTAACTCCAAGATGGTGTGAAGGAAAAGATGTCCTGCGAGGATTTGTTATTCTACACAAAAAGGTGACAAGTTCACGGGGATTAAGGCATTTGAATTATATACAACTATATTGTGTTGAAACCAAGAAAAAAATTTACTGTCGCATTTATGGCCCCGGAGACAGAAAATATAGGGAAGATGATCAATCTATCGTGGAAAAATCGGTATATCTTGATGCTTATTATCAGCAACAATTACAAATTGATGATAAGAAAATAGGTAAAAATGAATATGTGTTCATCATAAAGGGGATAAATCCATTTAAATATTTTTTATATGCATTCTTGCATCACCCCGAAGATAGCATTAGAGTAAGTGCTTTTTTGGGAATAGTCTCTTTAGTTGTAAGTCTCACATCAATAATTATTTCTTTCTTGATAAGTGGAAAAATTATAATTGGTATTGTATCTACATTAATAGCAATTGGTATGATCCTATGGTTTTTAATCGAATACTACAAAAAGCCATAACGAAGCAATGCACCCGACTTTTTCCCGTCGCTTCGCTTTGGGAAAAAGCGGGTGATTTTCCTGTTCGGCAGGAGTCTCTATGAACCGTGAGGTAAAAAGAGTATTACAATTCTTCAATAATGAGATCAAGGACTATGTCATCGGAGATCTGGACCGGCTTTCCGCAATCCGTCCAGATAAAAAAACCGGGCTTCGTGGATGCTCCATCCCTCAAGCAATGCTCATTTTCGCAATCCTGGACTTGTTTGGCTATTTGGTCAACGAAGACCCAAATGTATCTAAAAAAGCTACATTAAAGAACTACAAAGTTATTTTCTCGGCAAAACTTGGACTGTTTCCAGCCCATTACGAAAAAGAAGCGAAAAAAAATGTAGAACTATTTCGTCATGGCGTGATGCACCAATTCTTCGCCAAGGCATCGGGCGTAGCCAAATTAACACAAGATATGCCTTTGATCCATCTAATTGATGGTACTCCATACTTGAATGTAGATAGGCTAACCGAGGACACTATAAACGCGATCCGACAATTACGTAAGCGTATCGAGAACGGATGCTGCGATTATCTTGCGAAACAAATAAATAAACATCTCGACAAACTGGCCGAAGATGATTTCAAAGAACTTGACAGGCATTTTTAACGGATTAATGTCGATTAATTACCAAGCTAAACCACCAGCTATGCTGGTGTGAATCGCAAAGGCTATGCCGAGGTATTTGACAAAAAAAGCTCCTTTCACGAGAATGATCGGTCAAAGAGCTGTTCCAAGACCGAAAGTGAAAGACATCCTATAAAGAGTAAA
>JAGLNJ010000067.1 GCA_023139575.1 Candidatus Omnitrophota bacterium | reverse complement strand
TTCAAGGTGGGGATTGGGTTTATTAAAATCAAATACCCCCTGTTTAAAGGCCGCAACATACTGACTATATATTGCTTGATTAACATTCTTGTCTGATATCTCAACACCTTTTATCTTTTTCTGATCGACATAAACTTTACCGAGAAAACTCTTCCGCAGCGCTTTCTTGTACCATGCTGCCAAAAGCATAGAATGATAAATTTGCCGTAAATTAGAAAATGTTTTTCCCTCGTTAACTTCCTTTTCAATTTCAGGAATCAATATTCCACGAACGATATCTCCTGAGACCCCGCTGATAATGTCAATTTCATCTTCAGCAATATCACCCAAGCCGTGTTTAGTGCTGTCTTTGTTGGCTTCTAAAGCTAAATAATCTTCTTCCAGCATAACCTTCAAATGGCTATGAACAATAAAAGCACCTTTCGCGTGTTCATAGATGGTTGCTTTTTCAGGCACAATCCAAATTTTATTAAAAGTATTTATCGGAATTTCTGTAGTATTATACCGTTCCTGAGCTTTTTCATACACCCGGTCCCAAAACAGGCTTCCCAACTGCTGATCCGGGTGCATAAGAGATGAAGACAATTGTTTAAGCATGTAATCTAATACCAATAAATCCCGTCCCATTTCTGTAGAACCAAATGCTTCTGGAATAATTCTGTCCTTTTCATAAGGCGAAAGGTTAACCCACATTTCATCTTCCGGAATAGTTAATGACGCAAGAAAATATTTAATCAGTTTATTTGATTCCTCTTCGAAATTTCCACCTTTCAGTTCAGAGTCGCCTTTATCAATAATAAAATCAAATTTTAAAGGATTATCAGGATAAATATTAATACCCATAACGATTGCGGGAGTGAATGGAGCAGTTAAACTGATCATACTACCTGGAGCAGGTAGCCTCATTACGTCTTGCGCCTCTGATTGTTGAATACAACAAACAGAGAACTGAACAGTAACAAAAATAACAGCCAATAATAATCTCGCTACATGACTTATATTGAATTTACATATTTTTATATGAAATAGTCTAATCATAAAATGAATATACAATACAAATATTTCACTGTCAACATCCTCAAGTCTTTGTTCCGGATGGTCTAATGACTTGGTTTGCTATAACATAATTTATTTTAGCCATATACAACAATCAGGATGATAAGGGGACGTTCTTCATAAATAACCTTTTGCATTTGTAATTAGTACGATATAATCATCAATGTGCCGATTTATTGGTTTTTTAATTTAGTCAATTTATCAGGGGTGAGGGTTGGGAACATCAAGTGACTTAAGACATATTGAAGGACTGCCGGCTTTTCAACCGAGGGCCTATTTACCTGCGGACATTGACCTTCGCGATAAGGATGCAGTCGTTGCCGTTTATAGGGGGTTGTTGGAAGCCGGGGTGCATAGCCCGTCTGATCTCGAAAGCTGGATTCTGAAACGTTCCGAGATTGATGCCGCTTTAGATCAGGCAGGGGCCCTACTCTATATTAAAATGACCTGCTTTACCGATAATGATCAATACAACTCTGAGTACAAGGCTTTTGAAGAAAATGTTGTTCCCGCGGTAAAGCCTTTGCAAGATCGCATTAACAAAAAGTATATCGAGTTTAAAAAACAATTCCCGCTTGAAAACCAAAGATATCATGTTTATGACCGGGCACTCGAAAGAGATTTGACTCTGTACCGCGATGAGAATGTTGATTTGCAAAAACAGGTTTCATTGTTATCGCAAGAGTACCAAGCCGTATGCGGGGCGATGACGATTGTCTTTGAAGGGCAGGAAAAAACCTTGACCCAAATGATGCCGCTTTTGGAGGACACACAGAGAGAGAAAAGGAAGGCCGCATGGAAATCTTGCGCGCAACGAAGATTGCGGGACAGAGAAGTATTAGACAAGATCTTCAATCAAATGTGTGCATTACGCAATCAAATGGCGGCCCGGGCAGGTTTTAATAATTTTGTCCCGTATCAATTCCAAGCGCTTCATCGTTTTGATTATACATCGAAAGAATGCAAGCAGTATCAAAGGGCCGTGAAAGAAAACGTTCTGCCGGTATGGCAAAAGATTCTTGAAAGAAGAAAGACCCGGATGGGACTGAACGAACTCAGGCCCTGGGATTTGCTGGTTGATCCACAAGGGCTTGCCGCCTTGCGTCCCTTTAGCGCTATTGACGAATTGATAACCGGGGTGAAAAAAGTTTTCCACAAGGTTGATGGGGTTTTGGAAGATTTGTATAACGAAATGGCGGATTTAAATCTCTTTGATTTAGAAAACCGTAAAGGGAAAGCCCCGGGAGGTTATCAGTACACCTTGGCAGAGGTGAGAAAACCTTTTATTTTCATGAACGCCGTAGGCATGGATAATGATGTGCGCACAATGTTGCATGAGAGCGGGCACGCCTTTCATTCCATGTTGTGCGCGAAAGAAAATATTTATGACTATCGCCATGGGCCGATGGAATTTTGTGAGGTGGCTTCAATGAGCATGGAGCTTTTGGGGGGAGAGCATCTTGATGTTTTTTATAACAAGGAAGATTTTAAAAGATCGAGGCAGATGCATTTGGAAAGTATTGTGCAAACTCTCGTCTGGGTGGCGAATATCGATGCCTTTCAACATTGGATATACGAAAACCCGGGACATACCCGGGAAGAAAGGGCTCAAGCCTGGTTGGGCCACCATAATGCTTTTGGCGGACAGTTTATCAATTGGGGCGGCCTAGAGGAATTCCAGAAATATCTCTGGCATCGTCAATTGCATATATTTGAGTATCCATTCTATTATATTGAATATGGGATTGCTCAGCTTGGGGCATTGCAGTTATGGCAGCACTACAAAAAAAATAAAGATGATACCCTTGCAAAATACCGTCGCGCTCTGTCATTCGGAGGCAGTAAGACACTTCCTGAATTATTTCAGGAAGCAGGACTTGTTTTTGCCTTTTCTGAGCAAACCATTAGACCGTTGATTGAAAACGCGGAAAAAGAACTGCAATTGTAGATAATGTTTTGCTATATTATCTCACATAGGGACATTAACAAAATAACTAGGGGAGGGGATTTATGAATTGGTTTTTAAAAATCACACTAACAGGTCTTCTTTTGGTTTCAGGCCAATTTTTTCCGGTTTATGCACAGGGGCAGAATGATTCTGCTGATGTTGTAAATATGTCGCAAATCCATAAACTCGACTCCAAAATCACGCGTTTAGAAGATTATCTGAAGCAAATCGAGCCGGCGTTTAATAATTTTTCTAGCGACTTGGACGAGCATTTAAAAATGAGGATTGAAAAGGCGGTAGGTAACTTGGTTTATTTAGATCCTTTATCAAAAGATTTTCATAAGATCGCAACCAATGCAGGGTCTTTTCTTATAGCGATTAAAGAGATCAATAAATTGGAAAAAGGCTATCTGATGAAGGTTCGTGTTGGTAATCCGAATAACGCCAGTTATGAAGGAATTAAATTAACGATAAGTTGGGGTAAGCCCTGGGATCCAAAATCTGTAAGAAAAAATTTTCAGGATTGGCGCAGGTCATTGCTTACAGCAAAATATAATTATTCCGGCAGTTTAGAATCTGGAACATGGACAGAGATTGCTGTAGAGCTAACACCCATACAATTAGGCCATTGGGGACATTTGGAGTGTTCCATGGACATTAAGACGATCAAGCTGCAGAAGAAAAGAAGAAATTAACGGAGGCGGCAGCATGGGTGTTGTTTTTAAGGTCTTTTATTTTCATTTCAAAAATTTGTGGCACAATGACAAAGAAGGTTAGAGGTCTAAAAAAAGGGAACCATATTCGTTTTTTAGAAAAGAACAACTGGGAATATATCAAGCGTTGTAACTGTTCGGGCATAGTCATCATATCAGCGATGATGGAAAAAGGCGATGTGATCTTGACCGAGCAATTCCGTATTCCCGTTGGCCGTTATGTTATGGTTAAAAAGTAAAGGCAACCGTGGCTTTCATATCGATCCGAAAATTTATGCGGGCTTGTATTTTTTAAAAGGTTTAAATAAAAATAATTAGTTATTGTTTATGCTTATTTTTTCGGTAATATCGTCGGGGAAGTGTTAAAAATAAATAACCAATCAACTGGAGCCTGGTCATAAATCGTTATTTTGTATTGACAATATTATAACCTTAAGTGTAGAATGAAATAATACTAAATAGGAGGTATTATGGACAATATTAATATTAGTTATGATAAACTTCTTTCTGACAAAAGGGTCATAGATGAAATAAAACGCCACTTATGGATAGAGAGCGAGAAAGCAGGTTACGATATTGGTTTTGATCAGGCCAAAGAAGATTGGCTTAAGAAATTCTCTTCGGTTTGGCTGAATTACAATATGCCGGATGCGATTAAGAAGGCCAGAATAGCGAACGTCCCAAAAAAGACAACTTTGAAAACAACACGTACGAAAGCTGCTGTAACAAAAAAGAAGGCTAACCCCAAGAGACGCCGCGCAAAATCGTATTTAACGTAATTATTACTTAATCATTATTGCAAAAAGGAGAAGAAATTTTCTTCTCCTTTTTTATGTGCCCTGATTTAGCCCGAATTTATATTTAACAAAATGATGTTTTTGTGTATAATGTAACCGTCATTTTAGAATTTAAAAAGTTAAGGAAATCGTCAATACACCGACTATTAAATAAATACGAGAAACTTTAGAATCGCGGAAGGATGGTATATGTCATATAGGCTGAAAAAACTAGATAAATTTCAAGGAAGAATGGGACCTTTATTATTAGTGATCATGGATGGTGTGGGTATAGGCAAGCAAGATGAGAGCGATGGTGTTTTCGTCGCCAAGACGCCGAATCTGGATAAATATTCAAAAGGGGAGCTTTATGCGATCTTACAGGCTCATGGGAAGGCTGTGGGGTTGCCTTCAGACGATGATATGGGCAATAGTGAAGTTGGGCATAATGCCTTGGGGGCGGGAAGGGTTTTTGCCCAGGGTGCTAAATTAGTGAATAAAGCGATTGAAACGGGAGCCCTTTTTAAAACGGATTTGTGGGATCGTTTAGTCACCCGGGCCAAAGATGAGGGCCAGGCTTTTCATTTTATTGGTTTGCTTTCAGATGGGAATGTCCATTCCCATATTAATCAATTGTTTGCCATGATAAGACAGTGCGCGAAAGATGGCGTAAAAAAAGTGCGTCTGCATGTGCTTTTAGATGGACGAGATGTATATGAAAAATCCGCTTTGCAATACATTGAGAAAACGGAAGAGCTTTTTAAGAAACTGAATGAAGGTGATGACCTTGATTACCAAATTGCTTCTGGGGGCGGGCGCATGGTCACAACCATGGATCGGTATAATGCTGATTGGAGTGTTGTTAAAAGAGGATGGGAGGCGCATGTTTGCGGTAAGGCGCGTATGTTTACGTCGGCAACGGAAGCGATATCCACCTGTTACGAGGAAGATTCTTCCATTACTGATCAGTATCTTGATTCATTTGTTATTGGGAAGGACAATGAACCGATTGGGATCATAAATGATGGGGACTCGGTGGTGTTTTTCAATTTCCGGGGGGATAGGGCTATTGAGATTTCGCAGGCCTTTGCTGATGAGGATTTTGATAAATTTGATCGCGGACAAAAGCCGGATGTGTTATATGCCGGGATGATGGAATATGATGGCGACCTGCATATTCCCGGACACTATTTGGTGAGCCCGCCACAAATTGATCGGTCGATTGGTAATTATTTGTGCGACACAGGGGTGAAGTCGTTTGCCATTTCGGAAACGCAGAAATATGGTCATGTGACGTATTTCTGGAACGGGAATAATTCAGGATATATTGATGCGGAAATGGAGAAATACGTGGAATTGGAGTCAGATAAGGTGCGTTTTGACCAGGCGCCGAAAATGAAAGCTAAAGAAATCACGGAAGAAACGATTAAACTTTTGCGTTCGGGTGAATTTAAGTTCGGCCGGATCAATTTTCCCAATGGGGATATGGTGGGCCATACGGGAGTCCCTGCGGCCATAATTACCGCTGTGGAAACAGTTGATGAAAATCTGGGTAAGCTCGTTGATGTCGTGAATGAACTTGGAGGAATTACGGTTATTACGGCGGACCATGGCAATGCTGATGAGATGTTTACAGTCAAAAAAGGGGGAAAAGTGGTTAGCACTGCACATTCCCTAAATCCGGTACCCTTTATCATTATTGATTCTGCCTGCAAGGGTGAGTACATGATAGCTGATTTGCCCACACAAGGGGTGTCCAATGTCGCAGCCACATTGGTAAATCTATTGGGTTATGAAAAGCCGGATGATTACGAGCCGTCACTAGTTTGTTTCGGTTAGATTACAGATAATCCTCGCTGGATTTAAATAAATGGCTCTTTAACAAAATCTATGGGTAAAGATTGGTTATTAGAGGCTATGGAATCTATGGAAAACTGTAATTCTCGAAGGTTTCCCACAGATCCCACAGCCTCTACTGCTATTATTGAAAGTGAACTCAAAAAACATAAGGCTTTATCTATTAATAAGCCTTTTATTATCAGCTAGTTAAGACGCATTTGGCTATCTATGCACCCACAGATTCTATTAACGAGGCAAATAAATAAGTTCTTGCAATATTCACAAGTCAAGTAATATCAGTAGTTTGTGTCTGTTCATTTTGTTGTTTTTTAAGAAACTGCTTCCTTGCATTTCCTTTTCTTATATGTTATTATTTAAATAAGAATATAGAATATATATTAAAATTTAAATTCTTTCCTCTAAATGACTCGCCACACCAAACACATTTCCAAAGAAACAATTTTTTTAAATTCATATCTTAGAAAACATTTATATAAACAAAAATTAATAAGTTTCTATAACTTTACAAAGGAGAATAAATTATGAAGAATACTTTTTTTTTAGGTCAAAGAAAGGTATGTAGTAAAGTTGTCGCAATGTTAACTATAGTAGTGTTTGTGTTAAGCTTTCTTTCTCCTATTGCTTATGTATTCGCTGAAACAAGATTGAATTTGCCCGCGCCCGGTGAAATGGTATCGGTTAGCCATGGCTTTAATGCTCCAATGATCAAGGGGATGAATTTATCGAAAGAAAATGCCTTGACATTTGATTTTGTTATTGATAAAGGCGACTCTCGAATAGAAGGAGATGCTTTGTCGGCAGAATCACAAAAGTTAGTGAAGTATTTTCTGGCCGCTTTAACCATTCCGGATGATGAGGTTTGGGTGAACCTTTCTCCTTATCAAGAAGATACAATTATTCCTCATGCCTTGGGGCAAACGGAATTGGGGAAAGATATGTTGGCTCAGGATTATTTGCTTAAGCAGCTCACGGCCTCTTTAACAAGCCCGCAAAACCCTGTTGGGCAGGATTTATGGAATAAGATCTACATGGAAGCCACTAAACTCTACGGTACTACGGAGATACCTATTAACACATTCAGCAAGGTATGGATAGTCCCGGATAAGGCCGTGGTCGTTGAGAAAGACCAATCCGTGTTTATTGCTGAAAGCCATTTGAAGGTCATGTTGGAAAAAGATTATCTTGCCTTACATGAAAATCTGGTTAATGGCCACAATGCCGGTGATGAGACAGTCAGTGATGAAATCTTTCTGGAAATCAATGAGATATCCGCTTCAGTGATGAGAAAAACTGTTATTCCGCAATTAGAATGGGAAATTAATTATGGAAAGAATTTCGCCCCTGTTCGTCAAATATTTCACTCTGTTATTCTAGCTAATTGGTACAAGCAGAATTTGAAGGAAGGCATCTTAAGCAAGGCATACGTGAATCAGCATAAAATAGCCGGAATCAATGTTGATGATGAAACCGTGACCCAAAAGATTTATGATCAATATCTAGAGGCTCTCGAAGAAGGTGTTTATAACGTGACGAGAGAGGATTTTGATCCTTCTTCCCAAACGGTTTTAGAGAGACGTTATTTTTCCGGGGGATATTCTCCAACGGGACAAGTAACAATAGAACCTTTCTCAGCAGCAAGAGAAAAAAGATTTAATAATGACATTATACGGGCTATTGATACTGGTCAATTAATTTCATTATCTGCTCAATTCGAACCACGAACCTCTGGAGCTGACGTTGCTTTTGTAGTTGCACAATCGTCTGACTTAGCAGAAAGAGGTGTTCAACTTGCAACCCGTGAGCAAGTAGCCGAGGCGGTCCATCATTATGGTGGTGTTGACCTTGCTGAAGCAACGGATATCGCTGAAGTTATTCAAAAGGCAATGGCGGCGGCTGTCCCAGCATCATTTAATGAAGCTCTGATCAAAGCGCAGGTACCACGAAATGTTAAAATGGGGCTAACCGATCCTTTGGCCGAACAATTTTTTACTCGAATTGGACAAGACACCTTATCAAGTTCAAATGTTTCAAAACCGGCTATGAATTTAAAGCAACTCAAAATTCCTGACTTTCAACGTGTTGCTGAAGATGCCGGCCAGCAAACGGAAGAGCATGCAAAAGAGACTTCTTGGCTAATTCGTGATTATGTTGAAACCATGCCGATAAATGCGTCATCTGACAAAATACAATCAGATTTGCGCCAAAGGGGCATTCCACAAAATGTAGTTGCTGCACTAGTAAGACCTGATCTTGATACAATAGTCGCCCAATTAGCGGCTACACAATCGTTAAAGAATTCACAAAGAGCCGCAATCGCAATGCAAATTCAAACACCTTCTGCTGATTACGCCATGTTAATTTTAAGCCCAGATGAAGATAAAATTTTATCAACAATTGGATTGCAGACGACGCCTCAGAAAAAGGTGGCACGGATTGCCGCGGGTGTAGTTGGTAAACTGGCTGCCGGAAATGTGGCAATTGCGATGCAGCAGGTGGCTGAGACAGAAATTTTTGGGACCCCACGTTTTATTGAAAAAGTTGTTCAAGCTACGGGAATGGATCTTTCCGATATCGTTAAAGTTAAGCACGCATTAGAATCAAGATTGCCTGCATTATCGATACCGAATTTAAATCTAACGAGCCTACTGCAAGAAAGTATTGTTCCGGCAAAATTGGCGTCGACACCAGCAATCAAGGATAAGGTAGCAGAGAAATTTTCTCAGCCTGGAATTTCTGACAAAGATCTCACAATTATTGCACAAACTGTAAAAGAAGTCGCATTAAAATCAGGATCAGGAGCAAGCCTCGGGTTCATTGACATAGAGGTTAAAGCACAATTAGCCCGCATTCCTCAATTATCGTCTGCGGCGAATTCTGCAATAACGAACACTTCAATTGTTGATGCCGATACCATGCAAGGTTTAAGCGCTGCCGTTCCAACTGCGAAATTTTCTGCTGCAGCAAAAATTGCCTCACTACAAAGAGGTGGCATGCAAGCGCTTGATATGAATCAAGAATTATCACCGGGAGAAGCATCAGCCCTGAAAACGGCTGCTCCACAATTATTGCCACGCGCGGATTTAACACGTTTTCTTGCTCCAATTTTCGGGCAAAAAGCTGCGCCGAAAGTTGCGGCGGCAATGCAGGAAACAGCAGAAAAAGAAACTTTTGGAACTGAAAATTTTTTCGCGGAAGTTAGCAGAATCAGTGGTGTCGCTCCACAAAATATTATTAAGGCGATCCCAGTGTTGGAATCAAGTTTACCTGACTTGGTTATCCCAAAACTCGGCCGGTCAGCAAGAGCAGGTTCATCTCAAGATAATATTATTGCCTTTCAAATGGCTCCAACTTCAGCGGTAGAAGAATTTGTTTCGGTGAGAATTCCAACCTCAACTTCGCAAGAACAGAAAAAGATTGCGAAAGTAGTGAAAATAGCTGCTTATGAATTAGGACCAGAAGCAAGTGTTGCCCAATTAGAGGAACGGGTTCAGGATCGTTTATTAAACATGCCTCAGCTTAGTCCGGCGACAAAAACGTCTTTAAAATCCAAAGAAATCATATCTTCAGATGCCTCTCGCAATTTCAAATCCGGTATTCCGACAGAAAAAATAACCGCTGTGTCTAAAGCAGCTTCAATCCGAAGTCAGAAAACTGAACAGCCAGTAAGACAATTATTAGATCAAGGCGATATATCGGGATTAACAACGGCCGGGGTGCAATTAGTACCGCGAGCTGATTTGGTAAAATTGCTAACACCAATTGTTGGGAAAGCCGATGCCCCAAAACTAGCGCGCGCTATACAAGAAGCAGGAGAAACTGATGCGGTCGGTACTCCAGGTTTTGATGAAAAGCTTACACAAACAACTGGGATAGCCCCGGCTATAATATCTCGAGTAAATCAATCTTTAGAATCAACAATCCCGGATTTAGTCATTGCAAAACTCAGTCAATCGACAAGTTTTCCACAAGAAAGCATTGTTCCATTTCAAATGGCTCCAATCCAAGCGGTCGAAGGGGAAATATCGCAGCGTTTACCAATGGCAAGTCTGCAGGATCGTAAAATTATTGCTGAAATAGTCAAAGAAGAAGCGTATAAATTAGGGCCAGAAGCCAGCGTTGTTCAATTAGACTGGCAGGTGAAAGAACGGTTAATATCCGCAAACTTGAGCACACCAACAAAGACCGCATTAAAAACGACATCAATTGCCGCACCAAATGCGGTTCGTAATCTTGTTGTGGATGTTCCTGCAGAAAAAATGACGGTTGTGAGTAAAGTTGCGTCTATACAACGTGGCGGTATTGAATCACCGGAAATACGGAAAAATTTAACAACACATGATGTGTCAGGATTCAAATCCGCCAGCGTTCAGTTGATGCCGCAAAGGGATATCGCTAAGACCGTAGTTCCTTTTGTTGGAACAGCAAACGCTTCAAAAGTGGCCCAGGCCATGCAAACAGTTGCAGAAACAGAAAGTGTGGGAACGGAGAAATTCTTTACAGCTATGGCAAAATTAGTCACCAATGTCACAAAATCTGATATTGTCAAAGCGAGTAATGCCATTGAAGCCGTTATTCCAGATATGGCTATAGCTAAATTCAGTAAACTTATTGGCGAACCACAACAGGGAGTTCCAGCATTCCAGATGGCATCATATTCAGATATTGAGAGAAGAGTGTCAAATTTGTTCCCATCTGCATCGGCTGTTGAAAGCAAGGAAATTGCTAAAGCCATCAAGGCTGAAGCGTACGCTCTTGGCCCGGACGCAAGTTTGACTCAACTTCAGACAGGAATTCAGAAAAGATTAGCTAATGTGCCTGAATTGGGATCACAGACAAAAGCAGAAATTAATTCAACTGAGATAGCAACTCCTACTATGGCGGAAAGTTTAAGTCGAGATATTCCAAAGGCAAAAATTTCATCTGTAACAAAGGTCGCGGCGGTAAAACAAGCCGCGGCACTAACCAACTTAGGGCAAAGTGAAAGACGATTATTAAGTACTGCTGGGTTACAGATGGCAACCCTGGACCAATTTGCATATGCAATGCAGTTGACTGGAGGAGATCAACTTCTGAATCCACAACGTTTAGCGCAAAGTTTAAAAAATGCAACAGATTATGCTGGCGCTCAAAATTATGGGAGTCCAGAGTTTAATGAAGTCTTAAAGCAACAAGGCGCGAGTGATGTAGATATCGCATTCGTCAATAGCCCTGCAATGCAAGAGAATTTGATTAACATCGCGTCACACACTTTGCCAAGTCTTGATATTGGATCAGGGGTCGTGATCTATAAGGCAGCAAAAACAAGTGACGTAGCTAAAATGATCAAATTGATTGCACCCAATACTTCTGATACACAAGTCAACGCAATTTCAGGGGCTATTAAAAATGTGGCGGCAAATTTGCCGGCGACAGCGTCTATGGATGAATTTGAAGCGCAATTAGCTTCACAGCCAGTTGTTTCAAAAGCCATTGCTCAACAGTTAGGTCAGCCTCAAACCTTGTCGAAGTTGTCCATTGAAATAGGGCGCGGGCAAATGGCTGATTTGAAAAAGTTTTCCGTTAATCAAGTTGCTCAGAAACGGGAAATACGTCGAACAGCATTGGCAAGATTGCCGATGAATCAATTGAAAATAGTATTCGCTAAATCGAAAATTCCAGAAGATGATATTCAAATGTTTGAAGAGCTCCGTCAAAATAATCCAGAAGTTTTTGCAAGCTCTGCCAATTTAGATGTTCAATTACCAAAAACAATTCGGGCTGCATTAGCACAACCAAGTTCACAACTCGCTATGAATTTGGAGAAAGTTGGCGGTATTAATTTCAGCGCCAACATGATCAATATGAAAGTCGTTCAGGAAGGTGGTGGGGTTTCAGTGCCTCTTCCAACGACGGATGCTGATTTAATGAATATTGACGGCCTGTATCCCGTTATTATTAACATTGCCCCGGCGACAATACAAAGTGTCCCATTCTTGAGTAGTGAAGAGACGAACGAGAAAACTGGCATTTTCGAACTGTCCTTGAAGTAAATACTTGCCGAGAATGGTTATGGGGTGCGTCTTCGGATGCACCCCTTTTTTTATGGGGGTTTTTACCCGCCAAGTAAATGATAACTTTCCTTGCGAGCCAAGAGTCTTTAAGAGATAATATCATTTTATAGGATGGAATTTATTTTATTACAAGAGAGCAAATAGTGAATAAGAAAGAAAAACAGGATAAATTAGAAAAATTGATCGGACAAGTCGCTAAATGTGAAAGGTGCGGACTGCATAGCACGCGAACGAACACCGTTCCCGGCGAGGGAAATATCAACAGCAAGTTGATGTTTATCGGGGAGGCTCCGGGATCGAATGAAGATAAGCAAGGAAGACCTTTTGTCGGGAGGGCGGGCTCGGTTTTGGACGAGCTCTTAATGTCTATTCAGCTTAAGAGAGAGGACGTGTATATTTGCAATATCCTTAAATGCCGTCCGCCTGAAAATCGCAACCCCTTAAATGATGAGATCAGCGCTTGTGTTGGCAGTCTGGATATTCAAATCAAGATAATAGATCCGAATGTTATTGCGACTTTAGGGAATTTTGCTACGATGTGTATTTTAAAGAAATTTGATTTAGAACCGCAAAAAATCAGCGCTGTTAGCGGCAAAGTTTTCCATATTAAAACTCCGGCAGGGCCCAGAATTATAATCCCATTATTTCATCCGGCTGTGGTAACGTATAATGCCAGTAAGATGGGCGTTTTGAAAAAAGATTTCCAAGTCATTAAAAGTCAGATCTAAATAATTTACTACGCTTGTGTTATTATTATGACAATTGCCATAAATGTTTTCATTACCATATTTGTTCTGGTTTTTTTAGGCGGAGCATTTTGTGTTTTCTTTGATCAGGCCATATTAACACGTAAGGGTACAGTATATAGAGTAAGAACTCCGCATAAGAAAATCGCTTTGACTTTTGATGACGGCCCCTCTCCTGAATGGACTCCTAAAATCCTTAAGGCATTAAGTAAGGCCGGTATTAAGGCGACATTTTTTATGGTCGGACATCATGTTTATAATTATCCGCAAATAGCGAGGCAAGTAGCTGATGAAGGTCACGAGATCGGCAATCATGGTTATGCGCATAGCGTCATCCTCTATTACAATTCAGCTGAGATTGAGGAGGAGATAAAATATACAGAGAAAGTGATAAAAGATATTACCGGGCACACGACCAATAGCTTCCGGCCCCCCAAGGCTTGGTTAAGGAAAAGCATTAAAGACAAAATTCATTCTATGGGGTATAATATCGTTCTTTGGTCCTTAAATTCCAAGGACTGGGTAAACTTCAAGCATCAATTCATTGTGAATTACCTCGCCAAGCGTGTTAAAAGAGGTGATATTTTGTTGTTTCACGATAGCGGAAATGTTCTTGGCACTGAAGGTGGGGATAGGTCGCAAACTGTTCTGGCCATCCCGCTGTTAGTTAAAAAATTAGAAAATATGGGATTTGAATTTGTAACGGTGAAGGAATTGCTCGACACAAAAGATGAAAATATTCAAGTCTAACCATAGCAAAAACATCTTCCTGTTAATTATTTTATCCTATGCCGTACTGATGATGGGTAACGGACTGGTGGCCCTGACGCATCCGGATGAAGTATTCTACGCGCAGACCGCCAAAGAAATGTTTGAAAGAAACGAATGGCTCACACCTTATATTTTTGATCAGCCGCAGTTTGAGAAACCGGTATTGTTTTACTGGTTGATAATTCCCGCTTTAAAAATATTTGGCATGACATCGTTTGCCGCGAGATTCTGGCCTGCTTTCTTTGGGATCTTGGGGGTTGTCGTCACGTATTGGATTTCCTGGATGATGTTTGGAAATAAAAGAACTTCTTTTCTCTCTGCATGTATACTCTGCAGCAGTTTTATTTATGTCGCCCTTTCCAGGGCAGTCATCACCGATATTGTTTTCTCCACTTGGGTTATTACGTCTATCGGTTTCTTTTATTTGGCCTATCAAAAACGAAAATACAAAACGTCAGGTATTATCCTGATGTCTGCTTTTGCCGGTATAGCTGTTTTGACTAAAGGGCTTTTAGGCCTGTGTTTTCCTTTGGCGGTGATCGCGATTTATCTTTTGATGAGAAAGGACATGTCTTTTTTAAAGACACCGGCTGTTTTGTGGGGGATGTTGGTTTTTCTGATTATTGCTTTACCCTGGCATCTATGGATGTATCACGCGCATGGACAAAGCTTCATCGACGAGTATTTTCACAATGTGCATGTGCGTCGTTTATTTGATGCCGAACACCAAAAATGTGACACATGGTATTTTTATTTTATGACTATGATCGGAGGGGTTTTTCCGTGGACATTTTATGTGATTCCTGCGGTTGCTTTGGCTGTCAAGCAGGTGCGTAACAAATATGTTCAAAGCCCGCCGTTAATGTTTCTATTTGCCTGGGTTATCGGTGTTTATATTTTTGTCCAACCGGCCAAATCAAAATTGGCAAGCTATATATTTCCCGCGATACCCGCAATAGCTGTCCTGGTAGCTTATTATATTTCAAATGTTACGGAACCCACAAAGAAGTTGTCTATCCGGGGTATTAAATGGGCCAGTATTGTGCTCGGGGTTTTTCTTCTATTGGCAGCCGGTTTGTTGGTTTCATTTTCAAGAAGACATGTAGATATTGTTGTTAATATGGCGCCGATTTATATATTTTCGGTATTGTTGGTTTTTATTGCCTTAGCCATTATGTTATTCTTGCGGAAGGAACAGTATTCCAAGATTGTTTATGTTGTGCCTTTAACAACGGTTTGTATGATCTTTTTTTTGCTTTCAGGGAAATTTTATGCCGAACCCTGGGTGTCATGTAAAGAGATTTGTGATAGATTAAAGAAGATTGATCAATCAGACAGCACCCTTCTTGCAAGTAAATTTTATGTAAGGGGGGTAAGATATTTTACCGGGCGCGATGTTGCGGTCATGGATATTTGCGGGAGAGAGTTCTTTAGCCCTCATCCGATTCCTTTTTTGATTAGCGATGATCAGGTTATGGTGTTCTTGGCAGAACAGCCCGGGGACGTGTATGGTGTTGTCAAGATCTCTACTTTTAAGGACTTAGAACGGATTATGGGAAATTCTCCGTATCAGATGACCTGCTTGGATTATGTGGGGGAAAAATATATCGTTAAAATTGAGAAAGAAGGTGGAAATAAACAGGAAATCTGATATAATTTATATACATTATTAATGAATCTTAACGAAGTGACAAGATGTCCGTACAAAAAAAATATAAAGACACTTTCAATTATGCCCCAGTCGCAATTTTAGAGCTTGACTATTCTTTTTTGACGAAGATAGAACAGCAACTAAAGAAGCAAACGGTAACCAATATCCGGCAATTTTTGTTTGAGCATTCCTATTTGATTATTAACAATTACCACAATATCAGAATCAAAGAGGCTAATCAAAACGCCTATGATTTGTTTGGGGTGAGAAATAAAACAGAATTGTTGCATTCGTTTGTCAAGACTTTTGCCACAGGCGCGACGGATGTTTTAATTGAACAGGTTGTGGCGATCTTAAATAAAGAGGAACGATTCGGCGGAGAATTTAAAAGAAAGTTTTGCGATAATAAGTTTCTGGATATTTTTATCAGGATCAGTGTTGTTGAAAATAAAAAGTCGCCTTATTCGCGTATCATTGTCGCTTTGCAGGATATCACTATGTGGAAACGCCTTGAACGCCAATTGCGCAAAAAAGCACAGCTTGACAGTTTGACCAAATTGCTCAATCATAACGCCATTATGCGGCGTTTAGAGGAAGAATTGATTCGGGCCAAACGCTACGGGTTGAGCCTTTCCTGCATGATGATCGATATGGATCATTTTAAGGTAGTGAATGATAAATTCGGCCATCAGAGAGGTGATCAGGTTTTAAAACGTGTGGCGACAATGATCAAGAATAGTGTGCGAACTGTTGATATTGTGGGACGTTATGGCGGTGATGAATTTCTATTAGTCCTTCCGGAAACCAAGCCCATGAACGCCAAATATGCTGCCAATCGTATACAACATATTTTTAATGAGAAATTATTCAGATACCAGAAGATGATCTCATTTCATATATCATTAAGCATAGGGATTACGGGATATCCGTCGTCAAAGGTTAAAGACTCTAAAGACTTGATCACCCTGGCTGATAGGGCGATGTACTCGGCCAAAAAGGCAGGGCGTAATCGCATATCGATCAATGTCGGCTAAACGAAAAATTAATTAGAAAGAAAAACTATGGACTTTAAAATACCCGATACACCCGAAGAGCTTTTCAGGCAGGGACAAAAAAAGATCAGCCATCTTAGCAAATGGATTCC
>JAGLNJ010000066.1 GCA_023139575.1 Candidatus Omnitrophota bacterium | reverse complement strand
TAATACTGAAAATCACAGGGACAAAGCCATCAACCTGAATGCCGTAAAAATCACCCCCACCTTTCTGACCATCTTGCCCGCTACCGGAATACGCATCAAAATTTATACCTTCACCTCGCCTCTGAATATCCAACCTCTCAGGATTAAAATCAATACCACCTTTTTCCTTTTTATTCAATGAAGACACAAGTTCTTCAGGAGAAACAGTTTCCGCTGCCATTGCAGCGTCAGCAGGCAGAGTGATTGTAAATTTTACTTCTTTTGTCGAAACTACTTCAACAGTAATCTTCCCTTTATGCGCCTTAATTATTTTTGCACTGATATCCAGCCGGGCATTTATACCGTGTTCCATTATTATCGTAGGATAAGATTCAAACACTCTCTCCGGCTCTTCACCTAAAACAGACGCAAGCACATCTGTCCCTGCGTACGATATCTCTATTTTCACATTATCCCTCTCCGCCCTTTTCTCTAAAGCAGTGCTTATTTGAATTTCCCCTTCCTGTGGCCCTTGTAAAAAACTCGGTAAGTTAATAAATTTTAATATATTAAAGATCACTGTCGGGAATATCTTATTATCAAGAGATATTATCCCGATATTATTATCATAATTTTCTTTAATACCGCGAAGTTTAAAATGGTCTTTAATTAAATCCTCTATTACCAAATTCAAATCAACAGCCTCTTTTTCAATATTTCCCGCGTTATAATCATTTCTTAATTTTGCCCTGAAACGATCGAAATAAAATTTATGCACCCTGCAAAATTTTTTGAATACCTCATCCTTTCCCATTTCAGGCACATTCTCAACTAATTC
This sequence comes from Candidatus Omnitrophota bacterium, assembly GCA_023139575.1. Lineage (GTDB taxonomy): Bacteria > Omnitrophota > Gorgyraeia > Zapsychrales > JANLHA01 > JAGLNJ01. The sequence goes on along the minus strand of JAGLNJ010000066.1, from coordinate 39,142 downwards.
ATCGATTTGTTCCTTAATTTCCCTGTTTTGTTCTGCTGTCGTTGATAAAAATAACTTAACAAAGGCCATTTCATTATTTAAAAATTCACCTTTTAAAGAAGGCTTTTTCAAAATCTCAAGAAATTCAGGGAACTTATTCCAATACCCTTCCACTAATTTTTCAAGACCGCGGAAACGTTCGCTATCCTTTTCAGCCCATTTTTCTTGCACGTCATCATAAAAATATGCCTCAAAAGCTAAAAAGTTTCCCCACCGCCGCGCTATAGGATATAACTCGTCTAAAATCCGCTTTTCATGAAAGGTTAATTCTGCAGGCTGGGAACCAATTTTCTTTTTATACCCAATCCTTGACTTTGGTATCCTGATTCTAAACCTGGAGCCTTTTATTTCCTGATCATAAGACGGTTCAATCTTAATGCCATGCATATCAAATATCTCGCGTGCTATCTTTAATTCCCCCGCTCTACGCTCACATAATTCTTTAAATTCCTCAATCTCCTCTGAAGTCATAAGTGACCCTGGAGATATTATATCTACAATAAAATAATCGTTTTTTTCACTGAATTCAAACCAAGTTCTAATCTCTTTATAAAATAAATCGCTTGAAATCATACTAAATGCACATTTTAGCCCTATATCTCCCCATATCACAATGTCTTCAAATTCTGCAATTACATCGGGAACCCCTTCCTCAAAATATATGTCAATCGCATATACTAGTATATCTTTTAGCATATGTTCATCATCTTCTGTTTTGCCGACAAAAAAACGGTTCATCCAGGCAATATACAAGATTGCGTCTTTAAAATTTTTATGAATCCCTTTTATCTGCTCATCAAACCGGCTGCTTATTTTTGGCAAATATTCCTTTTCAATCTGTTTAAATTCCTCGTATTCAGTTAGAAGCATTTCTTCAAAATCTTTAAATAATTTTAAACGCGTACCAACTTTATCCTGCTGTACTCCCGCACTTCTTGACTCTTCCTGAAGCAACTCAATCTCGCGAAAAAATCTTGTCATCAACTTTTCAGGATCATCTCTATTAATCTGAAAATTCCTCCAAATCCCAAAGAGTTCCATTTTAAGTTTTTCCGCTTTAGTGTCAAAGCGTAAATCCCTGAAAATTGAGGCCAATGCGTCATTAAGATCACCAAATATTTGTAATAAGTCATCTTCCGCAACCCGGCTATGCCGCATAATAAGCCCTGCGACCATGACCTGGCGTTCAGCTATTGCCGCGATCTCCTCGTCTGTTACTTCTATTCCTTCTAGTTTCGGTCTGCCTGTTACATCCAGTATTATTGCCGCTGTTTGCAGTCTTTTTGGAGGGATCTTTTTTTTCGCCGTTTCCCTCAATTCTTTTCCTGAATTCACCAACATTGCCGCATCTGTTACTTCCTTGGTAAATCGCGCTCCACCTGAAAAATATTTTCTGGAAATCAGATTTTTAGTATCAGGGTCGTAGTCCTCGCGGATATAATTGTACACACCTGTCTTGAATGCCCGCATGTATTGATGGTAAATTTTCTCTTTTATTTTTGTATCCGCAATATTTATGCCTGTAATTTTATTTTGCCCCACGTAAATTTTTCCCAACATGCTATTTTTGAGATTGCGCTTGAACCATGCCGCTAATATCAGAGAATGATAAATCTGCCTTAATTGGATAAAATCCTCACCCTCGTTAACCTCTTTTTCAATCTCCGGCAGGATTACTTCCCTGATAATTGAAGAAGAAACGTCACTGAAGGAGACTGACTCATTGCCCGCTGTTAATTGATTATTATCAAATCGGGAGTTGTTTTTATTTGAATTTTTACTCAAGGCAAAATAATCCTGCTCCAGCATCACCTTAAGATGGCTCTCTACAATAAACGCGGTATCTCCATTCTCATAGACAACCGCGTTTTCAGGAAGTATCCAGACTTTATTAAAGGTATTAATCGGCAATTCAGTTGTGCCATAAAGTTCATTCGCCTTGGCATAAACCTTTTCCCAGAATTTCTCCCCTAAGGCGTCTTCAGGATACATTAAAGACGCGGTCAACTGTTTAAGGATGTAATCCTGGGCAAGCAGGTCCCTTCCCATCTCGGTTATACCGAATTTATCAGGAATAATCCTGCCGCTTTCGTAAGGGGAAAGGTTGACCCATAGGTCATCTTCAGGAATAGTTAATGAGGTGAGGAAATATCTGATCAGCTTGGAGGTTTCTTTTTCCAATCCATTACCTTTTAGATCAGTGTCGCCTGTATCAACAATAAAATCAAACCGCAGAGGATTATCCTGATAGAGCTTGATTCCCCTAAGAATCGCGGGCAAAAACACCGGACTCCGCGTCACCATTACGCCGGGTAGAGGAAGGCCCGCTACAGTGCCACCTCCCACACCGGCAGTCACTCCCTGAGCATGCCCCCGCGTCGGCATTAATACAGTGAATACAAAGAAAAACACAACAAACCAATCCACCATATAAAATAAAAATCGAAATTTTCGCATTTGAACAATTTCCATAACTAAAGAGATTTAAATTTGTGTAACTGCTTATATTCTTTCTCTTTACCTTGATTTTTAACATATCCTCGTATCATTTTTTCCTTTCCATGCTGTCCCACTGTGTTGACAAAATATCCTTTCGCCCAAAACTCACTTCCCAACAACTTTTTCTTCACTTCAGGAATCTTTTAAACATCTCCCTTGCCGTAATTGCTTTCTTGTTAAATGATCATTACTTGGATCAACAATAAAACCAAACTGAAAAGAATTATCAATACGCATATTTTATCCAGTCAATGTCGGGAAGGAATGGCTATTGCTTATAGGAACCATTGAACTAGGTTGAGATAAATCTGGAAAATTTTGGGCATTAGCTGATAAAGGTAAAATTATCAAGCTTGATAAAAATACCAAAAGAACAGAAAATGACGTTACCTTAAGAATTAATTTATTGATGCTTTTATACATATTTAACGAACTAATTAAGTATACTCGATAAATAGCCTAGTATCCAGGTGATGTATATTAAAATGCTATTTTGTTTTGAAGAATCTGGAAGATATTGAACTGCGGAATACTTCCCTTGTCTAGACAAGGGAAGTATTTTAATGGATAGATCCGAATGAAGTAAAAAATTTCCTTGAAATTGACTATCCCTGTGCCAAGAGTACTGGAAGTTCTTGGCTATTTCTCAAACTGTAAGCCTGAACTTTTATAAATCTATTTTGGTGGCATTTTTCCCTTTTTGAACATTCTTGCGCCAGGTATAAAATGTGCTTTTACAATTTTCAGTCACTCAAATACCAGGGGATCTTTTCCGCTTTTCACTGCGTGTCCCCGGTGAGTGTTTATAAGTCCTCACCTGAATCTGGAGTTTATGCTCCAGCTCTATAGGCTTAGGAAGCGATATCATAATAGCTGAAAACGGTTAGTTTTTTGACATATCAGGCCGGCATTGTGTAATCAGTTGGTTTACTTCTTTATATAATTGGGGCTGCCGCTTAATGATTGTTGAGTAATGGTGGTGGGCGTTTTGACAATCCCCGCAGTAGTGATAAAGATGAGCCAGACGGTAGTGTATGTCCAGGCTTTGCGGTTGATATTCCAAAACGTTGAGATAAGTTTTCAGGGCCGCGGGGGTATTCCCCTTTTGTTCATAAATATAACCCAGATTGAACAGTGCATCGACATTATAGTGACATACTTTTAGGGCCTTAAGAAAGAATTCCTCAGCTTTGACGAGGTTTTCATCTAAAAGATAAGCAGTGCCGAGATTATAAAGGGTATTAGAATCAGTTGGGCGGATCTCCAAGGCTTTGTAATATTCATCCTTAGCGCTTTCATAATCCTGCATTTGCTCATAAACGGGACCGGATTTCGCGTGTCTTAAGAATGTGATAGTTTTTGAATCCAGATGTTGCGGTTCGAAAAGAAGGAGAAAAATAATTAAAAAACCTAAAGTCAGTGATAGCGGCTTCACATTCTTTTGCTTGATTTTTTCAAAGAGCCAAAAAATACCGTAGGACTGAAAAATGATGAGTACAGGGAGCAACGACGCCCGATGTCGGGTTGTTAAGAAAAAAATCAGGGTTGTTGTAAGTTGCGAAAGGATCAGTAAGTTGAGGAACGCAGTATCCTTTCTATTAAAAAGGGCTGCAGCCAGTCCGACAAGGGCCAAGGGCATGATGACATAAAAGGGATTGAAATCGAACTTTTTACGCCAGTTCTGTTGAAGAATCAAATCAATGTCATGCGCACGCTCTGTTTCAGTGAAAAAGACAAGAAATTTGCTTTTTAAAAGGACGAGATAAGCCAGAGGCTGTTCTGTAATGAAACTTATAGCCTTGTTCCGCCAGAATTGTGATACTTGCGAGGCGGTTAATTTCTTTTCAGCGATGGCCTCAGCGACGATTTTTTGATCCTCATCCTGACCGCCGTGAGTGGGGCGGATGAATTCCGGGTTTTCAAAAATGCCGTTAGCATCAGGGTTGTTGCCGGCATAAAGGCTTAAACCGCTCTGAGCGCAGATAAAAATCCACTCTCCTCCGACAACTTTATTTCTCAGGGTCACGCCACCCAGGATGATCGACACCCCCAGAATTAACGGCAATAATACGGTGGTGAGCTTAAAGTATTTTGATTTGTTCCAATAAAAGAATAAATAGATGCCGCTGAAGAATAAAAAGAAAAGAAGTTTTCCGTCACCTAATATCCCCGTCCCCCAAATAAGCCCGAGGATAAACCATTCGGATCTTTTAAGGATGTCATCGCGGCGCAGAAGCGATAAGAGGCATATTTGTGACAAGAGAATGATGAGCGTTACCGGCATCATCAGCCAATCATAATAGATCAAGATAAAGTTGGTAGATGCCAAAAGCGCTGACAAGATGCCGACTTTTTGGTTAAATATTTTTTTAGAAATAAAATAAAGCAAGAGACAATTGATCGATCCTAAGAGTAAGTGTATCAATCGCATGGCAAAAATATGTCCCAGTGAAAGTCTTTCGATGAGCGCTAAGAAATATGGATAGAGTGGCAGACCGTAAAAAATTTCCTTGCCGAGAAAGTCTCCTTTAGCGATTTCATGCGCCCATTCCCTGTAATAGGTGACATCACTGCTGGGATTATTGTAGAAGAAATAATTATTTTTTAGAAAAAATGTATAGCCTAATCTTAGACTGAAGGCCAGGAGAAAAATGAGAATAACGATTAAAATGCTTTTACTGTTTTTTTGGGCCATAGGAATTTTAATGCCTCAATGTTTATTGATTAATAAGCGGCCTGCCGCGATGACATAAATTGCCGCGGTATCGACTTTCAAAACGGTGTTGCCTAAACTGGCCGGGATACACCCGGCCTTTTTGGCAAGATTCACTTCTGCCAGCGTGAAATCCCCTTCGGGGCCGATAAAGAAATTAATTCTTTTACATTTTGGATTCGCGTTGATCACACTGGGCAATTCTTTTCGTTCACCGTCGAGGTGCGGGATAATCGCCAAAGAGTCCTTGCGCAACATTTTAATGGCTGTTGGAAAGTCGGTAATGGGATGGATTGCCGGCACAGATAAACGCTTTGATTGCCTGGCGGCATTAATGGCAACGGCCTGATAACGCGATGCTTTTTTTTGTCTTCTGGCAGCGTCGAGATGTATTTCTGTTCTTTTGGTGATTAAGGGGATAATTTCGTTGACGCCGAGTTCGGTGCATTTCTCAATGATGGTTTCAAATTTCGCTTTTTTAGGAATGGCGCAAGCCAGACTCAATATTGTTTCCGAAAAGGGAATTGTCTTGACGGTCAGGATGTCAATTGAAACGGCTTCCGATGAAATCGAAATGATCCTCCCTTCTGCTTCTTTCCCCTCGCCATTGAAGATGGTGACCGCCGCCCCCTTTTTTAAACGCAAAACGTTCTTTAAATGATGAATTTCCGCACGGTCGTTGAGTTGAATGGTTGGCTGGTTAAAACTTTCTTTCGGGAGATAGAATCTATGCATAGCAAAAAAAATAAGAAGTAAGAAATGAAAGATATCTCAGGTTTACATTGTAAGTGGACCGAGGGGGAGTCGAACCCCCGACCTCATGATTGCGAACCATGCGTTCTCCCAGCTGAACTACCGGCCCATATAATTTTAGATACCTTTTACTCTGGAATACTATAAAGCTAATATTAACAAATGGTCATGTGAAAAACAAGATTTTAGTTGAAAGACTTATCAGTGTGAGTGTGTTTAGCGGCTGATGCCGGGCGGGCTTACACGGGTGGTTAGGGTATATTCCGGGTTTTTAATAGGGTGAGCTGGTTGTGTTTGGTATACTCTGGATGTTAAGGTGATTTGAAGATAATCAAAAGTTCCGCCATTGATTAAATAATCTCCACCTGCCGTGTTGACCGTGGCGAAAATCGCCTTCTCGGACAGGGAACACACAAATTTGTGCACGGCCGCCCCACCACAATCCGCGTCAAAATCGCAAGGGGTGTTGCGGTAAGGATATCGGTATAAATCAAAGGAAAAACCATGATAAAAACATGCCCAGACATCATCACTGTAATCATCAAGCGTTATTGGTGTGTTCGTATCCGTTCGAAAACAAATTGGATTGTGTGGAAAGCTTGAATTAGAGTCATCATAATTAGTGTGGATGCCCAAGGTCATACTATCTACCGATGAGGCATCTCCGACAACTTCAAAAGCCAGTCTTTCGAGCTCCATCATGGCGGCTTGGAGTCTCATCACCATGTTCGTATAGTCACTGGTCGTTTCTTTAGAGCTTCGCATGGCAAAGTCCATTGAGATGACCCCCACCATGACAACGCCCACCAGAATAACGGACACAAGCAGTTCAGTCAGAGTGAGCCCGGAAAGTTGATTTCTTAGAACTTTATTCACGTTAATCCATCTCCGTCCAGGTGATGTTTAAAGTGACTTTTCTGGCACTGATGTCAGGGTCATTATTAACTTGATATGTGGCATTATAAGCAATACCGTCTTCATTATAAATTTCTCCCAGTTCAAAAAGGCCATTGCCGTCGTCCCCGCCATTAGCTGCCAGTTTCCCCAAGATATCATCCCAGGTAGTCGCGTCAACTTCATTACGCAGGCCATCAAGGATTTGTTTTCCTAACATGACGGCTTTCACTTCACGTGTTGATGTCCCTGCCGGGCGGTTAATGGCGGTGATTGTGGCAAAGAGCCCCGCAGAAGTAAGGGAAAATATCATTGCAGCCACTATGACTTCTACAAAGGTCATGCCATGCTGATTTTTTATAATTAGTTTAAGCATAAAAAGTCACTTTTTTTCGACAAATTAAGGGCAGTTGGCTGTGCATAGTGGATTCGTCGCATCTAATGACAACTCAGTTACTTCAACGTGAAAATCTTTAGGCGCGGCTAACTGGCGGTCTGCCCAGCACAAAAATGCTGAACCGTCGCCCACCCCATTACAAAAATAATCCATGCCATTCCCGATAATATTAATTCCGAGATTGTTGTTTATGGCCGCCAGGTCAACGGCTCCTACCGGAACCGGCCAATAGCTGCCTGTCCGTGAGCGGTATAAATTGTTGGCCGCGTGAATGGTTTCCAATTGCATCATCGCATCCCGCAGATGCGCCCGTTCAATAGTTTTGGTATAATTAGGGATCGCAAACCCCGCAATAGCGCCAATAATGATGATGACGACCATTATTTCGAGTAACGTGAATGCTTTCCTGTTTTTTTTCATGATCATATGATCATTCTCCGAAAAGTCTAATATTGTTTGGGGAATCCCATCTTTGCGCATATCCCTGCCGGGCCATCGGCACAGGTGATATCAGTTACATGTGTATTGTCATTATAAGCTATGCTCAAAGTGTATGCCCCGGTTCTTGTTACACTTCCTATCGGGTTAACGCTCGCAGCTGTTGGGGCATTAAATTTATTTGAGGAGCGGAATTCGATATCTAAGTCAGCAAGTTGATTAGCATAATTACCGCCATTCTCCAAAGAAAAGCGTTTTTGAGAAGCTAATATGTTAAGTAAAATCTGTTCTCCTTCATGTGAACGCATTTTTTCAACGGCTGGTTGGTAGTTCACAATAGCAGCCGCTGACAAAGACCCTATGACCATGGTGAGAATGACTATCTCAGAAAGTGTAAAAGCTTGTTTATTATAGCTTAATTCCTGTTTCATCTTTATAAATAGGCCTCTTTTGTTAAATATTCAGAAGCAACACCGGAAAATTTCCGGCGTTGCTTCCAAGCCCTAACGCATTAACAGCATAATTATTTGATGCCTGAATAGACTCCGGTACCGCTTCTTACAACGGTTCCGAGTTCTTGAGTTAAAACAATAAGAGAAACATTGTCACCACCATCACCAGCATTACGTTTAGCAGTAATAGTGTAAGCGTTAGCCGCTGTGCCAATAGTATAATCGAAGTGAGCATTAGGTGAATTAGCTGGATCTTCAAGATCTAATTCACCAAAACCGCCATCACCACAACCGGCATAACTCTGAGGATTCATCAAATAGCATCTTTCGATGGATTGACGCACAGATGAAAGAGCCGCCAAGGCTTCGGTACTCTTTGAATATTCAACCATACTGAAAAAACGGGGTAAGGCCAAACTGGCTAAAACACCAACAATGATTATAACGATAATGATTTCGAGCAGTGTAAAACCGCTATTATTTTGCTTTTTCATTTTAATTCTCCTTTAAATTTCTTATATCAAATTTCAGGATGATCTGAAATTTTCAATTTCGTGTTTAAAATTAAACTATCTGCTAAGATCTATCTTGTTTTTGTCGGGTCATCACTCCTTCAGGGGTTGCCGGGTTAACAAAAAATGCCTAAACCACCGTGTGAGTGGCTTAGGCATCTTTATAATTCCTAATATTGGCAACTGGCTATCCCGCATTTCCGGGACCCTTTAGCTTTGTGCCCTACCCTCACGGATAGTTTACCTTTAACAAGTGCTCTAAATTGTTTTCCTATGTAAGGTATAACACACATCATAAATGTTGTCAATTCCAGTCAAGGTTATTTTTAAGAAATTTTCTTTTTTGTGAAAACGCATTCTTTTAAGTTTTACCCCCCCGCTCCGGATAATTGGGAAATATTGAACATGGGCAAAAACATCGCCAAAACGATTATACCAATAATAGCACCCATAAAGACTAACATAAAGGGTTCAATCACAGTTCCTAAGCGTTTCATAAAGGTCTCCACGACGTCTTGATAATAATGGGCCACATGACCGAGCATTTTACTCAATTCACCGGTTTCTTCTCCTACATTGATCATCTGTATGGCCATAGGTGGAAAAAAATGGCTGCGCTCCATGGGGGCCACCAGAAGTTCGCCCTCACGGACCCGCTCTTTTATGTCTGCAATGATGAGAGCACAGGTAATATTATTCACAAGCCTTTCGCTGATATCCAGGGCGTAAAGTATGGGTACGCCGCTTTCTACGAGAATGGCCATTTGCGATGTGAATCTTTCAACAACAATTAATTTTACTATTTTGCCGACAACAGGCATGCCAAAGAGAATTTTCTCTATTTGTAAGCGACCTTTACGGGTTTTGGCCCATTTTTTAAATAAAAAAGTTGAAACACTGGTAAATACTATTATTAGAATGAATTTCTCCTTAATGAAACGGAAAAGCCCTAATAAAGCTCGGGTGATGAGCGGTAGCTCAATGTCCATGGAGTTAAAGACGTTCTCAAATCTCGGGCCGACAACGAGGGCAAAAAAAGTGATCGCCCCCAGACAGATAAAAAGAAGAATGATGGGGTACATAATGGCGGAAACAATAGTAGACTTAAAAGCGGCTTGCTGCTCCAGATAAAAGGATAATTTGCTTAAGACCATGGGCATTGTTCCTGAGGCCTCCCCTACTTCGATCAAACTGACCCAGAACTGATTAAAAATTTTAGGATGTTTTTCTAATGCCTGGGAAAGGGAACTGCCTTGTTCAACATCCCTGTTGACTTTGGAAAGTATATTAAAGAGCTTCTCACTTTCAGACTGTTGGGTGATAACTTCGAGGCTGCGTAGCAGAGTAACACCGGATTCTAACATGGTAGTCAGTTGCCGTGCAAAAGAAATCAGGTCGTCGAGTTTAACCTTTTTATGGGTGAACACCTTCGATTTTTTCCCGCCCTTAGATTTGGTGGAAATCGGTGCCGGACCCATGGGGACTTCTTCAACTTTTACAATAAAAAATCCTTTGCCTTGCAATTGTTGCACAAGACTGTTTTTGTCATAGGCTTCAGTTATCTCATTGATTGTCTTACCTTGAGGGTCTTTTACTGTATAAGAATATCTCGGCATTATGTATTACTTACTCCATAAATACAAATTTATATTATGTTGTTGTGATACTGACAACTTCATCAAAACTGGTGATACCGGATTCAACTTTTTTTATGCCGTCTTCAAATAAGGTATCCATCCCTCCTTTACGGGAGGCATTTTTGATTTCAGCATAAGAAGCCTTGATGGAAATCAATTCGCGTATCGTGTCATCAACAAGAAGCGCTTCCGTGAGAACGATACGCCCTTTGTATCCGGTATGATTGCATTCATCACAGCCATTGGACTTATAGATTAGATCGCTTTTAAATTTTATACCGCCGAAGTGATCAGGATTAGGCTCTAGAGGTTCTTTACATTTAATACATAATCTTCTTGCTAGGCGCTGGGCAAGGATCATAACCAGTGAAGGTGTCAAAAGATAAGAATCAATTCCGATATCCATTAAACGGGAAATGGCGGAAGCCGCATCATTAGTGTGCAAAGTGCTTAATACAAAGTGACCGGTAAGAGCTGCCCGAACGCATATTTGAGCTGTTTCAAGGTCGCGAACCTCACCGACCATAATAACATCGGGATCCTGACGCAAGAAAGCCTTTAAAGCGGTAGCGAAAGTTAAGCCGATCTCAGGGCGTACGGCAATTTGATTAATACCATCGAGCCTGAATTCCACCGGATCCTCGGCAGTTAGAATGTTTTTTTTAGGATCAATAGTTTCATTTAAGGCGGCATACAATGTCGTGGACTTGCCGCTACCCGTCGGACCGGTGACAAAAAAGAGCCCGTAGGGTTTCTGCAAAGCATTTTTTATCCGATCCAATTTCATTCCGTCAAAACCAAGGCCGGATAATTGTAGAGGAACAGCTTCTTTATCGAGTATACGCATAACAGCCTTTTCGCCCCAGACAGTTGGAACCGTTGAAATACGGATATCGACAACGCGATCTTCAATCTTAAAGGATATAGCCCCATCCTGCGGGAGGCGTTTTTCGGCAATATCTAATTTTGAAAGAATTTTCAGGCGTGAAATGATCGGTAAAAGAAGAGTGCGTGAAGGCGGTGGAATTTTATATAGGGCGCCATCAATGCGGTAACGTAAATTAATATTATCCTTAAACGGTTCAATGTGAATATCACTGGCCCTCTGCTCGATGGCTTGACGGATGATAAGGTCGACAAGTTTTATAACAGGGGCTTCTTCAGCTTTTTCGATGAGTTTATCCAGGGTAATGCCCTTTTGTCCCCCTTCAAGATCACCCGGCGTAGCTTTATCTGTGGAGGGTGGATAAGGAACATCTTTTTTAGGGGCTCCTATCCCTCCTGTTATTTTAATATCCTCAGCCTTAAGAGGGGTTTCCATCGATTTAGAGCGGGCTAATGTATAAAAGTCCTGTATTGCTGACATCAGATCTGAGCGTGAAGCCAAAATCAGGATGACATCGCATCCTGTAACCATTTTCAAATTGTCAATTTTTAATAGATCAAGCGGATCATCAATGGCGCAAGTAAGATTGTTGCCTTCTTTTGAAAGGGGCAGCACTAAATTTGCTTTAGCAAAATCAAAAGGAACAACCTTGTCAAGTCCTTGATTGACATCCGGTTTTAAAAGATTGTTTGTTCGTGTGGAATGCGGAAGGTCTAATTGAGTCCCCAGGACAGAAATGATATCTTCTTCAGAGAGTATCCCCATCTTGATTAATACTTCCCCGATACGTCCCTGTTCTTTCTTCTGAACCTTGAAGGCTTCTTTTAACTGTGCATCAGTGACCAATCCCTGCTGGATAAGGATTTCACCTAATTTTCTATGAGCCACTATATTTTTACTCCAATTTAAGTATTGTGAATTATTTTAGAGTTTTTGCTTCTCAATCAATGTTAATTCCTTGTCTACTTCAGATAATTTCTCGATGGGGATATACTGTTCACGCATAAGATGCGGCATTGGCAAATTGGCAATTTTTCGCACAGGTGTTTCGTGAACAATATGCGGGGTGATAAAGATAATAAGTTCACGGTCAGAAATACTTTTATCTTTATGTCTAAATAATGCGCCTAGCAACGGGATATCCCCTAATAGCGGCATTTTGGTAACAGTGTCTGATTCCTCAGTACGCAGCAATCCTCCAATTATGATCGTATCACCACTTTGCACACGCAGTAAAGATTGGGTGCCGCGCTCTTCCGGATCTTTGAATGTTTGACCGCCAAAAGTCCCCCCTGTGCGGGCAATAATGACTTTGGGAACAAGGGCCATCAGTATTTCTCCGGTATAAATGTTTACTTGCGGTGTGACGGTTAAAAAGACTCCGGTTTCGACACGTTCGGCTTCAACACTGGATGTTGCCAATCCTTCAGATGAAATACTCGATGTTTTAACGCCGATGGCCTCATCAGTAGAAATCTTGATCTGGGCAGCTTGGTTGCTCAAAGTCAAAATAGTGGGTCGGGCAAGGCTTTTGGTGTCTGTTTGTGTGCGGAGAAACTGCAGGGTAGCAGTTAAGCCTGAAAAATTAGAAGAACCTAATGCGTATTCCGGTTCAAATTCCCATGCGCATTCTGCGGGATAGGTGAAGGGAAAAATCGTATCCTTTGCTGTTCCACTGAGGACTACAGGGGTATTTCCTATTTTGTTGCCGATAAGATCAGCTGTGGCTTCAGATACTTCAAGCATCTCGACTTCAATCAGTACCTGTGGTGCAGGAGTGTCCAACTTGGAAATAACCGTTTCAATATTCTTAAAATTACTGGCAATATCCGTTACAATGATTTTGTTAGTGCGTGCATCTTCAGTCAATTTCCCATCTTCGGTTAATATAGCCTCTATAGCAGCCTTGAGCCCATATTCCTCGAAATCAATTTCAGATTCAATTTTCTCCCCACCGCAATTTGCCGGTGAAATATCGAGAGTATTATTTATCACGGAAGATTTTACCGTAGCATGTTTCAATTCATAGATGCGTGTGATTAACTCAACGGCAGGTTTGAGCAGGGGTTTAACGATATATATGTCGCTATCAGGTTGTATCTCGTAAGTAAGCTCATTTGCTCGTAAGATTTGCTCCAAGGCCTGTTCAACCGGAACATTATCGAGAAAAACAGTAACTTTCCTATTAGAGATAGATTCAGCGGTGACGAGATTTAAATCGGACTGTTGTGAGAAGATTTTTAAGACATTGACCAAGGCAGCCTCCTGAAAGTCCATTGAAATGGTGTTGGAGTATGCCGGGTACACAAAGGAGCTGGAGGTCAGGTCAATTTCATTAGCATGACAAAAGATGACAGGTGCTAAAAAAAGTAAAATTGTACTTATTATGTGGCGGCTTTTCATTTTCATCTCCTTTAAGGTTCAATCAAAAATATTTTGTTTTGGAACGATATTTCTACACCGTCAGCACTAATGCCTACAATGGTCCAGCTGTCAACAATATCTCCCATATTATAAACGGCTCCGTCTAGAATGGTTTGAGGGCGTTCGGTATCCCAAACCAACCCTGATATTTTAAATGTAGGTTTAGAAATTTCCTCATAGACTTCTTCGCCAATGCCTTCATCATCAAGGGAAAGAAATACCTCATCTTGAAGTGTGACAGGCGCTTCATTTTTTTTTATCTGAGAGATAAAAGGATTTTCTAAGGAGTTCAATATTTCTGCCGTTTCGGCATCAATATTATGTGTTTTTTGTAATTGTTGTTTTCTTTCTTTATCCAATATATTATAGGTGTCATGAACAGGGTCATGACCTTCTAAAGCCTGGCGAAAAGAACCTAACTGATAAAACACCTTTTGGCTGCTGGGCTCCTGACTCCGCGCCTGAGGGCACATCATTAATATAGTAATAACTATAAGTATTTGTTTTTTAGACATCAATATAGTTCACTGCTGAAATTTTTATTTGGAATTCGATCTTTTTTTCGGTATTAGTTTTAGATTGTCTTCTGCTGGTTCGTGAGTTTGTTGTCGCCTCCATGGATCCGTTCCAGTCATCCACCCTCAAAGCTGTTTTGGAACTTTCGATATCATGAATAAAAAGCCACATATTTTTAAAATCAGATGACTCAATTCTAACATGTATGGAGATAAGATTATGATAAGTGCTTTCTTTATCTTGTCCCGGCGTTAGGGATTTGATTTGCAGGTTGCGTTTAAAGGCAAAGTCAGAGATGATGTTAATAAGCTCTTCTTCCGAAAGGGGTTCAGATATGGCATCCTGGAAGGCGGCTAAATCTCCCTTAGTTTTATTGTAAGTTTCTATAACGGCTACTTTGTCCTCAAGAGTTTTGACTTCCAATTTGAGAGTGTTAGCCAGCTTTTGATTCTTTGAGAAGAAATGTATGGATAAGAAAAGAGACAGCAGGATTGACGCAATGATAATAATGAAATCCGGCCTTTTTGTCAGGTCTTTGCCGAGCTGAGTATAATTAATTTTTTGAAGGTCCTTAATGTCTAATTTACTTAAATCCATTAAATTCATAATGTTTTAATTCTGTGCGCAATTGATTCGATATGACGTTACAATAACGTCACTCAATTTCTCCTGCCTGACATTGATAAGTTCGATGTTGTCAAATTGCTTAAATAACTCATTGTTTTTTAGTTTAGAGACGAGAAGATTGACCAATTTTAGTTGGAGGTTTGATTCTTCTAAAAAAGCATAGCCTTCAAGTCGAACTTCCATCTTTGATACGGTGCGGTTCATTTTGTTTTCTTTTTTAACTTGTTCCCTATAGACTACATTAAACTTTTTAAGCCACGTTCCTTGAGGAAGAAGTTTGGGGATCTCGGCTAAAATAGCTTTAACGTTACTATTGTTTCGTATGTCGCGATAATTAACAAATTTGTTAGCAATATCTTTCGTCATTTTCTCAATGCCTGCTTTATCAGAACTCTCGAAAACGCCCTGCTGGGTTTTCAGGGCGTTCGATTTATTTTGCAAATCTTTTATCAGGTGATGAGATAAAAACCATGAGCTGGCTGTGAGCAAGAATGAAAAGAGGACAATTCCAGCAGCCACTTTGTAATTGGGTTCGTTATTGGAAACATCCTCACCTTTCAAAAGGCGGTTGGTGGCTTTATCTGATAAATCGAAATTCTTGGTGGAGAATGATTTGTCGCGTATTGAAATGCCGAAAGCGTTTAATATTCCGATATCATTTATATTTTTATTTTTCATGATCTTCGCTGCGGTAATCGAACTGGCTGGCTTGCCAAACTCATCAGATAGTGATTTGGCCAGTTGGGTAAACTCCAGCAAAGATATAAGAACAAATTTATCTATTTTGGCTTTTGGATTTTGTCGAGTATAAAAATTTAAAGAAACCCGAATGTCATTTGCAATTTGCGTGTTGATACTTGAGAGGTCGGTATTGTCCGCTTGCAGAGGGAAGTTTCGGACGAAGTGCACAACTTCGCGATCAATGATCACAATTTTCCCTGTATCCTGCCCTAACTCGATAACAGCATTGGTTTGATTGCGGGAGACATGTCCGTATTTGTGCAAGGCGCGTGATAAACTAACCGCCGCGGGTTCCATGTTGTCGATTCTTAACCCGCTATGTTCAAAAACTCCTACATATTTTTCCATGGTGTTCTTACGAATAGCGACAAATAAGATAAGCAGGTTTTTTTGATTATTTTCGCTAATTGTTACGGAATGATACGTATACGATAAATCTTCTAACTTTATCGGAATATATTTTGTAGCTTCAAATTCAACGACGTTCTTCACTTCTTTGGGCTGCATCCAGGGGATGACAAAAGAACGAAAGATTAAATCTTTATTCGGCAGGGATAAATTAATAAATTGCGGCGTAATCTCCATTTCGCCGAGAGCTTTTTGAATCAGGGCGGTGTATTTTAACCCTTCGGGAATTTCTTCGGCTTGGTCGTTAGCAAGCGGGGTATCAAAAGGGATATGTTTTATTTGAAGAGTATGGCCTTTGTTTGATTCGACAAGACTAAACCCCTTCTCCCCCCAAAAAAATCCTAAATTGTGTTTTTTATCCATATCGTTGAATAATCTTTCAAATTATTTGAATGAATTCAACGTATGTATCAGCCAAGAGATAAAAAATATCCCTTTACCAGTCGAATCATTTATTATTATATATTTAACTATAAGTATTTATAAATGTCAATTAAGATAATGGTTTTTTTTGGGGGGGTTTTTGGGTTTGAAACAGGATGGGAATATATTAATAATTAATTATGATTTGTACGGTATCAACATCATTGGGGCCGGTGGTGCCCGGTTCGACAATGGTAACAGAAAAAGTTTTTCCATCCGGGGCTTCGTCAGGTAACGGACAGGTTGTACAATCCCCTGCGGTCCCGCAAGGCGGATTGGGGCACCCCTCCATCTGTAATTGGTGATAATAGAAAAAGGCGCCTTCAGAGAGTTGCTCCGCTTTGATGGTGTCAATCACCGTTTGTCCGGTACTCCCTTGGCTTGCATTAATGCTGATCAAACCTATCGCTACGATGGACATAATCATGCTGATGATTATGACCGTGGCCAGGATAATGCCCTTTTCATTATGGACATGTCTAAATATTTTGTTCGGCGTATTCATCTTCTCCACCTTTTTTTTCTATCAGACTTTGACAGCGAGGGCAAGAATTAACTTCCCTATTTTGATAATCAAAAAAAATGTATGAACAAAAGGGGCAATGAATGAGGTGTTGATTATCATTTGATCGATTCTTTGTTCTAGTATAATTATAGGTTATCCAAGGTATAAAAACAAGTAACAGGACACATGATGTGAGTATTGAAATGGCTGTTATAAAGTCGATTTTTATCATTGCGCGTCCAGGCGTAAAGGCATGTAAACCGGAGGCGTTGTCGCAATGCCGAGTTTTTTTAATAACAATTTATGCTGGTCAAAATCATCATCATTAAGAAAAGATGACTTTTGGCAGGATTTATTGTCTTTGGGAATTATTTCGGAATAAAAAGGCTTTAACATGGAGGTTGATGAATTCGGGAGAAAAGAACTTGGGGAATGGATTAGCGCTTTGCGAAGGGTTGGGTTGGGAGAAGATTTTCTTGCTTGTACGGCAATGGGGGTGGTCTCCTCCTCTTCTAATATGGATCCTAAGAAGATAAAAATAGGTTTATGAGCAACGGGTTTTAAGGTAAAAGTCAGTATAATTATCTCAAACACAACAAGGTGGATGACCAATGACAATATGATTGTAGATTTTTCGTACATTAAAATACAAGGGGATATTTATTTGTCACGGGTTGTCGCGATATTAATGCGCTCAATGCCGATTTTGCGGCATAGGTCCCAAACATCAACGATCCTTCCCATGGATGCTCGTCGATCAGCCTTGATAAGTATCGGTCGATTACGGACAGCCGGCGTGTTGAGGTTTTCGGTCAATTCCTTGATCGTCAAAACCTTATTGCCCAGATAAATGACATTCTCGCTCGTGATTGTTATGACGAAATTTTCATCCCGTACGGTATCGCTGGTTACGGCTTTAGGCAGTTTCACGTTGATTCCGGATTGGAAAGTGAAAGACGATGACAGCATGAAAAAGATCAACAGCTGAAAAATGACGTCAATTAATGGCGCCATATTTATTTGCTCAAGGCCGTTTTCTAATTTTATATTTCGTTTGAATTTCATTTAACAAATCCTGGTATATAGTTCAGTTAAACTGTTAAGCATCTAAATCAATTTTGCTGGTTTCAGACATATGGCAAAGGAAATTAACGAGTTCGGTGGCAGCGTGCTCCATTTCCAGGACAAAATGATTGACTCTGCTAACCAGGTAGTTGTAAGCAACGAAAGTTGGAATCGCAACAAGAAGTCCGGCCACGGTGGTCAAGAGGGCTTCCCCGATGCCCCCCGCAAGATCTCCCGGGGTGACGGGGTTAAGCGATGCTGCACGAACTTGAATGGTGTGGAAGCTGGCAGTCATACCCGTAACCGTACCCAGCAGCCCAAGTAATGGCGTCACATGGGCGATTGTGGCCAGGGCCGTAAAGCGTTTTTCCAAAATAGGTATCTCATAGAGGCTGACATCTTCCATGGCCTCTTTGATAGAATCACGAGTATCTCCATATTTGAGAATCCCGGCCTTGATAATTTTTGCGATCGGCGAACGACTAGCTTCACAAAAATTAATGGCACCTTTAAGATTGTTTTTCTTTAGCATGTCAAAGACGTGCTTTTTTAAGTCATTGGGGTTGACCGTGATTTGCGCAAAATAGATGGCCTTGCCGAGAACAATCGCTAAAGCCACAATTGAACAGATGATGATCGGGATCATGATCGGTCCACCTGAAACAATCAATTCTTTCGTGCTGATTTCCCAAATTCCCATGCTCTCCTCCTCTGTTGCTTAATGAGAAATAAACAAAATTATTTCAATTTCTCGAAAATGTTTTTATTAATCCAATCAACCCTTTCTTGGGCATATTTGGCTTCTTCGGGGTTAAAGGTAATGATTTTATCATAAATAGTTTTAGCTTGGTTCCATTCCTCGCTATTTTCAAATATACGGGCCACACGCAAATAAGCCTTAATGACCCAAGCTTTTTCATCTGGATAAAGATAGGGTATCTTGAGATATGTTTCAACAGCCTTATCAAAATCATTCATTAATTCGTAAGTGTCTCCCAGATAGAACTCTAATTCAGCTGAAAGGATTTCACTTAGATCTGAAGGGGATGCGAGGGCTGTGTTATATGCCTCTATGGCCTCCAGAAACATTTTGTCATCTTTGTATAGGGTAGCGAGTTTTAAATAAGCGTCACGTTTAAAGTCCGGAACGGTCTTGATGATGTTTTGGTACGTGTCGATAGCTTCTTTTTTATCGAGTTTTTTAGCAAAAATGTCAGCAATAGCCAATCGAGCCTTCGCAAAAATAATTTTCGGGGCTTTATTATCAATCAAAGTATAGTATTTTAGCGCTACATTATATTGGGTTAACGCCTGGTAGGCCTGTCCCAGTTCAAATTGAACGATAGGAATTTTATCGCTACCGGGGAATTGGGAAATGAAGTCTTTATAAGCCTTGATGGCTACGTCAAAATCACTGTGTTCAAGGTAATAATCTCCTAGCCAAAGTAAGGCGTATTGGGCGGACTCTGATTTGGGGTATTTGGCCTGAATAGCCTGGAAACGCCTGATCGCCTCCTTTTCATCGCCTAACTCAAAAAGGCATTTGGCAATGTTAAGCTTGGCGATACGTGTAATTTCTTTTTTAGATGAATAATTGTCGATAATTTCTTGAAAGTGCTCCAAAGAATCTTTGTATTCTTTTAAATTAAAATGGGATAAGGCAAGAATATAATAGGCTTCGGAAGTATAGGATTCTGAACGCGGAAGGCCTTTAAGATATCTTTCCATATGAATAGCAGCTTGGCGCCAATCTTCTTTCTTATAATAGGCGACACCAAGATAATATTCCGATTCATTGAGGTGTTGACTTGTCGGGAAATTTGCCTGCAGACTTTGAAAAGAAAGAGTCGCCGCCTCAACTTTATTTTGTTTTAGCAGGGCTATCCCGAGACGGAATTGAACATAATCGGTATACATGCTGTCGGGAAAATTTTTCAGCACGCGGTCATAAATTTCAATGGCTTTATCCAATTTATCTGCGTCATGATAGGCATCACCTATCTGGGTGAGGGCGCTAACCTTAACTATTTTGCTTTTGGTCTTGCTCATGATCTTTTCAAAGGTCTTGATCGATTGGTCAATGTCACCGGATTTTAAATAAGTCCAGGCTAAACCATAATGGGCTTTTTCCAGGACATCCTCCCTGTCAGGAGAATTTTTGAGAAGATCGAGGATCTCTTTATATTCTTTTATGGCATATTTATAATTCTTGAGAATATATTCAATATTGGCCTTTCCTAAGTGCGCTTCAATAATACGGGGACTATTGGGAAATTGACTGATGAGGTTCCCATAAGCTTCTTTGGCCTTTTCATTTTCATCTTTTTTAAGATGAAGGCTGGCTAATCCGAGATAAATATCATCAGTAAGAAGGTTTTTGCTTTCGGCCAGAGTCTTAGCCTCTTCGAAATATTTGCGGGACAACTCTAGTTTATCAAGTTTTAAGTAGCTCCAACCCATGCTGACCTTGGCAGCAAAGACCATCTTGGAATCGCAAGAGATGTCAGCCGTTTTGGCGTAATATGTTACGGCCGTTAAGAAATCTTTTTGAAAATATTTTGCTTCCGCAACATAGAAATAGGCTTCAACATGACGAGTTGATTGAGGGTAACGCAAAATATATTTTTTAAAATACTGTGTGGCCACATCATAATTGCCGATTTGGAATTCACATTCACCTAGTTTAAAAGAAGCGTCTTCGGTGAGTTGATGTGCCGGGAATTTACTGATAAGTATTTGAAATATTTTCTTGGCTTCTAAAAATTTCCCCTGTTCATAATTTGACCAACCTAGGGAATAATAGCTCTGAGGGATATAAACAGATTTCGGGTAAACGCTGACAAGTTGGTTATAGTATTTTTCAGCCTGCTGATAGTCCGCCCCCTTAAAATATGTTTCGCCTAGCCAGAAAAGAGTGGCGTCTTTATATTCGACATATTTTAATAAACGGTGGAAGATATCGTAAGCCTTCAAGTATTGGCTTTTGAAAAAATAGCATTGCCCTAACAGAAGTTGAGATTGGACAAATTTTTCTGATTTCGGGTAGCTTTGGAGGAATTGGTTGATATAGCGGATGGCGACATCATAAAATCCATCATCGAACGCCTTTTGAGCGACCAAAAACAATTCCTCTTCTTTTGACTCCTGCGCGGTTATGGTGTTTGTTTGCCCGATGATTAAGGCAGTCATTAACAGGGAAAATATGCACAATTTGTTTAATTTTTGTATCATTTTGGGAATATAGATAAAGATATATTAGAAGTTAACATATTTGAATATTTATTATATCAAGTTTGGATGGGTTTGCAAATTTTCCGGTATAATTATCACTTGGTTGATTTTTTGGAAGAAGAGGTGGTTTTGAGTAACTTTTTTAAATATTTACCGGTATAGGATTTTGGGCAGAAGATAATCGCTTCGGGTGGGCCTGAGCAAACTACTGTCCCTCCCTTGTCTCCTCCATCCGGGCCGAGGTCGATGATGTAATCGGCATTTTTAATGACTTCGAGGTTGTGCTCAATGACGATAATGGTGTTCCCGCGGTCAACAAGCTTTTGAAGGACACTGAGAAGTTTATCCACATCGGCAAAATGCAGGCCAGTCGTTGGTTCATCCAGAATATAAAGCGTCCTCCCTGTTGCTGATTTGCACAGCTCACTGGCGAGTTTGACCCGTTGCGCTTCCCCTCCGGATAATGTGGTGGCTGGCTGTCCGAGTTTTATATAACCCAGGCCGACATCAACAAGTGTCTGTAAAATCCGGTGTATGCGCGGGATATTCGCAAAATGGTCGAGGGCTTCAACAACAGATAAATTTAAAACATCGGCAATGTTTTTATCTTTGAACAACACATCGAGCGTTTGTTCGTTAAATCTCTGTCCGTGGCAAATCTCGCATTCAACATAAACATCAGGCAGAAAATGCATTTCTATTTTCTTTATACCGTCACCCCGGCAGGCCTCACAACGTCCGCCTTTCACATTAAAACTGAAGCGTCCCGGCTTGTAGCCCCGCATTTTTGATTGCGGAAGCTGGCTGAAGACATCCCTGATGTGGCTGAACATTCCGGTATATGTTGCCGGATTAGAACGCGGTGTCCGGCCGATGGGCAATTGATCGACATTGATGATTTTGTCAATGTTTTCAAGGCCGCTGATCTTTTTATGTTCTCCGGCTTTATCGTTAGAATGATATAATTGTACGGCCAGGCTGCGATAGAGGATGTCATTGATAAGTGTTGATTTACCGGACCCGGAAACACCTGTAATACAAATAAAGATTCCTAAAGGGAATGCCACATCAATATTTTTTAGATTATGTTCTTGAGCGCCATATATCGTTAGGATTTTGTCCTTATCGAGAGGCCTTCTTTGATCAGGAGTTTTGATTTTTAAATCTCCACGCAGATATTTCCCCGTTAGAGATTTACGTGACTTTAAAATACCTCGCACATTCCCGGCGTAAATGACTTCCCCCCCATACTCACCGGCTCCCGGGCCGAGATCAATGATGTAGTCGGCCTTACGAATAGTCGCCTCATCATGTTCAACAACAATTAACGAATTACCCAGATCACGGAGTGAATGCAGGGTATTTAAGAGCCGTTCATTGTCTCTTTGATGCAGGCCGATGCTCGGTTCATCGAGTATGTAGATAACACCGACTAATCCGGATCCGACTTGTGTGGCTAAACGTATGCGTTCGGCCTCACCACCGGAAAGCGTGGCGCTTTTTCTGTCTAAAGTCAGATATTCAAGCCCCACGTTAATACAAAAATCCAACCTTCGGGAAATTTCTTTCAAGATCGGGGCGCTGATGATTTCTTTACTTTTTGCCAGTTTCAGACCGTAAATGAATTTCTTGGTGTCTTTGATAGAAAATGAAGTGACATCAGCGATATTATGATGCGAAATCTTTACAGCCAGAGATTCTTTTTTAAGCCTCTTACCGTCGCAGGCAGGGCATGGTTGGACGGACATATAACGGGAAATATCATCCTTGAGCCAATCGCTATCGGTTCCTTTAAAGAGTCGTTCCATATATCTCAAAACACCTTCAAACCGTCTGCCCCATATTTCATCATCAGAACCACAGAAAACAATATTTATAAATTTTTTGGGCAGCTTATTAAATGATGTCTGGGGCGATACATCATAAAGTTCGCCCATTGCACGCAAGACGGCCCGGTAATACATCAAATAATTACGCCGGCCTCTTTTCCACGGGGCGATGGCTTGTACCCAGGTTTTTGATTTGTCGGGCACCAGGAAATCAGGATCGATTTCCATTTTTGTTCCCAGCCCATTACACTCCGGACAGGCGCCATAGGGAGAATTGAAAGAAAAGATCCTCGGCTCGATTTCCGTCAAGTTGATACCGCAATCAATGCAGGCATAGTTTTCGCTAAAAACTTCTTCCTTTTTTGTTCCTTCATCATAAATGGTGACAATCCCTTTGCCGATATTGAGGGCGGTTTCTAGAGAATCGGTCAGCCGTTTTTTGAGAGAAAGCTTGATGGATAAACGGTCAATGACGATTTCGATATCATGAACCTTGTATTTATCCAGTTTTATTTTGTCCTGCACATTATAAATTTGGCCGTCGACTCTCAGGCGCACAAAACCGGCTTTGGCTACCTGGCTTTGAATATTGCGGTATTCTCCCTTGCGGCCGCGGATGAGTGGGGCAAGGATAAATATTCTGGTCCCATCGGTATATTTCAAGATTTGATGCGTGATTTCCTGCACGGTCTGACGTTCTATCTTTTTTTCGCATTGATAACAGTAAGGTGTTCCGACACGGGCGAATAAAAGACGCAGATAATCGTAAATTTCTGTTTGGGTGGCCACCGTGGAACGTGGATTCCGGCTGGTCGTTTTTTGTTCAATGGAAATAGTTGGTGAAAGGCCTTCGATATATTCCACTTCGGGCTTTTGCAATTGCTCTAAGAATTGACGGGCATACGCGGAAAGGCTTTCGACGTAACGCCTTTGCCCTTCCGCATAGATAGTATCAAAAGCCAAAGAAGATTTTCCCGACCCGCTGAGTCCTGTTACGACAACAAATTGATTCCGGGGGATCTTGAGGTCGATAGATTTGAGATTGTGTTCATTAGCCCCGCGTATAACTATGTATTTATCTGGTTTCATTATCATAAATTGAATTAAAGGGAAATTCTATTTTTACTATATGGCAGAGTGATTGAAGCTGATGAATTGCATCAAGCTATTATTGAATTTTTTATATATGAAAAATGAAGAAACGTCAAGGGAAATAAAATAGCCTCAATGGGAAATTTTCCACTGAGGCTATTTTATTTCAAGAGAATCGTCTATTTTTTCTTTGCGACTTTTTTCTTAGTTGTTTTCTTCTTTGCGACTTTTTTCTTTTGAACGATTTTCTTTTTTACTTTTTTCTTAGCCGGTTTTTTCTTGGCGGCCTTGCGAGCAGGTTTTTTCTTTTGAGCGGCTTTTTTCTTCTTTTTCTTAGAACCACCGCGAACCATCTTCGCACAAGAGATATCTCCATTCTTGTCGATAAAATATAGGTAACCGGGTTCCTTCTTAATGCCTACCTTAGCTTCTTTCTTAGGCTTTCCTCCCTTTTTGTTACCGCGAGCCATCAATGCGCTGGATACATCACCGGACTTATCGACGAAATACAAACGGCCTTTCTCTTTCTTAATACCAATTTTTGCGACTTTCTTTGCCATGTTTGTCACCTCCTTCCATTTCTTTTTTTATACTTACCGTACTGAATCACGTGCCAATACGAAGGTATTGGCAATGATTCTTCAATGCCTGTATACCCGACAGAATGGCGAGGAAACTAGTCTTGGGGTTGTCAGGGCAAACATCATTATATGTACGGCACTTTAATTTACCAAAGTCTCCTAGTATTTCGATTTCATGAGAATTATTCTTGAAATGCGGAGATGTCAGTATGCGCACTTTTAACGGGGCCTTATTATGTAATGATAAGGCTAACGTCGCGGCAACGTTTATGTTCCGAGGAAAATGTTTAACAGCATCTTTAACACTGCCTTCAAAGATGGTTTGTTCCTTTTTGATACGGGATAAATTTATGCGTTTTTTGCGAAGATAGTCATTGTTGCTAAATCCGCTGAGAGGCTTGCGTGTGGTCAAAGTGGCTGAAAAGACTCTCGTTAAGCTGGCAGCTTGTATGGCGTCAATACCGGCTATAGCCCCGGACGGAACGATTATGGTGCAGTGATTCTTTTGCGCGATTTTAAATAAGCTTTGGGCGGAGATGAGTTTGCCGGCGCTCATGGCTAATACGTCTTTTTTGGCTAGAAGCGCTTCTTTGATGAGAGCCCGTGTTTTGGTTGAGTTGACGGCCTCGACCATCAAATCGCAATTTTTTATTAAATCTTGAAGTGATTTTCTTTTTAGGAGGGGTTGAGAAACCTTGTTGAGAAGGTCGTTCATTTTTTCATCGGCAATATCATAAATTCTCGATAGACGGCAGAAGTCCTGGATTTCATCAAAGCAGGCGATGGCTATTCTTGACCCAATAGCACCGCATCCTAAAATGCCAATCTTTACCTTTTTTTGAGGGGGCTTCATTATAGGAGAAGTAACAATTATTCCTATTTCAATCCTTCATGTTAATCAATATATTGTCAATCAATCGGGCATGGCCAAAACGCACTGCCAAAGCTATGAGGATCTTTCCCCGCAATTTCTTGAGTGGTTTAAGTGTTTGTGTGTCGACACATGCAATATATTCAATGGAGCAGGAGGCATTTTCAGTAATGTTCCTTCTCATTGATTTGATAATGGCATTGGCGTTACGCTGGCCAGCATTGATTTTAATTTTTGCTAAAAGCAATGATTTATAAAGAACAGATGCTTGTTTTCTTTCTTCAACTGAAAGATATTTATTTCGCGAACTCATGGCTAAACCATTTTTTTCGCGGGTCGTCGGCAGGACTTTAATTTTTACAGGAAAATTTAAATCTTGGACCATTTGTTGAATTACCACTGATTGCTGAGCATCTTTCTGCCCTAAGTAAAGAACATGAGGCTGGACTATATTGATTAGTTTCCCGACGATGGTTGCGACGCCTTGGAAATGATTCGGGCGTGTCTTGCCGCAAAGTTCCTCACTGATTTCTCCTACATTAATGTGTGTCAAATAGCGTCCTGAATACAACTTCTTTACCGACGGATAAAATATTATATCAATATTTTCTTCTTTTGCCAATAAAACATCGTTTTTTTTATTCCGCGGATAAGAAGACAAATCCTCGCCTGGAGCGAATTGGGTGGGGTTGACGAATATGCTGACAAGGGCGATATCGTGATCCTTCCGGCAGCGTCGCATTAAAGAAAGATGGCCTTTATGAAAAGCGCCCATAGTCGGAACAAAACCGATTGATTTATTTTGTCGCCGATAATTATCAAGGATTTGTCGAAGCATAGTAATACTTGTTATGATTTTCATAAAGGTTTAATTTCCTTCAGAGCAGGTTCTATCTCTATTAAAGGGCTAATGACAAAATTACGTTGCCGCATCCGTGGATGCGGGATAATCAAGTCCTTTGTATTTAAAGATATTTTGTCATATAATAATATATCAATATCAATAATTCGTGGGCCGTTGATGACTGTTTTTTTTCGGCCCATTTCTTTTTCAATCTGTTTTACCGTATCGAGTAATTGCTTGGGGGATATCGAAACATTGCCTTTAAGGACGGCGTTGAGGTAGTCGTCTTGATGCGGCCCTCCATCGGGGGCAGATTCGATGATTGATGAAACGATCTCAATAACAACACCTTTTTCTTTGAGACTTTTAATGGCGTTCTCGATATTAGCAAGGCGATCCCCCAGATTTGTTCCTAATGCTAAGAAAATGGTGTGCATGATTTCGTGATTAAATAATTTTGCTTAATCTATTTACAGCCTCGGTAATGCGGTTTTTGTTTACTGTCAAGGCCATGCGGACATAGCCTTCGCCACTTTTGCCGAAGCCCACGCCGGGAGTAATGACGATATCCGCTTTATTAAGAAACGCGGCCGCTGTTTCCATAGAGTCTTTGAAGCCTTTAGGTGTCTTGGCCCATACATAGAAAGTTGCCATCGGTGACGGGATTTTCCATCCCAGACTGCGCAGTCCGTTTATCAGACAGTCCCTTCTCTCCTCGTACATGCGTCGCATATCATCAATCTCTTCTTCATCAGTGTTCAAGGCTGCGATACCGGCTAATTGAACAGCCTGAAAAATACCGGAGTCATAATTGGTTTTAACCTTTGCTAAAGCAGCAACAAGGGTTTCGTTACCGCAAGCCCAACCGATGCGCCAGCCGGTCATGTTATATGTTTTGGAAAGAGAATGGAATTCAATGGCGACATCCTTAGCGCCTTCCACTTCAAGAATGCTTAAAGGTTTTTGGCCTTCAAAATAAATTTCTGAATAAGCCATGTCTGACACCAATATTATGCCTTTATCTTTAGCGATTTGCACCAATCCTTCATAAAACTCTCTTGTAGCGGTGGCAGCTGTAGGATTGTTAGGATAGTTTAAATACATGACTTTGGGATCTTTGATTTCGGCTATTTTCTTTAAATCAGGAAGATAACCATGACTTTCTTTCATCGGGACGGAAGTAATTTTGCCGTCAGCAAATTGAATGGTCGGGCGATAAGCCGGATAGGCAGGGTCCGTCAGCAGAACCTTATCTTTCGGATTGATTATGCCTAAGGGTAAGTGAGCCAAACCTTCTTTTGATCCGATCAAAGGATAAATTTCATTATCAGGATTTAAGGAAACATCGAATCGTTTTTGAAACCAAACGGCGATAGCAGATCGCAATTCAGGCATGCCGGCGTCAAAGGCATAATGGTGATTTGCTGTATCGTCTGCGGCTTTTTTCAGGGCTTCGACGATGTGTGGTGGTGTAGCTGTATCCGGATCCCCGATCCCTAGATTTATGATATTTCTTCCTTCCGCAATGGCTTTTCTTTTTGCCTCGTCAATAGCAAGAAAAAGATATGGAGGCAACTGTTTTAGCCGTTCTGCGAATTCAATGTTGATGCTCATAAAATTTCCTTTCTATGGTTAATAATTCCTTAAGAATAAATAATGAAACGTTATCCGTTTATTTGAGACCGAGGACATCTTGCATGTCATAGAGCCCGTTAGGCTTATCTGCAAGATATTTGGCGGCAATAAGAGCGCCTTTCGCAAAAATATCACGTGTTTTCGCATGGTGCTTGATCGTGATAACATCTACCGGGCTTTCAAAAATAACATCGTGATCACCAATAATCTCCCCTTCTCGTATAGAATCGATGTTATCGACCTTGTGGGCCGATCCATTTTCAACCTTTTGCACCAGAGTTTTGGCTGTTCCAGAGGGCGCATCGACCTTATGGATGTGGTGGGCTTCAGTTATCCGGACTTTATAGGATTCGGGTGTGGCCTCAGACAATTGTTGTGTCAATTTAAACGTGATGTTAACGCCGACTGACATATTAGAAGAACAGACGAGAGCAATCTTTTCTGCAGCAGCTTTGATTTCCTTCAGTTGACCTTCTGAAAGACCGGTTGTCCCGATGACCATCTTGACATTGTTTTCTACACATTTCTTTAAATTAGTAATCGTAGCTTCCGGTGTGGTAAACTCGATCAGTATATCGTTACCCGCTAAGTCTTCGAAATTGGTTGAGACAGGAATGTTGTTGAACTTCTCGTTTGCTTTCGGGTGATTCTTATTTTCTAAAAGGGTATGGATGTCAAAATCCTTGTCATCTAATGCCAGCAAGGTTATTCGTTGCCCCATGCGCCCCTGACAACCGCTTACAGCTAGTTTGATCATTATACTGTTGCCTTTCCTTTACCAAAATTATTTTAAAAGCCCATAGTCCTGCAGGGCCTTTTTGAGTTTAGCTTCGTTTTCTTCTGCCATAGGATAAAGCGGCAGGCGCATTTCGTCGGAGCACATGCCAAGCATACCCATTGCCGTCTTAACAGGTATGGGGTTGGTTTCAATAAATATGGCCTTTACCAAAGGCAGTAATTTATAATGCAATTCCTGCGCTAGTTTGATATCACCCTTTTCAAAGGCCTGAATCAACTTTACCACGTCTTGCGGTACAAAGTTTGCGATAACGGATATGACACCCACTCCGCCGATGCTTAAAAGAGGCAATGTCAGGGCATCGTCCCCCGAAAAAAGGATGAAATCTTTCGGACAGACAGCGTGTATTGTCTGCATTTGATCAATAGATCCGGAGGCTTCCTTAACGCCGATAATATTTTTGCAATCATTAGCTAATCTTACCATGGTAGCAGGTTCAATGTTTCTACCGCATCGTCCGGGAATGTTATAAAGGATAATGGGCGCTTCAACACTATTTGCAACAGCTTTAAAATGCTGGTATAAGCCTTCTTGAGTCGGTTTGTTATAATAGGGTGTGACGCTTAGGATATAATCCGCTCCGGCTTCAGCGGCGTGTTGGGTCAAAGAAATCGCTTCAACAGTAGAATTCGATCCGGTTCCGGCGATAACACTGATTTTGCCTTTGGCTTCTTGAATACAGATTCCAATGACTCTTTCATGCTCTTCATGCGTCAATGTGGGCGACTCGCCGGTTGTCCCACAACTCAATATGGCATCTGTTCTGTTTTCTATATGAAAAGCGATCAATTTTTTTAATGTGCCTTCATCAACCTGTCCATTTTTAAACGGCGTTATAATGGCGACGACTGAACCTTTAATCATTTCTCCCCCCTGTTAAATTGGTACAATTAAATAACGAAAACTTTTAATATAAGAAGTTGCCTTCAGCAATAAATATGGCGCTTCCCTTGAGCCAGACATTTTCAATGCCCCCTTCGGTGAGATCAAATTGTGTATTAAGCGTCTCACCACTTTGGGTCAAGACTTTCATGCTGGCCTTCTCTTTGCTTGTGATGCCGGGGTTTGCTTGCAGATATGAAACAATTGCTGCGGCAACACTGCCCGTGCCGCAGGCTTTGGTTTCATCTTCAACGCCTCGCTCGTAAGTGCGTACAGCCACCAGTCCATTTTTAATCTGCTCAACGAAATTGACATTTGCTCCTCGCGGCTTAAACTTTTTATGAAAACGAATGGCATTGCCGATTGTTTTTACATCGACTTTATTTAAATCATCCACATAAACAATTACGTGCGGAACTCCCGTGTTGATATAATGAACATGGATTTTTTGGCCGTTAATGGTTAGCGGAATATTAGGTCGATGTCCCTTGGGTTGGCTCAGCCTGACATGGGCCACTTCTCCCTTAGCGGTTGCGATTATGGTTCCGGCCAAAGTTTCTATGGAAAAGTTTTTTCCTTTAGGCTTTTTATTTTTCACAATATAGCTGGCTAAACATCTGGCCCCATTACCGCACATCTCGGCTTCTGATCCATCGGCATTGATGATGCGCATCTTATAGTCTGATTTCCTTGATTTATCGCAAATCAGCAAACCATCGGCACCTATACCGTTTGTGCGGTCACAGATTTTTTTGGTCAATTGTTTGTAATCGATGCCCTTTTTGGCATCAATTACAATGAAATCGTTACCGGCGCCGGCCATTTTAGTAAATAAAATGCTGCGTTGTTTCATGATGGGTTTTCCCTGTTTATTTTAGAAAGTCCGGAATGCGTTCACGCTTGATAAGTTCATTAAATTTTTCGCGTTCATTGATGATCGCGAATTTGTTGCCTTTGACCATGACCTCCGCGACTCGCGGCCGAGCGTTGTAGTTGCTCGACATAACATAGCCGTAAGCCCCGGCGCTCATAACAGCCAGGAGGTCGCCGCGGACCATTTTAGGCAACGCCCTTTCTTTACCGAAGTAATCTCCGCTCTCGCAGACAGGGCCGACAACATCGACCGTAATTTTTTTGGATGATGTTTTCTTAACCGGCAGTATGTCATGGTAAGCATTGTAGAGCGACGGCCGGATCAGATCATTCATGCCGCCATCCACAATGAGAAATTTCTTAAAGCCATTGTCCTTTAGGTAAAGAACTTTGGTAACAAAGATTCCGGCATTGCCGGCGATAAAACGTCCCGGCTCCATGATGATTTTCAGCCCGGTTTTTTTCAAATACGGGATTATGTTTTGGGCAAAGTCTTCGGCCGTCTGCGGTTTTTCGTCCTTGTAAATGATGCCAAGGCCTCCCCCGATATCAAAATATTTAATTTCGATACCTTCCTGGCGCAAATCGTTGACAAATCCGACAACTTTCTTTATGGCATTGATAAAGGGGGTGCTGTTGACGATTTGCGAACCGATATGAATATGCAGACCGTTAATTTCAATATGTGAATAGGCTTTCTGTCGACGCAGAAGATCACGCGTGGACTGAAGGTCGATCCCGAATTTGTTTTTTAATGTCCCGGTTGTGATGAAATGATGCGTGGCCGCTTCAACATCAGGATTGATGCGAATGGCGACCTGCACCTTTTTATCGGCCTTTTTGGCGAAGGCATTGATGACTTCCAGCTCTGGCACCGATTCGACATTAAAAAGCAGAATGCCTGATTTGATAGCCAAAGCAATCGCCTCTTCTTTTTTGCCAACAGAAGCAAAAACAATTTTCTTCGGTGAGACTTTGAGTTTCAAAGCCTTTTTAAGCTCCCCACCAGATACGATGTCGCACCCCGCTCCCTTATTCGCCAATGCCTTGATGACGGCCATATTGCCGTTAGATTTCACAGCAAAACATATAAGTGGGTCGATTTCCACAAAGGCCTTTTTGATCTTTGTGAGATGGTCGATAAGCGTTTTATAGCTGTAGAGATAAAACGGCGTGCCCACTTGTTGCGCGATCGTAGAAATCCTTGTGTTTTCACAAAAAAGCTCATTTTTTTTGTATTTAAAATCATGCATATAACATCATTTTCTCTTGACTGACTTCTTGGCCTGCACGGATTGTTTCGGGTTAATAATTTTTTTTAATACGGCCTTATTTAAGTCGGGATAAATTGATTTTAATGTCTTATCATCCATTTGCAATAAATTAGTTTTCTTTTTGATCTTCGTCTGGATAAGGGTGCCGATCAAGGAATGCGCCGTCTTGAATGGAACACCTTTTTGCACAAGATAATCAGCAATATCCGTAGCATAAAGAAATTCATCATCCAATTGTTTTGCGATGGACTCTTTGTTAAAAGCAATATTTTTAAACAACTCGGTTAATATCTCGAGGACCTGTTGCGTTATCTCAAATGATTTGAAAAGGGGTTCCTTGTCATGCTGCATATCGCGGTTATAGCTTAAGGGCAGTCCTTTCATGACAACTAGGACATTGATCAGGTTGCCGTAGAGTACGCCGGTATTCCCGCGAATTAATTCTAAGACATCCGGATTCTTTTTCTGAGGCATGAGCGAGCTGCCGGTGCAGAAAGCATCATCAATATCAATAAAACTGAACTCCTTTGATGCCCAAAGGATCAGGTCTTCTGCCAGCCGGGATAGATGCATGCCGATAATCGCCAGGACAGAAAGAGATTCAATAATATAATCGCGGTCGCTGACCACATCAATCGCATTAGTCGTTGATTTTATCGGTTTGGGAATACCCTTAGTGGCTTTTTGAACATAATGGCTATGGTTAATAAATGTTCCGGCTAAAGCTCCGGCACCGAATGTCAGTTCAATATTGACAAAAGCGTCTGCTAAACGGTCAATATCACGGAATAGCATTTCATGATAGGCAGAGAAATAATCATAGAGGCTAATGGGAATCGCGTGTTGCAAGTGTGTATAGCCGGGTATGATAATGTCTTTATTCTTTGATGCCGTTTTATGAAGCGTTTCATCCAGGAGAATAATCAGGTCGACCGTTTTTGTCAGCTGATCCAGGCAGTATAATTTGGTGTCAAAGACAACTTGATCATTACGGGAACGGCAGGTATGTAATTTTAAAGCGACCATCCCTGCCTTTTTTTCCAAAAGGGCTTGGATATAGGAATGAATGTCTTCATGCGTTGTATCAATATTTTTGAAAAAAGCCCCCTTTTCTATGGATGTTAAAATACTCTTAAGTCCTTTTTTCAATTTGGCATGTTCAGCCACGGTCAAGAGTTTTGCTTTACGCAACACATTAATATGATACAGTGAACCGATGCAGTCATATTTAGCCAATTTTTGATCAAACTGTATCGACCGGGAGAAATTTTCCACCAATTTATTTGTTTTCTTGTTAAAACGACCGCCCCATAATTTGTTCATAGTATCCTCACTTTGTAAAGGGAAGCCCCCATAAACGGATAAAACCTTCAGCCAATTTTTGATCGAAGACATCCTTATATCCGTAAGTGGCCAATTCTTCTTTATAACGTGAATATTTCGATTTACGTCCCACAACAACGCAATTTCCTTTATAGACTTTTAGCCTCACCGTGCCGCTGACCCTTTCTTGAATTTTATCGAAATAAGCATCCAATTGTTTTTTGAGAGGGGTTTCCCATAGGCCGTAATATGTTAATTCAGCATACTTTCGCGAAAAGGCTTGTTTGAAATGCGCCGTTTCGCGGTCAAGGACAAGATCTTCGAGTGCTTGATGCGCAATAAAGATGGTAGTCCCGGCCGGATTTTCATAAATCTCACGGGATTTGATCCCTACTAAACGGTTTTCCACCATGTCAACGCGACCCACACCGTTTTTACCGGCGATCTCATTGAGTTTGTCGATTATAGCGATCGGGGTGTGCGCTTTTTTATTGATCTTTGCTGGAATACCCTGAACAAAATCAATCTCAATATAAGTTGGTTTATCCGGCGCATTTTGCGGGCTTTTGGTCATTTGATAGATCTCTTCCGGAGGTTCCTGCCAGGGGTCT
Source organism: Candidatus Omnitrophota bacterium (assembly GCA_023139575.1). GTDB lineage: Bacteria > Omnitrophota > Gorgyraeia > Zapsychrales > JANLHA01 > JAGLNJ01. The sequence continues at coordinate 5,368 of JAGLNJ010000066.1, read as the reverse complement.
TCCAAAACACCACATTCGATTGCGCGGCCATAAAGATTTTTATCAATGCTATAAGGTCTTTTCTTGGTTACATCAATCGGGATTTTGTTTTCCCGGGCATAATCTATTTCCTGTTCGCGGGTTTTGAATTCCCATTCGCGAACGGGCGCGATCTGTTCTAACTTTGGATCGAGTAACGTCACGGTTGTCTCAAAACGCACTTGATCATTGCCCTTACCCGTACAGCCATGCGCTACCGTCTTGGCGTTTTCTTTATGCGCGATTGCGACTTGGTGCTTAGCGATAAGCGGACGAGAAAGCGCGGTAGCTAATAAATATTTGTTTTCATAAATAGCATTTGCCTTGATAGTCGGGAATACATAGTCGGTCAGAAATTCTTTTTGCATGTTCACGACATATACCTTGCTGGCCCCCGTGTTCATGGCACGCTTTTTGATTGTTTGATAATCATCTTTCTGCCCCACATCGGCAATAAAGGCGATAACGTCATAATTCCTGTCTTTCAGCCATTTAATGGCGCAGGAAGTATCTAATCCTCCTGAATAAGCTAGTACGATTTTTTTCATATGTTTCTCCTGCTTGATTAAAAAAAATTAATGAGATCCTAATAAAAACATGAGAATAGCTTTTTGTATATGCATTCGATTTTCTGCCTGGTCAAAAATGATTGAATGCGGCCCATCAATAACCTCGGCGGTTACTTCCTGCCCCCGGTGCGCCGGCAGACAGTGCATAAAAATATAGTCTTTATCAGCTAAGGCGGTGAGGTCGTTATTAATTTGAAATTCCTTGAACAAATCAATGCGTTCCTGCGATTCTTCCTCTTGCCCCATGCTGACCCATACGTCTGTATAGACGACATGTGTATTGTGGATGGCTTCCCGGGGTGAGGTGAATAATTTTATCGTTGCTCCTGATGATTGGGCGAACTCTTTGGCCTGAGAAAGAACTTTTTCTTTTGGGGCATATCCTTTCGGTGAAGCAATATGCATATGCATGCCCACCTTCGCACAGCCAAGCATCAAGGAATGACAGACATTATTACCGTCACCGACATAAGTTAAGGTCATGCCTTTTAGATCTTGAAAATTCTCTTTAACCGATAACAAATCAGCTAAGGCCTGACAAGGGTGATAAAGATCCGACAAACCGTTAATAATCGGTATCGTGGCATGGTTTGCCAAGTCGATGACATCTGAATTCAAGAACGTTCGTGCGACAATAGCGTCAAGATATCGGGACAAAGTATTCGCCACGTCTGAAGGTGTCTCCCTTTTGCCGAGATTGATCTCCTTCGGCCCCAAATAAACACAATTCCCTCCCAGCTGGTGTATGCCTACTTCAAAAGAAACCCGCGTACGGTTAGAAGGCTTTTGGAAGATCAATCCAACAGATTTTCCCTTTAAAGCATCGTGCAGCTGTCCTTTTTTAGACTTTAAATCCAGAGCTACATCCAATAGCTGCAATATTTCATCAGATGAAAGGTCAGTTAAGCTAATGAGATCTCGTTTCATTGTAGGTCACCTTCAGCAGTAATTTCTTCAAAAGCCTTTTCCATGATGAAAAGGGCTTTGTCGATTTGACGTTTCGTGACGTTTAAGGCCGGCATAATACGTAAGATATTTCCCTGGGTGCAATTAATCAGCAAGCCTTTACGGAAGCATTCATCGACAATGGGTTTTCCTTCAATATTTAATTCGATGCCGATCATCAAACCTATGCCGCGAACATCAGTTATACAATGATATTTTTTCATGAGTTGTGCCAATGCGTCCATGGCGTATTTTCCCATCTTCTTTGTATTTCGCAGCATATGTTGGCCGTAAATAGCTTTATAAACGCCTAAGGCGGCTTTACAGACTAACGGGCTGCCGCCAAACGTCGACGCATGCATCCCCGGTTTAAAGGTGTCTGTGATGCTGTCTTTGACGACTAATGCCCCGATCGGCAAGCCTCCACCCAAAGCTTTAGCCAAAGTCATCAAATCCGGTTGGATTTTGTAATGTTTGAAACCGTATATTTCTCCCAGGCGGCCGATGCCGGTTTGCACTTCATCAAATATAAGGAGCAGATTTTTTTTATCACAAAGCTCTCGTAATCCTTGAAGATAATCCGGGTCAGCAATATTAACGCCGCCTTCCCCTTGAACGAGTTCGAGCATAACAGCTACAGTTGTCGGATTAATGGCATTCTTCACAACTTGCAGTTCATTAAAAGGAACGGATTTGAAACCGTGCGGTAAAGGGCCGAAATCCTCTTTGTATTTGGGTTGACCGGTTGCTGCAAGCGCCCCTAAAGTGCGTCCATGAAAAGATTTTTCCATGGTGATGATTTCAAAGCGATTTGTGGCATTTCCATAAGCCCGCGCGAATTTGATCGCCGATTCGCAGGCCTCCGCACCACTATTACAGAAAAAAACTTTTCCTGGGAATGACGTGCGGATCATTTCTTTTGCTAATTTGGCCTGGTTTGGGTGATACAAATTATTCGGTATATGAATCAGTTTGCCGATTTGATCACGAACAGCTGACATGACTTTCACATGGCAATGCCCCACATTATTGACGCCCCATCCCGGAAAGAAATCAAGATATTTTTTGCCGTTGATGTCTGTTAACTCCATCCCCTTTCCCTTTACAAAAACAACGGGTATGCGTGTATAGGTCGGCATGATATATTTATCATAATTATTGAGGATATCTTGTTTTTTCATGATTCATCATCCCGTTCTTTAGTGTCACTTTTACAAATTTGTGAGCCGATACCACGATCGGTAAAGATTTCCAGAAGAAGAGCGTGCTTCAAGCGGGCATCAATAATGTGAGTTTTTTTCACCCCGCCGTTTAATGCTTCAACGCAAGACTTTACTTTGGGGATCATGCCTTGTTGTATAACTTTTTTTTCAATCATGCCCCGCGCGGCATCCACGGTTAATGTTGAGATAAGAGTGTTTTCATCTTCCGGTTTTGACATGACGCCATGGACATTAGTCAATAAAACTAATTTTTCAGCTTTTAAAGAAATCGCAATAGCGCTGGCGACTTCATCCGCATTCACGTTATGCGGCTGTTGTTCACCACTAACCCCCATGGGAGAAAGCACCGTAATGTGACCTTGACGCAGATGCTGTTCAATGGCTTCGCGTTCAATATTTTTTATCGTCCCGACAAATCCCAATTCTCGAGACGCCCCTTTTTTTTCTACATGAATAATATTTTCATGTCCCTTCAATCCGGTGACATCCCCGCGCAGCTCTTTAATTTCATGGACGATCTGTGCGTTGAGTTTATCGAGTTCTTCGGAGACGACTTCCAAGGTGTGTTTATCCGTAATACGAATACCATTATGGAACTCGGCTTTAATACCCTTTTCCTTTAAACGGGAACTGATATGCGGACCGCCGCCATGAATGAGGATGGTGCGAATACCGACATAACTTAAAAAGACGATGTCCTCTAATATATTCTTGCGCACTTCGGGGTCATTCAATATGCTCCCGCCATATTTGATGACGAAAACTTTGCGCCGGAAGGCGTGAATATACGGTATGGCTTCAACTAATACATCTGCTTTACGAATAACATTTTCCATACATGCGCTACCTTTAATTTTCGCAGGGAATGGCGTTAAAAAAAATATGATTAGTTATACTTGCTGTTTATATTTATATAACCGACAGACAAATCGGATGTGTAAACAGTTGCCGTTTGGGATCCCTGGCTGAGTTCGACAAAGATGCTGATGGCTTTTTTATCAAATGAACTGAAATGAATTTTTAAATCTTTTTCTGTGATATTAAAACCTAATGACCCGACAGCTGCCGCAACGCGTCCCCAATTTGGATTGCTTCCATAAGCGGCAGTTTTGACCAAATTTGAATTTGCTATTGTTAAGGCAATTTGCTTGGCCTTCTTTTCCGTCTTAACGCCGGACACATTCACCTCGACAAATTTTGTTGCTCCCTCTCCGTCCAATACGATCTTTTTGGCAAGATCCAGACAGACATATTGCAGGGCTTCCAAGAAAATTTGATAATTCTTATTCTTTGTAGTAATCGTTTTATTTCCTGCCATACTATTGGCCGTTAAGATGACCATGTCGTTGGTGCTCATGCATCCGTCAACGGTTATACAGTTAAAAGACATATCAGAGGCTTCATTCAGGGCGGCTTTAAGCATCAGCGGGCTGATAGCCGCGTCAGTTGTGATAAAGGCCAACATGGTAGCCATATTCGGGGCAATCATGCCGGACCCTTTAGCGCAGGCACCGATGGTGACCTTCTTGCCATTAATGTTAATCTGGACAGCGATTTCCTTGGTTATTTTATCTGTAGTCAAAATAGCTTTGGCCGCCTGATGGCCGTTTTTAACCTTTAATCCCGAAACCAAACTATCCGTCGCCTTAGCAATTTTTTTGAAGGGTAATGGTTTGCCGATAATGCCTGTGGAAGCCACTAAGACATCACAGGTTTTCAATTTTAAAAGATCAGCAATAATATTTGCGGTGCGCTCGGCATAGATCAGTCCAAAACTGCCTGTAAAACAATTGGCGTTGCCGCTGTTGACAATGATGGCCTGGGCACGGTTGTTTTTGAGATGTTTTTTTGTCACCAAAAGCGGAGCGGCCTTGATAGAGTTCTTGGTAAAGACACCGGCCGCAAATGCCGGTTTTTCCGAGTAAATAAGGGCTAAGTCAGGTTTGCCGGATCGTTTGATCCCGCAATTCAAACCATTTGCCTTGAATCCTTTTGCTTTTGTAACGCCACCTTTTAATATTTGCATGATTATGGCCTGTAGTCCTAGAGGAGCCCGGCCGTTTCCCGGAATTGATACATGATATTCATATTTTGTACAGCTTGTCCTGCCGCGCCTTTCAAAAGGTTATCAATAGCTGAAACAATTATCAACCTGTCTGAATTCTTATCTTTGTGAAACCCAATATCACAAAAATTCGTATTTTTAACGTTTAGTATATCAGGAAAGCTTTCTTTTTGCAAAAGTCTAATGAAATATTCAATAATTAAATAGACAAATAAAATTGCTTCATATATCATATTTCAAACTTTTAAGGAGGGTTTGATGAGTACAAATTTTATTGATGGAAATGATGCTTGTGCTGCGGGCGCAATTGCAGCAGGATGTGATTTTTTTGCCGGATATCCCATTACACCTGCAACTTCTATATTTAATTACATGCTAAATGCAATGCCAGAAAAAGATGGGATCTGTCTTCAGGGTGAAGATGAGATTGCATCTATTGGATACTGTCTTGGCGCTGCAATGGTCGGGAAAAAAGTGATGACTGCAACTTCAGGTCCAGGAATCAGTCTATATAGTGAAAATATTTCATTTGCAATTGGAAGTGAAAT
>JAGLNJ010000065.1 GCA_023139575.1 Candidatus Omnitrophota bacterium | reverse complement strand
TGTTTATTTTCAACACCCGATTTTTCGGAAATCCAATTCTCGGACAGCCTCCTAGCAATGGAAAGCACAGATTTGTATGTTATTAAAGAATTGCTTGGTCACAGGCCAAGACTTATTAATTGACAAGGAAGTAGTCCTCATGTATAATTTTTTACTCTAAAGAAGTTACTTATACAAATAGTATTAGTATAACCCCACCCCGGACATTTTTATCGGCAGGTTTTGGATAAATATTCTTATTAACAAAGAAGCCCACCTGACTATCCCCTTTGTATGAAGGCAGTGGTTTCGATAGTTCATTTCCCAAATGAACTGGTGGAGAGGGAGGAAAGCATGGCTGAAGTTAAAAAAACGACCGAGGTAGATAACAAAAGAAAAGCATTAGATTTAGCCTTATCTCAAATTGAAAAACAGTTCGGTAAAGGGTCTATCATGAAGCTTGATGGCAGCGCGAAACAGAATATTCCCGCTATCCCGACCGGATCATTAGCCCTTGATCTGGCCTTAGGCATCGGCGGTGTACCCCGAGGGCGCGTTGTTGAGATCTACGGGCCGGAATCATCAGGAAAAACAACCCTGACACTGAGCATTATTAACCAGGCCCAAAAATTGGGCGGGACGGCCGCTTTTATCGATGCCGAGCATGCCTTTGATTCATCTTACGCGCAGAAAGTAGGGGTTAAATTAGAAGATTTACTCATCTCGCAACCTGATACCGGTGAGCAGGCTCTCGAAATTACCGAAACTTTGGTCCGCTCAAATGCCGTCGATCTTATTGTTATCGACTCTGTTGCGGCCTTAACGCCTCGCGCTGAAATTGAGGGTGATATGGGTGATTCGCATATGGGATTACATGCCCGCTTGATGTCGCAAGCCCTGCGTAAGTTGACCGGGGCCATCAGCCGATCCAAAACCTGCGTGATCTTTATCAACCAGATACGCATGAAGATCGGCGTCATGTTCGGCAATCCGGAAACAACAACCGGTGGTAACGCTTTAAAATTTTATTCTTCCGTGCGTATTGACTTAAGACGTATCGAAACATTGAAAAAAGGGGACGAGTTCATCGGCAACAGGATAAGGGCTAAAATCGTCAAAAATAAGGTTGCCGCGCCATTTCGTAAAGCCGAATTCGAGATCCTTTTTGATGAAGGCATCTCCAAATCCAGCGACATTCTGGATCTCGGGGTAAAAGAAGAGATCATCAACAAAGCGGGCTCCTGGTTCTCTTACGGAGACGAAAAGATCGGCCAGGGAAGAGAAGGGGCGCGAAAGTATTTGATGGATAACCCCAAGCTTTTCAACCAGATTGAAAAGCAAATTATGGAAAAATTAGGGATAAAAAAATAATTCTCCCGGGAGGTGATCATGACGAATTCCAATAAAATCATCCGCTTCCACATAGTTTTACTCGTATTGTTCTTTAGCATTTTCGCGCGTCAAAACCTTCACGCCCAGGAAACAGCCAACCTTATTACAGCTGTTGAAGAAGTCGCCCAAAATATCGGACCCGCGGTAGTATCTATCAAAACTGAAAGGGTACAGCGTTATCGCCAAAGAAGGAGTTATTACGGTTCTCCTTTTGAGGACAAATTGTTCAATCAATTCTTTGCGGAATTCTTTGGTGAGCCCCTTGAGTACGAACAACGCAGCGGCGGGTTTGGTTCCGGTGTTATTGTTGATGATAAAGGGTACATCTTAACCAATGAGCATGTTGTCAGAGAGGCAGACAAGATCACGGTTGTCCTGCCGGATGGGCGCCAATTCCAGGGCTCTTTAGAAGGGACGGATTCCCGTTCCGATCTGGCAGTTGTGAAAATCAACGCGTCGGATCTGCCGGTTGCGAAATTAGGTGATTCAGAGGATTTAAAAATCGGCCAATGGGTTGTCGCGATCGGCAACCCTTTCGGCCATATTCTTGATGATCCGGCACCGACAGTCACCTCCGGTGTTGTGAGCGCCTTGCATCGATCTTTACCGGGAACTTCCCGGCGGGACACTGATTATTCCGACCTTATTCAAACTGACGCGGCTATCAACCCGGGCAACTCAGGCGGCCCCTTAGTAAATTTAAAGGGGGATGTGGTCGGCATCAACGTGGCGATATTTTCGACATCAGGCGGCTATCAGGGAATCGGATTCGCGATCCCGGTGAATTACGCCAAACAAATTGTTGATGCCCTCATAAAGGGCAATGGCATCACCTACGGCTGGATCGGCGTCTATATCCAGAATTTGAATCCCGGGCTTTCCCGATATTTTAATTTGCCGCATACGGATGGCGTCCTCTTGGATAAAATTGTCCCGCAAGGGCCCGCTGAAAAAGCAGGCTTGAAAGAAGGGGATATTATCCTGAAAGTCAACAATGTAAAAATGCGAAGCAGTTTGAATCTTATCCGTTATATCGGCAACACCGAAGTCGGGAAAAAGGTTCAAGTACAAATTATCAGGGATGGCAAAGAAAAGAATATTCCGCTCGTTATTGAAGCGCGTCCGGTTGATGATGAGGTCTTAAACCGGAAACAACCTTCGCCGCGGCGATCCGAAGTCCCGGCTAAATCGGCATTTCGCTGGCGCGGTTTAACGGTACGCGGTTTATCCGGAGAAACGGCCCGGCATTTGGGACTGTCTGACGCCAACGGCATCATCATCAAGGAAGTAGAGCCGAATTCCCGGGCCATGGCTGCCGGTTTCCGCCGGGGGGATGTGATCATCGCCATTAACAAGATGCCGGTAAAAACAATGGCGGATTATAACCGGGCCGTATCACAAGCCCGTGGCGCGTGCTTGATACGGACTATCCGCGGCTTCTTTGTCATTGAAGAATAATGGAAGCCGGACCGAACGAAAAAATAAACAAAGATAGTGAAAATAAAAAGGCTTTATCCGCCGCCTCACGCTTATTGAAATTCAGGCCGCGAAGTGAACAGGAAATAGCGGAACGATTAGCTCAAAAAGAATTTTCGCGCGCCGCCATCGCTGTCACCATCAGCTATTTAAAAAAACACGTCTTTATTGATGACGACGCCTTTTCACAGGCATGGATCGCGTCCCGCCTGAAAAAACCTTATGGCGAATATCGTATCCGCCTGGAGTTAAAACAAAAGGGCATCGCGGATAATTTGATCGCGAAGAATTTGTCCGCGGCCTTTAAAGATTACGATGAACATACGGCTGTTTTTGACATCGCGCGAAGAAGGCTTGAACATTATTACGACAGCGATAACCAAAGCTTACGGCGTAAACTTTATGGATACTTAAATCGAAGAGGATTTAATCAGAGAACAATAATACAAACCATCAATAAACTATTAAACGAATCATGACAGAAAATATGACAGCAAATCAAATCAGACAGAAATTCCTGGATTTTTTCGCCTCTAAAGGACACACCGTAATAAAAAGCGATTCTCTGGTACCCAAAGATGACCCGACGGTATTATTCACAACGGCGGGCATGCAGCAGTTCAAACGACAGTTTCTCGGTCACATTGACGGCTATACCCGGGCGGCGTCATCACAAAAATGCATGCGTACCGATGATCTGGCGGAAGTGGGCAAGACCGCCTTTCATCACACCTTCTTTGAAATGCTGGGTAATTTCTCGTTTGGAGATTACTTTAAAAAAGACGCCATTAACTGGGCCTGGGAATTTTTGACAAAAGAGCTGGGTATCCCTCAAGAAAAACTTTGGGTATCTATCTATAAAGATGATGAAGAGGCTGAAGAAATCTGGTTAAATGAGATTAAAATCCCGCAAAATCGATTTGTGAAATTAGGCGATAAAAGCAACTTCTGGCCGTCCAATGCCAAAGCTGACGGACCTAACGGGCCCTGCGGCCCCTGTTCAGAAATCTTTTTCGATTACGGGGTCAATGACAATTGTCCTGATGGGGATCAATGCGATCCCGATTGCGATTGCGGCCGTTTTTCGGAAGTATGGAACCTGGTTTTCACCCAATTCAACCGCGTGGATGGCGGCGGGCTTGAACCTTTGCCCAACAAGAATATTGACACCGGTATGGGCCTGGAGAGGCTGACAGCGGTTTTGCAAGACAAAAAAAATAATTTCGACACGGATCTTTTTAGGCCGATTATTTCTAAAATAGAGGGAATTACACATGAACGTAGGATTAAACTGTCATTAAAAGAAAAACGCGTCATTGCTGATCATACCCGCGCGATTGTTTTCGCGATTAATGACGGAATCATCCCTTCCAATAAGGAACAGGGCTCTGTGGTTAAAAAACTAATCACTATCTGTACAAACATATTCTGGAATAAAGGCCATAAACAGCCGATTATTTATCGACTTGTTGATGCTGTCATTGAAGTCATGAAAGATTTTTATCCTGAATTAAATGACAAGAAATCTTCTATGAACTTTTTAATTGAGAAAGCGGAAGAAGCACATATTGCCCTGCTGGAACTGAGAATTCCGGAATTTAACAAAGAAGTTGAACAACTAATTGCCCGGGGGGGAATTCAAACAGATAATTTTAAAGAGAGATTAGGAGCGCTCTTTTTTAAATATCGTGACACTCATGGATTGCCCCTGGAAACAGTTATAGAAATAGCCCGATTTAATTTAAAAGCGGAAGCTTTTCAACAGATTGAACAAGATGTGATGGCTGTTTACGAAAGAAAAATGACCGAGCAGCAGAACCGTTCACGCGCCGCCAGCAAGATTACCGATGATGTTTTTATCAAAACCGGGCCGGACTTGAAAGGTTGCAAAACAGATTTTACCGGGTATGACTCATTTAATATCGATACAAAGATTGCGCGGCTTTTTATAAATGATGAAAAGGTCAGTGAAGCAAAGAAAGGCGACGCCGTCAAGATCATCCTGGAACACACGCCTTTTTATGCGGAATCCGGCGGGCAGATCGGTGATACGGGGACTATTGAAAGTGGCAACGCACATATTAAAATTTCTAACACGCTCAAGATGGACAATGTCATTATCCACATCGGCGAAGTTGAGGACGGGGCTTTTAAGACGGGGCAAGCTGTAACAGCAAAGGTGAATAGCGAACGGCGTCTTTCCATTATGCGCAATCATACCGCAACGCATTTGCTGCAAGCCGCCTTGCGGGAAATATTAGGTTTACATGTGCAGCAGCAGGGATCATTGGTCGCTGAGGACCGTCTGCGATTTGATTTTACTCATCCGCAGGCCGTCACGCGTCAGCAGATCAAAGATATTGAAAATTATGTTAATTCCTGTGTCTTAAAATGCCTTGAGGTCTCAAAGAATCAAATGTCATTTGATAAGGCCAAAGAGGACGGCGCCCTGGCATTTTTTGCGGAAAAATACGATCAGGATGTCCGCGTTGTCGCGATCGATGGGCATTCTAAAGAACTTTGCGGCGGGACGCATTTGAATTGGACCGGCGAAATCGGTATTTTTAAGATCATCAATGAGTCCGCTGTCGCCCAGGGAATTCGCCGTATCGAAGCAAAAACCGGCAAGGGAGCCATAGATTTGATCAATAGCAACGAAGACGAGCTGCTCCATATTTCACAGACACTGAAAGCCCCTGTTGACCAAATTGAAGGCCGTGTCAAAATGCAGGCCGGGCGAATCAAAGAGCTTGAAAAAACGAATGAAAAATTACAATTTGACACTATCAGGAATAATATTGAAACAATCATCGATAAAGCAGAGACTGTCGGGAAAACGAAGCTGATCGCCCATTCTTTTACAGGTATTGAAATGGGGCAATTACGCAGGATTGCCGATTTGTTAAAACAAAAAAACACATCTGTCGTGGCCGTCTTAGGGGCCAGGTCGGATGAAAATGCTTATCTGCTCGTCACGGCCAGTGATGATGTTGTTAAAAACAATTTTAAAGCCAATGAGATTATTAACACGGTTGCTCCTTTATTTAACGGCAGCGGCGGTGGCAAACCGCAGCTCGCGCAGGCCGGAAGCAAAGAGTCCAAGAATATCAACCAGGCTGTTAATGAAGCGGCCAGGCTTGTGAAGGATAAATTAAACTCATAAACAAAACGATTCAGGATTCAGAGTAAAGGAAGTACCCCTATGAAGATTTTAAAACAAAGCGGAAAAGGTATCGAGAACCTTTATAATCGCCACCTTAACGTGTGCAAACGACACATTGAGGAAAAAGTGCGCCGGATTATTGATGATGTAAAAGAACATGGCGACGCGGCTGTCATTAAGTACACGCGCCGTTTTGATAAGGCCAAGTTTCAGGCCAATGACCTCAAAGTCGCTGAAAATGAAATCAGCGCGGCTTACCAGAATATTACCAGTGATTTTATCGCGGAACTCAAAGACATCATCAGCAATGTCACCATGTTTCACAAAAAACAGGTTCAGAAACCCTGCCGCGTGCGTAATGGCGCCGGGGTTATCTTGAAAGAGAATAAGATTCCTCTTGAAACCGTCGGTATTTATGTGCCCGCCGGCACAGCGCCTTTGGTATCGTCCGTTTACATGACAGCTGTCCCGGCCAAGGTCGCCGGGGTGAAACGTTTGGTTCTGGTTACACCGCCGGACAAAAACGGCCACATTAATCCCTACATACTCGCCGTGGCGAATCTTCTGAAGGTTAATGAGATTTATAAGGTGGGTGGCGCCCAGGCAATCGCCGCTTTAGCTTTCGGCACAAAGTCCATTCCTAAAGTTGATAAAATCATCGGCCCGGGCAATATGTATGTTACCGAGGCCAAACGTCAGCTTTACGGCTACGTCGACATTGATATGCTGGCGGGGCCTTCTGAACTGGTTGTCATCGCCAATCGTTCCAGCAATCCGGAATTCGTTATCGCGGATTTAGAAGGGCAAATGGAACACTTGGGCGGGTTGGCGGTTTTGATCACAACTTCTAAACAGCTGATCAAACATGTCCGTCATCGAATACAGAATGGTTACATCATTTACGCGAAGAATATGGATGAAGCGGTTGATATCGCCAATAAAATAGCCCCGGAACACTTGGAGATTTTAACGAACAACCCGATGAGCACCGCCAATAAAATCAAACATGCCGGCGCGATCTTTCTCGGACAATACAGCCCAACCGCTTTAGGTGATTACGGGGCCGGGCCGAGCCATGTTTTGCCCACTATGGGAACAGCACGCTTCTTTTCGGGTTTAAGCGTTTCACACTTTGTTAAAACAAGTCATGTTATCAGCTATTCGAAACGGGCTTTAGAAAAAATCCGTAAACCCATTGAAAGTGTCGCCCGCATAGAAGGCATGACGAAACACGCCGCATCCGTTAAAGCAAGATTTGATTAAAAAATTCATAGAAAGGATAGTCCTATGAGTAACAGGACAGCTGAAACATTACGAAAAAGTAAAGAAACCGAGATAAGGGCTGCGTTGAACGTTGACGGATCCGGTCAATCAAAGGTAAAGACCAACATCGGACTGCTGGATCACATGCTGGATCTTTTCGCCTTTCACGGCTTGTTTGACCTTGACCTGGATGTTCAGAAAGCGGATCTGGAAATTGATATACACCATACCAATGAAGATATCGGTATTGTTTTGGGAAAAACTTTTAAAAAGGCCCTTGCTGAAAAGGAAGGCATTAAAAGATTCGGTTTTGCCGCTGCTCCTATGGAAGCGACCGTGGGCAAGTGTATTATTGATATTAGCGGGCGGGGATATTTCAAGCTCAATATGCCTGATGACGCGCCGCCGGCGAATGAAACGCAGGATGGCTATGCCTTTACATATGTAGAGCATTTCCTGGAATCGTTTGCCCACAACATCGGGGCCACGATCAGTGTTTCGATCGAAAACATGAGCGATGACCTGCACACAAACCTGGAATCGATATTCAAGGCCTTCGGCTTGGCCCTTGACCAGGCAACGCAAATTGATCCGAGACGTAATGGGACGGTTCCTTCGACGAAGGGAATTATTGACTGAATGAACCGGTCACAACGTCACAAAGACACAAGCTGTTTTTTGTGACTTTATTTATTGAGGTAACCATGTTAGCAATTATAGATTACGGAATGGGAAATTTACGCAGTGTGCAAAAAGCGCTGGAGAGAAACGGCGCTGATACTGTCATTACCCAAGATCCCGGCGTGATAAAGAATGCCGATAGGGTCGTTTTACCCGGTGTCGGGGCGATACAGCCGGCCATTGAGAAGTTAGAACAGCTGCATCTGATTTTGCCGATTATGGAGACTATTGATTCGGGCAAACCTTTCTTAGGGATTTGCCTTGGGCTGCAGCTTTTATTTGAAAAAAGTGACGAGGGCGGCGGCATCAGCGGACTGGGTGCCGTGCCCGGTGAGGTCCGGCGTTTTCCTTCTTTGAAGGTGCCGCAAATGGGATGGAATCAGTTATCCATTAAAAAGGCTGACTGTCCGCTGTACAAAGGAATCGTTGACTTGTCATATTTTTATTTTTGTCATTCCTTTTATGTGCGGCCTGAAGATGATAAATATATTGCCACCACAACAGATTACGGGCTTGAATACTGTTCTTCCATCAGCCGGGGCAATCTTTTTGGTGTGCAGTTTCACCCGGAGAAAAGTCAGGCCTTAGGCCTGAAGATTTTAGAAAATTTTATTAATTTGTGAATTATGATCATTTATCCCGCAATCGATATCAAAAACAGAAATGTTGTCCGCCTGATGCAAGGCCGTTTTGATGACGTGACGCAATACGGTGATAATCCTCTAAGTGCGGCGCAGCAATGGATTGACTCAGGCGCCCGGTGGCTGCACATCATTGACCTTGACGGCGCCAGGACCGGCACGATGCACAATAAGGATATTATCAAGTCGATCGCGCGGAGTGTTTCAGTTCCAATCCAGACCGGAGGGGGCATTCGCACCAAAGAGGACATTCAGGATTTGCTCGATGCCGGGATCAAACGGGTCATTTTAGGGACAGCCGTCATCGAAGATAGAAATTTCCTTAAAGAAATTCTCTCCTTGTGGCCGGAGAATATCGCCGTATCGCTTGATTGTAAAGAAGGCAGGATAACGGAGAAGGGTTGGACCGTGACGCGTGATATTTTCGCTGTTGATTTCGCCAAGGAATTAGAAGCCGCCGGCTTGAAATATCTTATTTACACCGACATCTCCCGTGACGGCATGCTTTCCGGGCCGAATCTAGAAAGCCTCAATGAGCTTCTCGATAATGTAAACATTTCTTTAATCGCGTCCGGCGGCATCAAGAACATCGATGATATCAAGCAGCTGTCAGTCATGCGGGAAAAAGGATTGATTGGTGCCATCACCGGCAAGGCCCTTTATGAAGGCACGTTAAATTTAAAAGAGGCCCTGGAGATATGCTGACCAAAAGAATAATTCCCTGCCTGGACGTTAAAGACGGCCGTGTTGTTAAAGGCGTCAATTTTGTGCGGCTGCGTGATGCCGGCGACCCGGTTGAGGCGGCGGAAACGTACGACAGTAATTTGGCGGATGAGATCGTGTTTTTGGATATCACGGCCAGCCACGAGGAACGGCCGATTATTATTGACATTGTTCAAAGAACCGCGGAAAAGGTCTTCATGCCTTTAACCGTAGGCGGCGGTATTCGCGACGTTGAAGACATTCGGCAACTGCTTAACGCCGGAGCGGATAAAATTTCGATCAATTCCTCCGCGGTGAACAACCCGGACTTGATCAATGAAGCGGCAACACGTTTCGGCAGCCAATGCATTGTCGTAGCCGTAGACGCCAGGAAGCGCAACGGCGGCTGGGATATTTTTATTAACGGCGGCCGGATCAACACCGGCAAAGATGCCATTGATTGGGTTAAAGAGGTGGAAAGCCGCGGAGCCGGGGAGATCCTTTTAACCAGCATGGATTTTGACGGCACAAAAGACGGTTACGATCTCGCCCTGACCAAGTCGGTCTGCGATGCCGTTAATATTCCGGTCATTGCCTCCGGGGGAGCCGGCAACATGTCGCACTTTAAAGACGTGCTCACGCGGACCGGGGCAGACGCCGCTTTGGCCGCTTCCGTGTTTCATTACGGTGAATTAAACATTCAGGATGTAAAAAAATATTTAAAAGAAAATAACATTGAGGTACGTTCATGAAGGATATCGAAAAAATCCAAATTACCCCTGGAACTTTAAAAAATTTACGCTTTAATAAAGACGGACTCATTCCGGTCATTATTCAGGACTACAAGACAAAAGACGTCTTGATGCTGGCTTACATGAATGTTGATTCACTCAAAGAGACCTTGAAGATCGGCAAGACCTGTTTCTGGTCCAGGTCGCGCAAGGAATACTGGGTGAAGGGAATGACGTCGGGACATTTTCAATTTGTCAAAGGCGTTTTTTACGATTGCGACTGTGATTGCCTGCTGATCAAGGTTCGGCAAGTCGGCGCGGCCTGTCACACGCACAAAAAGAGCTGTTTTTACCGGAAGATCGGGAAGAAAAAATAAAATGGTAAACATTACGGAACAAGAATTCCTGAAATTAACGAAGAAGGGAAACCTGATCCCGGTCTCCAGGGAGATCCCGGGTGATCTGGACACGCCGGTTTCCGTCTACTACAAAATCGCTCACGATTGCGACTATTCTTTCCTTTTGGAATCGGTTGAAGGGGAGGAGAAGATCGCCCGTTATTCTTTTCTGGCCAGGGATCCGGAAATGGTGGTGCGAAGTTCGGGCCAATCCATTTCGATCACCGGGCTTACGGGAAAGAAACCTTCCACGGTTACAAAGAAGATCGTCGGTTCTCCGCTCAATTACATTCGTGAAATAATGGCCCCTTTCAAATTGGTTAAAGTCCCCGGGCTACCGCGTTTTTGTGGCGGGCTGATTGGCTACCTCGGCTACGACACGGTGCGGTTCTTCGAGAACCTGCCCAACAAGCCGAAGGACAATGAGAAACTGCCGGACATCCTGCTCATTCTGGCCAAAAACTCAATCATCTTTGACCACCGCAATCACAAGATCAAGATCGTTAATTGCGTGAAGGTCAAAGAAAATGACACGAATGCGCGAAAGAAAACCGCCTACAAAAAGGCCCTTCGCGGCATTGACGTTTTGATCAAAGAAATTCTGGCTCCGCTGAAGGCCCCGTTACGAATGCGCTGCTCTACCATTTCCGAGAAGGACATTACCAGCAATTTCAGCGAGACCGAATTCAAGGACATTGTCACCCGGGCCAAAAAACAGATCCGCGCCGGAGAGATCATTCAGGTCGTGCTCTCACAGCGTTTTTCCGTCAAATTGAAGACCGATCCTTTTAACATTTACCGAATGCTGCGCACCCTCAATCCTTCGCCGTACATGTATTACCTCAATTTTAAAGGGATCAAAGTGGTCGGTTCGTCACCGGAGCTCTTGGTCCGCTGTGAAGACGGTGTGGTGGAAACGCGTCCGATTGCCGGTACGCGCCCGCGCGGGAATAATGAAAGGGAGGACCTTTTTTACGTGCAGGATCTTTTAAACGATCCCAAAGAAAAGGCCGAGCACATTATGCTTGTTGACCTGGGGCGCAATGATTTGGGGCGCGTTTGCGAAGAGGGTTCCATCGCCCTGTCCGAATTTATGGAAGTAGAAAAATATTCGCACGTCATGCACATTGTCTCCAATGTCCGCGGCAAATTAAAAAAAGGGAAAGACGCCTTTGATGTTCTGCAGGCCGCTTTTCCGGCCGGCACGGTTTCCGGCGCGCCGAAAATCCGGGCGATGGAGATCATTGATGAACTGGAGAATATTTCACGCGGACCGTACGCCGGATGCATCGGGTATTTCAGTTTCTCCGGAAATCTGGACACCTGTATAACGATCCGCACCATTGTCGTGAACAAGGACAAAGCCGCCATCCAGGCCGGCGCGGGAATCGTTGCCGACTCACAACCCAGGAAAGAATATTTAGAGACGGTCAACAAAGCCAAGGCCCAAATATTAGCGATTAAAAAGGCACACAACTATATTAATTAGAAAACATATCACTACATCATAATAGAAAGGGAGGAATTTCAATGGAAGTTCGTATTCGATTACAGAAAGCAGGCAAGTCAGCTAAGAAGCGATATAATTACCGTATTGTCGCTATTAGTCGTAATACCAGCCGACAAAACAGACATTTGGACTTGATTGGATATTATGACGCATCCAAGAAGCCTTGCGTCATTGAGTTCAATCAAACCAAATTGGATAAGTGGATCAAACAGGGCGCCACCATGAGCGACACTGTCAAATCACTTGTAAAGAAAAAAAGTAAAGCTTAAGCTTTCTTAAAAAACGAAAGGATTGATTATGGCTGCAGAGCAAACGGCTAATCCTTTGATACCGATGCTGTTGATCGGTTTGATCATGTATTTTGTCGTGATCAAGCCGGAAAGGGACAAGCAGAAAAAGCGTAAAGAAGGCCTGTCCCAATTAAAGAAGAATGATCAAGTCATCACAGCCGGCGGTATTCACGGGACAGTAGTGAACATTAAGGATAAAAGTGTCATCGTTCGTGTCGATAACAATGTGCGGCTTGAAATCGCAAAAGATTCCATTAATGCAATCATCAATAAAGAAAGTCAAACAAAATAAATTCACAACCCAGAAGAGAGGATAGCCATGAGTAAAAATTTAAAATGGAGAATCCTTGTTGTCCTGTTCGTTTTGGTGGGGGCCATTTTCTGCGCTTATCCCTTAAATAAGCGCATTAATCTCGGCCTCGACTTAAAAGGGGGCATGCACCTTGTTTTGCAGGTCGACACCGATGAACTTGACGCCAACGCCAAAAAAGACGCCGTGCCCCGCGCCATCGAGATCCTACGCAACCGAATCGACGGTTTAGGTGTCGCGGAGCCGGTTATTCAACGGCAGGGAGAAACCGAAATCCTGGTCCAATTGCCCGGCATTACCGACCGTGACCGCGCGGTGCAGATGATCGGACAAGTTGCCCTTTTAGAATTCACTTTAGTAAATAGTGACCCCAACGCCTTGAAAGAATCCCTGGCCGGCAATGTCCCGGCAGGGCACGTCTTGAAATACTCAAAAGACGACGATGAACCCGTTCTGCTGCAGGATGAGGCGATCATGAAAGGTGACACTATTAAAGACGCCTTGGTTGATTTTGATACCAATACAATGGGCGAACCTTATATCAAAATATCTTTCAACTCACAAGGCGCGAAAGAATTCGCCAAGATCACCAAAAAACATGTCAATGAACGATTGGCTATCGTGCTTGACGGGGAAGTGATTTCCAGCCCGCGCATCGAAGAACCGATCCTCTCCGGCGACGGGCGCATCACCGGGATCTTTTCTTTTGAAGAGGCCTCACTGCTTGCCTTGTCCTTGCGTTCCGGCTCTCTCCCGGCACCGATGCATATTGAAGAAGAACGCACGATCGGCCCGCTTTTAGGCCAGGACTCTATCAACGCGGGTATCGAAGCAACCATTGTCGGGGGGGCATTAGTTCTCATCTTTATGATCCTTTACTACCTCCGCGCCGGCATCGTCTCCGACATCGCGCTGGTCATCAACTTAAATCTTATTATGGGCATCATGGGTTTCTTAAACCTCATGCTCCCCGAATCCCCAATCACTCTGTCCCTGCCGGGTATCGCGGGTATTATATTGACGTTAGGTATGGCGGTTGATGCCAATGTGTTGATCAATGAACGCATCAGAGAAGAAATTGTTAACGGCCGGCCCCTGCATGCGGCCATTTCAAACGGCTTCAGCAAGGCTTTCAAGGCCATTTTTGATTCAAACTCAACAACCCTGATCGCTGCTTTTATGCTTTTCCAATTCGGATCCGGCCCGATAAAGGGTTTTGCCGTTACACTTTCAATCGGTCTATTATCAAGCCTTTTCACATCTCTTTTTGTGACACGAACCATCTTTTTGGTCTTGCTTGAAACAGGCCTCTTAAAGAAAAAGTTGCGGATGCGTAAAGTCTTTCAAGACACCAAAGTGGATTTTGTTTCAAAAAGATTTTTCTGCTTCGGCTTATCCATAATCCTTGTCATCATCGGACTCGCGGGATTCTTCCAGAAAGGGGATAAGGCCTACGGTATTGATTTTGCCGGCGGCCAGATTCAAGAGTATCGTTTCGAACAATCCATGGATCCTGAAGTCCTGCGGGAAAAACTTGCAAACAATGGTATTTCCGATGTGATTATCCAGGTTGCCAGGAAAACAAGCCCAATCACAAAATTGGAACAAGAGAATGTGATCATCCGTTCAGCCAAAGATACTTATGACGGGGTGGTGGATGTCTTGAATAAAGAATTTTCAAATAATCCTTTTGAGCGGCTGCGCATTGAAAAAGTCGGCCCTGTAGTGGGCAAGGAATTAACCAAACGCGCGATCTTCGCCATTCTATTCGCCCTCGGCGGCATCCTGATCTACGTCGGATTCCGTTTTCATCACTTTGATTTTGCTGCCGCCGGTGTCATCGCCTTGCTACATGACGTTATCATCACCTTAGGTGTCGTCGTGATGCTCGGCCGGCAAGTGGACCTGCTTGTCGTCACAGCGCTTTTAACGATCGCCGGTTATTCCATTAACGATACGATTATTATTTATGACCGTGTCCGGGAAAACATGACCAAATATCGAAAAATGAAACTCAGTGAAATCATTAACCTCAGCATCAATCAAACCCTGGGGCGAACGATACTGACAACCGTCACGACCTTGTTAGTTGTTGTTTCACTTTTCGTGCTCGGTGGTGAGGTGCTAAACACTTTCGCTTTGTGTCTGATCATCGGTTTTATTTCCGGGACGTATTCAACGATTTTTATCGCGTCACCCCTGGTTTTAGCCTGGCAGAAAAAAACATGACAGCATGTTTAAATCGATCAAATTTTATGTTGAGCAATTTATTAATATTGAGAGCATTGTCGCGGAATTACTGCATTTCGGCTATAAGCGTTCGCGCAATGCTCTCATAGAGGGTGATTTTTGTCAAAGGGGGGAGATCATTGATATCTTCCCCGTTAACTTTGATGGTCCCGTCCGCGTTGCCCTTGATGACAGCAAAATCCGCTTCATTTATTCCTACAACATCAAATCCAACAAACCGGTTTGGCAGCATAAAATAGTTATCATCCTGCCGCGCAAGGCACCTTCCAATGAATCTTTTTCTCCCGAGGAACCACTTGATCATTTCGTCGATATTCAAAAAGGCGACTATGTCGTGCATTACAATCATGGTATCGGACGTTTTTTGGGTATTAAACCTATTGATACGAAACAGCAGAAAAAAGAGCACATGATCATCGAATATAAGGGAGGAGACCGTTTATATATTCCCAAACATGACATGCACCTTATCCAGAAGTACGTCGGTTTCTCAAAGAAGCCGCCTCGCATCTACACGCTCGGTTCCAAGGAATGGAAGCGCATCAAAAGCCAAACACATAAAAGGATCCAGCGTGTCGCGGCGGAATTGTTGCGCGTACAGGCCCTGCGGGCCACCTTAAAAGGTTTCAAATATAAAAAAGACGACAAGTGGCAAAAGGATTTTGAAGCCGGTTTCGCTTTTGAAGAAACACCTGATCAAATCAAAGCGACTGCCGCACTGAAGAAAGACATGGAGGACGATTCTCCGATGGACCGCCTGTTGTGCGGTGATGTCGGTTTCGGAAAGACAGAAGTGGCGTTGCGCGCCGCCTTCAAGGCCGTCATGAATAACAAACAGGTCGCGCTCCTGGTGCCTACCACCATCTTGGCGGAACAACATTTTTATAATTTCTCGGATCGTTTGCAGGATTTTCCGATTAATGTGGCCATGTTAAGCCGATTTCGCACCAAACATGAACAGCAAGAAATCGTTAAAGACCTTCGCTCCGGAACCGTCGATATCGTTATCGGCACCCACCGCTTGCTTTCGAAAGATATCGCTTTTAAAAATTTAGGCTTAATCATCATTGACGAAGAACAGCGTTTCGGCGTGCGGTCCAAAGAAAAACTTAAACATCTAAAAGTTATGGCGGATGTCCTCGCCATGACAGCTACGCCGATCCCGCGCACACTTTACATGGCGCTTTCCGGATCGAAGGACATGTCCGTGATTTCAACCCCGCCGAAAAATCGCGTCCCGGTTGAAACACAAATCATTGCATTCGACGAAAATATTATCAAGAAAGCGATGCTCCGGGAATTACGGCGAAAGGGCCAAATTTTTTTCCTTCATAACCGGGTTGAAGATATCTCAAAAGTTGCTAAAATAATAAATAGACTGGTTCCCGGAGCGGTAGTGGCTGTCGGTCACGGCCAAATGCCTGGACGATTGCTTGAAAAAATAATGCTCGGCTTCATAAAGGGAAAGATTGATATCCTTGTGTGTACGACGATCATCGAATCGGGAATCGATATTCCAAATGCCAATACGCTTTTTGTGAACCGCGCTGATCATTTCGGGCTGGCAGATCTGCATCAATTGCGTGGACGGGTGGGACGAAGCACTAATCAAGCTTATGCTTATTTTATCACCCCGCCCAAAAAAATAATTTCGAGTGTGTCTCAAAACCGGCTTGAAGCTCTGGGGAAGTACTCCGAATTAGGGTCCGGATTTCAAATCGCTTTTGAAGACCTGCAACTGAGAGGATCAGGAAATATTCTCGGCGAAGAACAGAGCGGCTATATCGCAGCCGTTGGTTTCGATCTCTATTGCCGTCTGTTAAAAGATTCAATAGAACATATCAAAAATAAAAAAGGATAATCCCAATGCCAATAATACTTAAAGCAAACCGGTGCCTTTTCATCGTCATCCTTTGCGCTTTCACCATATTTCCGACAAACATCGCGTCCGCTTTCGAAGACAAACTCATCGCCGTCGTTAATGATGAATTAATCACGCTGCGTGATTATACAAATTACCTCAATCAGGCCTATTCGCAATTAAAGTTGGAAGGTCGTCCCATTGAAGAAATTAAAATGATCATGTCTGACTTAGAGCTGAACGGTCTTCAAAAACTGGTCGAAGACAAGCTCATCATAAGCGAAGGGCAAAAGAAAGGTGTGGAAGTCAAAGAAGCGGCCATTCAAAAACGTCTTACGGAAATCAAGAGTTCCTATGCCTCAGAACGAGATTTTCTCGATGCCATATTATCTGAAGGATCAACGGTTACAGATCTGCGCCAAAAAATTGAAGAGCAGTTAACCATTAAATTCGTCGTGGATATGGAGGTTCGTTCAAAAATCGTCATCAATCCTCAGGAGGTAACGGACTATTACAACGGTCACTTCGAAGAATTTCAACTACCCGCAAGAGTGAAAGTGGATTCCATTTTCGTCTCTAATTCCACTGACCCAAAAGAAACGCAAGCAAAATTAGACAAGGTGGTAAACGTCCTTTCAAAGCTCATGAAAAACAAAGACGACTTTCGCGAATTAGCTGAAATTTATTCTGAGGCTCCGCCGCTGGGATTCATTGAAAAAGGGCAACTGCAGCCCATTATTGAGGAGACGATCTTCAAATTGAAAGAAGGGGATATTTCATCCATCATCGAGGTTAACAACGGTTTCTATATTTTTAAGGTTGATAAAAAATCACCACCCGAACTGGCAGAATTGGAAATGGTGAAAGAAGAAATATCCAATTTAATTTTTAGAAAAAAATTCAGTGAAAACATCCGTGGATGGCTGGATGAATTGAAAAACAATGCCTTTATTGAAATAAAAGAATAAATATAATGAATAAAAAGACGCAACTGCCGCTTATCGGCATCACATTAGGCGATCCTTCAGGAATTGGACCGGAAGTCGTTGCCAAGGCCCTCGCAAAACCTTCGATCAGGCGTTTGGCCAGATACGCCCTGATAGGGGACGACCTTCTTTTTAGAAAGTATTTTCCCGACAGGTACAGCAATTTTTCTTTTATCAGCGCGAGCGCTCTTAAGAAATCCCGCATAAAAATGGGGACATCAAACAAATATGTGGCCACGGCCGCTTTGCAATATTTAGACGAGGCCGTTCGCCTCCTTAAAAGTAAAGATATCAACGCGCTTGTGACTGCGCCGGTTGCCAAGGAGTCAATATCAAAATTGGGAACTCATTTTCAAGGGCATACCGAATTTCTGGCTAATCATTTTAATGTAAAAAAATTCGAAATGATGTTTGTATGTGATGAAATTCGAGCCATTATTGTAACACGTCATATCCCTCTCAATGCTGTAAGCCAAGCCATCTCCGCTGATAAAATCTACAGCACCTTAACACTTTCGCAGGCCTGTTTTCAGAAATTTTTCCGCATCAAAAAACCGTCAATCGCTGTGTGCGGTTTAAATCCCCATGCCGGAGAGGGAGGGGCCATAGGAAAAGAGGAAATTACGCAAATCATCCCGGCCATCAAGAAGGCCAGGAAGAAAGGGATCAATGTCACAGGGCCTTTGGCCGCTGACACGCTGTTTACACCATCTTGTCGCAAATCGTTCGACCTTATCATTGCCATGTATCATGATCAGGGACTCGCCCCGTTGAAAACCCTGCATATGAATAAATTAGTCAATCTCACCATCGGATTACCTTTTATCCGCACCTGCCCGGCTCACGGAACAGCCTTTGATATTGCGGGCAAAAATAAGGCCGATCCCACATCATTAATTGAATCCATAAAATTAGCCGCCCGGTTATCTGTTTAAAAGGAGAATCACATTCATGAAAAGTCAGCCTCGCACAAAAAAATTCTTAAGCCAGAATTATCTCATCGATAAAAAAGTCCTGGCTGAGATTATCAGCCATTGCGACCTCAGTGAAAGCGATATCATTCTTGAAATCGGCCCGGGGACAGGTTCACTCACCAAAGAACTCGTAAAACACGCCGGACATATCTATGCCATCGAAACAGATAAACAGCATTTTCATAATCTTTCCGCGGAATTACCCCAAGATAAAGTTACTTTATTTCATGACGACTTTCTGACATTTGACATTGCAAAACTACCCCGGATCACAAAAATCATTGGTAACATCCCCTATCATATCAGTTCACCCATTATCAACAAACTCATTGAAAACTATACTTTGATACCGCAGGCCTTCTTGACCGTACAGCAGGAATTCGGTAAAAGGCTTGCCGCCGCGCCGAATTCCAAATCATACGGCTCTTTAACATGTTTCCTGAAATATCATGCTGACACGCATATATTATTCCCGATTAAAAACACCGCCTTTCACCCCAAACCCAGAGTGACGTCTTGTTTCCTTTCAATTTCCTTTCGGGAACCCTTAATAAAAGCAGAAAATGAGGATCTTTTATTCAGTATTATCAGACAGGCTTTTCAGCAAAGAAGGAGGAAAATTGTCAATGCCCTGCATTCTTTTGGGGACAAAAAAAAATTGACTGAATTACTCAGCCAATTAAACATCAACCCTCACGCCCGGGCAGAAAATCTTTCTTTAGAAAATTTTATTGAAATATATCAGGATCAATGCCCAGCTTGTTCTTTGTTATCCCAACCCTTAAACCAATGATCACTGACTTCTTTTTTCCTGATTTCAAAGGCATATTTTAAGATCAAATCTTGCTCTCTTTGCGTCAAGTTCTTAAAGGTAATCCCTATAATATAATCTTCCGAAAGAGACTTGCGCCAAACAACCGTTCCTTTAACTTCAAGAGTCTTATAATTATTGAAAAAAATGACCAAATCGAGAACTTGGCCGATTTTACAGGACTCCTTTGTATAAAAACTTGCTCCCGAACAACTAATATCTCTTGTACTGCACTCATCAAAGTCATGATTTCCTTCCGGTTTAAACAAAATCCGGTTTTCTACTTGCCACCGGGGGAAGTATCTTTTATCAAAAGAATGTTTTTTAGTTACTGAAGACATAGTTTTCAACTTAATGCTGAACCTGGTTTTTTTAAAAAAAATTCATCAATACCCGGGGGGAAGTGTTGTTGCAAAATCTAGTGTAAATATAACATATACATCTTCATATGAAAATAGTAAAACAAAATTTTTTTTAAATAATATTTACCTATTGAAAAACTTGACACATGATTATTATAATGCTACAAAATTAGTCAAATTGAATCCTCTCTCGTCGAATATGCTTTATAAAGAAAGGCATGCACATGGAAAAAAGAATTTATTATCATGATACAGATGCTGGTGGAATTGTTTATTATGGCAATTACCTGAAATATTTGGAAGAGGCGCGGACCGAATTCCTTGAAAAAAGAGGGTTGAGCGTCGAAATTTTCAAAGAAAGAGGCCTGATGTACGCTGTCCGTTATTGTAATGTTAATTATCGCAGCCCTGCCCGTTACGGTGATACTATTATCATTGATGCCTCATTAAAGAAAGCTACCGCAGCACAATTAATTTTTACCCAAAAAATTCATAACCGGGAAACCCAACGCCTGCTGGTAGAGGCAGAAGTCAGCATTGTCTGCATAACGGTTGATTTCAAGCCGGGCATCATTCCCGATGACCTCAAAGAACAAATATCCCGCTAAATCCCGCTAAATACCCTTGTATTTGCCCTGTAATAGTGCTATTATTATTTTTCATAAATATGTAGTATTTATATCACAATAGGTGTCCTTTTATGATTACCAAAGTTACAGTAAAATATATTGCAGGGCTTTCTCGCATCCATTTACAAGATAGTGAGTTAGAGAAACTGACTTATGAGTTGGAGGGCATCCTTGATTATATCAAGAACCTGGAAAAACTTGATGTGTCCAAGGTCACCCCTACGAGTCATGTTCAGCCTATCAAAAACGTCTTTCGTGAGGATAATGTTGAGGACTCTTTAAAACAGGAGGATGCCCTGGGATTTGCCATAGCCCAAAGCCAAGGATCTTTCAGGGTACCCCAAGTTATCGAATAATCAACCCCAATTTTGACATAAACAAATGAATTTGAACGAATTAACAGCTCATAAAATTTCAGGCCTCCTAAAGGCCAGGAAAACAACCCCGTCAGAGGTTGCTCAATCACTGACGTCACATATCGCCAAAACGATAAGAAAGTCAATGCTTACGTAAGACTGTCTGATTCAGCACCTGAATCAAAAACTAATCCTGGTGCCTTGCCCATCCCCATTGCGATAAAAGATAATATTTGCATCAAGAATGTTGAAACAACTTGCAGCTCTAAAATCCTTGGTGGGTTTAAGCCTCCTTACAATGCCACTGTCATAAACAAATTGATAAATTCCGGCTCCAGCATCATCGGACAAACCAATATGGATGAGTTTGCCTTTGGTTCATCTACAGAGAATTCTTATTATGGGCCTACACACAACCCCTGGAATCTTGATTGCGTTCCGGGCGGCTCCAGTGGCGGCTCTGCCGCAGCTGTTGCGGCTCACGAAACTATTTGGGCCATTGGGTCTGACACAGGAGGATCTATCAGACAACCCGCCTCATTTTGCGGGGTTGTGGGCATAAAACCCACTTATGGACGGGTATCGCGCTATGGTTTGATCGCCTTTGCTTCCAGCTTGGACCAAATCGGGCCGATAACCAAGGATGTTGAAGATTCTGCCCTGTTATTAAACATTCTCGCAGGCTTCGACACTAAAGATTCTACTTCTGTGAATATTCCTGTCCCCGATTATACAAAGGCTTTAGACGGTAACGTAAAAAATCTCAAAATCGGCATCCCCAAAGAATTTTTCATTGATGGGATGGACCCGGAAGTCAAAAAGGCTGTTCTTGAATCAATTGAAGTTCTAAAAAAAGAGGGGGCTCACTTCATCGATGTATCTTTGCCGCATACCGATTATTCTGTCGCCACTTACTATATCATCGCCACAGCTGAAGCCAGTTCAAACCTTGCCCGTTTTGACGGCGTTCGTCATGGTCTGAGAGCAACACCCGACCGCGCGCGGAAATCTTCTATTGTTGACATGTTTGAAGAAACCCGCAAGCAAGGATTGGGAGCGGAAGCCAAACGCCGCATCATGCTGGGAACATATTCTTTGTCTTCCGGCTATTATGATGCTTACTATTTACGTGCCCAGAAAGTCAGAACCCTCATCAAAAATGATTTCGATAAGGTTTTCGCGGAATGTGACGCCATTCTCACACCAACCTCCCCAACGACCGCTTTTAAAATCGGGGAGAGGGTGAACAACCCATTGGAAATGTACCTTTCTGATATTTACACGATTTCATCAAATTTGAGCGGTATCCCGGCCATCTCACTGCCTTGCGGCTTTTCGAAGGAATGCTTGCCGATCGGTTTGCAGATCATTGCTAAACCTTTCAATGAAGAAATGATGCTCCGTATCGCCTTTGCTTATGAGCAAAAAACAGAATGGCACAAAATGAGGGCTGAATTATGAGTAAGGAAAACTTGACTCAAAAAAATATTGAAACCGTTATCGGTCTTGAAGTCCATCTCCAGTTCGGGACAAAGACCAAGATCTTTTGCTCCTGCGCGAATGAATTCGGCAAAGACCCAAACACCAATACCTGTCCTGTATGTCTGGGCTTACCCGGATCACTGCCGGTACTCAATAAAACCGCTCTGGACTACGCCATAAAAGTAGGTCTGGCCTTAAACTGCCGGATCAATTCCCTCATAAAATTCGACCGGAAAAATTATTACTATCCTGATCTGCCAAAAGGTTATCAAATATCCCAGTATGATTTCCCCATCGGGCATGACGGCCATGTTGAGGTCAAGTCGAAAAAGGGAAGCCAGGAAGTCCGCATTCACAGGGCTCATCTGGAAGAAGACGCCGGAAAGCTCATCCACTGCCCGGAAGATCAATGCAGTTTGGTGGACTATAATCGCACCGGCACCCCTTTGATGGAGATCGTCACTGAACCGGATATGCGCTCAGCGCAAGAAGCTTATGATTATCTGCAGACAGTAAAACTCATTTTGCAATATTTAGATGTCTCTGATTGTGATATGGAAAAGGGAAGCTTGCGTTGTGATGCCAACATTTCCGTCCGCAAGCAAGGCGATTCAAAATTAGGCACGAAGGCGGAGATTAAGAATCTGAACTCATTTAAGGCGGTCAAAGCCGCGCTGGAATTTGAACAGCAGCGCCAAAGCCAAATGCTGATTACCGGCCAGGAAATTATTCAGGAAACCCGCCTCTGGGATGACGACAAAGGGTTGACCCTGCCCATGAGAACCAAAGAGGCCGCCCATGATTACCGCTACTTTCCGGAACCAGACTTAGTACCGTTTACTGTTGAAATCCAGGATATCGAAAAAATCAGAAGCTCTCTTCCTGAATTTCCCAACCAGAAATTAAGCCGATTTAAAGCGGATTACGGACTTTCCGATTATGATGCGCAAATCCTTATTCAAGACCCCGCGCTAGCTCAATTTTTTGAAGATTGCTGCAAGCAGGATACTCCCCCCAAGAAAGTTTGTAATTGGATTGCCGGCCCCTTACTCAAGGAATTGAACGACCGCAAATCGTCTATCAAGGATATCGGTCTATCAGCAAAATCTTTCACAAAATTGATCGCAAAAGTCGAAAACGGGACTGTCAGTAATCTTGTAGGAAAAGATATTCTATATACGTTACTGAACACAAATAAAGACGTCGATAAAATTATTGAAGAGGAAGGATTAACCCAGGTCTCGGATGATGGGGCTTTGGAAGAAATATTGGATGACGTTATCAAAGAAAATGGTAATGTCGTAACACAGATCAGAGAAGGCAATGCTAATGCAATTGGTTTTCTCATAGGACAAGCCATGAAAAAATCTAAAGGAAAGGCCAACCCCAAAAAGGCAGGGGAACTATTAAAAAGGAGGCTTCATAATGAGTAAGAAAATTTTTGCTTTTTTCCTGGGTATTATCTTTATTCTCTCCTTTGTGACTATCGCGATATCACAAATGGACAAAGAGAAAATAGATGACCTTTATGCGCAAGTTGAACTGTTCAGCTATGCCTTAACGACCATACAATCGGAATATGTCGATGAAAAAACACCTAAAGATCTTATCTACGGATCGCTGCGGGGGATGCTTTCATCACTGGATCCGCACAGCCAGTTTCTCGAGCCGGATGATTACACCGATCTAAAAACAGAAACAAAAGGAGAATTCGGCGGTCTGGGCATTGAAATTTCAATCCGTGACGGTCTTTTAACGATCATTTCCCCCATTGAAGATACACCGGCCTGGAAAGTTGGTCTTAAAGCGGGTGATCGCATCGTTAAGATTGAAGATGAACTCACCAAGGACATCACTTTAAATGAAGCTGTAAAGAAATTACGCGGCGCACCTGGAACATCAATCAGCATAACTGTTATACGGGAAAAAGAATTCAAAGTTCATGAATTCACTATCGTTCGCTCTGTTATCAAAGTCCAGGACGTTAAGGACACTCAAATCCTTGCAGATAACATTGGCTACATCCGCCTGACGGAATTTCGTGAAGACTCCGCAGAAGAATTCAGAAAAGCCATCAAGAGCCTTCGCGATCTTAAAGCAGACAGCCTGATTCTTGATTTGCGCAACAATCCCGGCGGATTATTAAATGTAGCTATTGAGATAACCGAGGAATTTCTCGAAGCAGGTAAAATAGTCGTTTCAACAAGGGGAAGAAGATCGTCGCAAACCTCTGAAACTAAATCCAGGCCTAGCGATACCAAAATCACCAATTGGCCGACTGTTGTCCTCATAAACGAGGGAAGTGCCTCCGGAAGTGAGATTCTCGCCGGAGCTCTTCAAGACAATAAACAAGCGGTTATTGTCGGAACACAATCTTTCGGAAAGGGATCCGTCCAATCTGTTATCCCTTTGCCTGACGGATCAGGACTACGCTTAACAACCAGCAAATATTTCACCCCTTCCGGCGCGTCCATACACGAAAAAGGGATTACCCCTGATGTCGTTGTCGAGGAAATCTACAAAGAAGAAGATGAGGGAAAAGGCAAAAACAACGAAAGAGAAAAGAAGAAAAAAAATATCGACAAACTGTTCGAAGATGTCGAAGTCCAGGAATCCGAAGACCCTGAGAAAGTAAAGATTGAGCAAAAAGCCAAGGAAAGGCGTGAAATGCTGCTCGCCGATAATCAAGTTCTAACAGCTATTAGTGTGATCAAAGGGATCCGGATTTACAGTACCTTTGAGATTAATAACTAATGCATCAATATGCCTTTACGAAAACACAATAGACGAAAAGGACGTCCGAAGCAAAAGCACCTAAACAATGTGATAGCTGCTTTATTTATTGTTTTTATCTTGGTGTTTGTTTTCAATACTTTTCGTCGTATTGTTCTGGACAAGAAAGTCTCACCGACATCTTCAAAAAGTTCAGTTACCCGGATTTCCGGCAAACCCATGCTGGTTGTTATTGTAGATGATTGCGGGTATTCTATCAATGACTGCGATTATATCTCCCGTTTAGATACCCCGGCAACAATATCTGTTTTACCCAATCTTGATCATTCAACTCAAGTTGCTGCCTGCGCTCAAAAAATGGGGAAGGAGGTCATGCTTCATTTACCTCTCGAACCGCATATTCTGAAAGAACACTATAATTCCGACTATATCATCACCACTGATATGACAGGAAAACAGGTTGTTGAAAAAATTCATTCGGCCCTTGCCAGCGTCCCATACGCTGTAGGTATAAATAACCATATGGGATCGAAGGCTACCGAAAACCGCCGCCTCATGTCAATCGTGTTTTCCCAGCTGATGAAGAGCAATCTTTTTTTTGTCGATAGCCGTGTTACAGCTAAAACCATTTGCCGCCGCCTTGCCCGAGAGCAAGGCTTGCCTTTTGCGAAAAGAGATGTTTTTCTCGATAATGAGAATGATCGTGATTATATTGAAGGCCAATATGCGCAACTCAAACACAAGGCACGGCAACAGGGATACGCCATCGGGATCTGTCACGCACGGCCTTTGTCCTGGCAGATATTAATGGAACAAAGCCGTTCCTTGCAGGATGAAGGATTTGAACTCGTAACCGTCAACACTTTAATGAAGTCATTCTGATCAAACATGAACATCTTAGGTATTGAAACATCTTGTGACGAAACATCTGCGGCCGTTGTAAAAGGGGGCAAGGTGATCTTATCAAATATTGTCGCCTCGAGTTTGGAGGATCATAAAAAATACGGCGGCATCATACCAGAAATCGCTTCTCGACGACAAATGGAATCAATTAATGCTGTCGTAAATACAAGCCTGAAAAAATCCGCTGTCAGCATGGATAAAATTCATGGGATAGCCGTGACCGGTACGCCGGGTCTCATCGGCTCATTATTAGTCGGCTTATCTTTCGCCAGGGCTCTAAGTTTTGCCCTGAAAAAGCCCTTGATTGAAATGGATCACATCACGGCACATCTCTACGCGAATTTTTTGAAGGATGCTTCTTCCAAAAAAACAATGTTGCCCCCACCCAAATTGCCGGCCATCGGTCTTGTCGTTTCCGGAGGTCACTCAGGTTTATACTTTATAAGAAATTTCAAAAATGTTAAATTGCTCGGACAAACTCGAGATGATGCGGCCGGTGAAGCGTTTGATAAAGTAGCACGAATTTTAGGTCTGGGCTATCCCGGAGGGCCCATTATTGATAAAAAAGCATCTGGAGGAACATGCGGCTCATTGCGTTTTCCCCAAGCGACTCTCGAAGGGAGTTTTGATTTTAGTTTTAGCGGTGTCAAAACGGCCGTTCTCTACTATTTCCAAAAAAACGGCAATAAAAGTGATTTTAACATTGACAATGTCGCCAATGCTTTCCAGAATAGTGTGGTTTCCATCTTAGTTAAGAAATCCATTAAGGCCTGCCAGCAAAAAGGTGTACGGACCCTCTTGGTTGGGGGCGGGGTGGCAGCAAATTCAGCGTTGCGTGCCAGATTGGCTTCGGCAGCTAAATCACACAATATCAATGTTTTTTTCCCGCCATTAAATTTGTGCGTGGATAATGCCGCGATGATTGCAGGGTTAGCTTATCATTATTTAAAAAAGTAATTTAATTATACAACATTTCAGGATATAATCTTTTTATACATTGATTTCTTGAAAGGAGATGATCTTGGCATTATATTATCTGTCATTATTTGAAAAAGTGTTTCTCACCATTCTTCTTAGTAGCATAATTGGATTTGAGCGTGAACTAAACAGAAAAGGCGCAGGTCTACGCACCCATATCCTGGTCAGTGTCGGGTCAGCCCTGATCGTCTTAACATCATTTCATGTATTTGACACCTATCGGGATGTCACCGTCATTGACCCAACCCGTATGATCGCAGGCGTCGTAACCGGTATCGGTTTTCTTTGCGCCGGCACGATCATCCGCGGCGGTGATAATATTACCGGCTTGACGACAGCTGCCTCGTTATGGATCGTATCTTGCATCGGCATGGCCGTCGGAGCGGGGTTATTTGTCGCAGCAATATTTGTTACTCTTGTAGTATTTTTTGTCCTAATCGGCGTCGGCTCGATTGAACGTATATATAACGATAAAAATAAGGTAAGGAGGCCCAAGCATGGGAATTAGAGGCAGAAGAGAATCAAATGAAGATAGTGAAAAAACCATTGAAATTAACGCGCAAATGCAGGGTAGTTTATCTTTTAAAGATCCCGTTAACTTAAAGATTAACGGTAACTTTACAGGCACACTGGAAGGTCGAGGGACCCTCACGGTGGGAAGTTTAGCTTTTGTTGAAGCTCGCATCACCGGAGAGAATATCATTATTGCCGGAAAAGTAAAAGGAGACATCGTAGCCAAAAGGATGCTCGTCCTCATGCCGACAGCTGTTCTCACAGGGAACATTATCACGCCAAAGCTCAACATCGTTGAAGGGGCTATTTTCCAGGGAAAATGCCAAATGATGGATGAAATGCTTAATGTCGAAGATGTTGCCCTTTACCTTGAAATTGACGCTGCCTCAATTGTTGAACTGGCTGACTCCGGGAAAATTCCTGCCATCAAAAATGGCAGCGATTGGTCTTTTGAGCGCGTAAAAATTGACAATTGGGCCGCCACAGGCGAGATTAAATAGGCCCAGGTTGGCCACCGTCTTTTATTTTTTTTTATTAAAAGGGATACTGGAACAAATGGCAGACAGTCAATATATATCCGTCCGCGAAACGGCTCAGCTTTTAGGTGTTTCCGAAAAAAAAATCATGGATATGATCGAAGATAAAACTCTGCATGGATACCGCATTGCCAATCAATTTTTAAGGCTCAAAAAAAAGGAAGTCCTTCAACTCCAGTCAACCGGAACCGTTGAGCGGGAAACCAATGATTACCCCTACACTTTTGCGGAACGGATTACAGACTTTTTTTACTTTAACGATTTTTATCTGATTTCCGTTATTATTATTTTGATACTGCTTTATATCATCTTTTACAAATAATGCTCATGATATCCCGTTTTAAATTCACCGCAATTATTGTCCTCACAACATTTCTGGCTATCGGTTGCAGCCTCACCGAAAGCCAATTAGAAAAAGATAAACTTGCCGCAGAAATCAAGATAAAGAAGGAAAATTACGCTAATCTTCACCAGCAAATAACTTCCAAAAAATTACAAAAAGCCCTTTCAAAAGAAGAGATCAAAGCTCAATTCGGTGAACCGGACAATGTCTTCCGGTCCGGTTCCAGTGTAAGCAGTATGGAAATATGGGCTTACGAAAAAATATTGGATAAAAAAGAGATTGGGGACCGGGAATCAATCCGCCTTTATTTTGACAATGACAAACTGATTACCTGGAAGTTTTAACCCTTCAAAAGTTGTCTTTTTAAATAAATTCTCAGAAAGAAAAAGCTTGATATTTCGCGATCTTTCACGTAAAATTACCCTTTAATTCATTCTTTTGCAATATTTAATGGCGAGGTAGCTCAGCTGGTTAGAGCGCACGGTTCATACCCGTGTTGTCGTGAGTTCGAGTCTCACCCTCGCTATTTTTTTACAGTTCAGGAAAGAATAAAACTTTCCAAACTGCTGAAAACTCCTTTCCTAAGAACGCAAGAAGTTATGACGACCGAAGGGAGGAGTTTTCTTGTTTTTTTGTAAGGCGCAGTAACTGCCCAATGTTTTTATACATCTTCAGATCAGCATGGATGGCGGTCGTGTCTTTGATAATATTTTTATTGAGCGCCTCTGGAGGACGGCCAAATATGAGAGTATTTATGTTCAGGAATATCAGCCGATCACAGATGTCCGTAATGGACTGAAAGATTACTTTGATTTGTACAACACGGATCGGTTACATCAGTCATTGAATTATCAAACACCATGGGAAGTTTATTCAGGCATTCCATTTTCGCCTCGACAAATTTTCCACCTTAAAATACCTTAACTTTGGCCTAGACAAAGGAAGTATTTTATCCCATGATGAGTGAAGTTATTGATCTAAAGAAGGAAAATTTTTTTTCGAAACGCGCGTTGCGGAATATCAAACCGGAGGCGCCCTCGAAAGGTAAACATATGCCTTGTGATGACACAACATCTATCATTCAAATTGATATAAAGGGAGATTGCCTGAAGTCATTTGATTTCTCCAAAATGGCCTGCGGAAAGGATATCTCTGTAAAAGAAAAGTATTTAGGCTTTTGTGCCGGCAAAAAGCTTTTGGATATTTGTCATATCCCGTTTCTTCCAACCCTGAAAAATTTAGAAATTGAGGATGAAGAGGAGCAGTTTCTTTTTCATTTACAGTGGGACGCCTTGCGCTGCGCTATCACGCAATATTTGGGCTGGGAAATTGAGGATATTGACCGTGGCCGCTGTCAAATTGCCTGTATTGACCACAACGAAGAAAATACCATAATATCCATGCTCATTTTACCTCCAAAAGATTTTCCGGATATGAAAAAACAGGGACACAACCCAAAGGAGGATGTGTCCCGGAAGGCAAATTAAGAATTACGTTTCGCTTACACCCCTGGCCATAACAATCTTACCTGTACGGACCATCTCCACAACACTGTATTTTTTCATCAAGGCCTCCATTTCATCGAGCTTTTCAGTCGTTCCCGCTTGCTCAATGATAAGGGTATCAGCTGTTTCATCAATGACACGCGCATGGAATTTTTTGGCCAATTTAGAAAAAATGGATTTTGTGGTCGCTGTAAACTTTACTTTAACCAAAGCGAGTTCAATATGGACAGAATCTTCGCCTGTATGTTCAGCCGCGTGAATGACATCAACAAGCTTGTTAACCTGTTTGATAATTTGCTCTAAAGTCTCCGGATCGCCCTGCGCAGTTGTGGTCATGCGCGAATAGCGGGGATTATAGGCTGGTGAAACAACCAAGGAGTCAATATTGTAACCCCGTCGGGCAAAGACGTGCGCAATGCGCACGAGTACACCCGGCTTGTTAGCGACCAGCATGCTTATCGTATGAATATTGCGTTTGGCATCATTTTTTTTGGGATTCATATTCGATCCTTTTAGTGTCAATTAAGTACTTCCAGTTGGTTTTTCTAACCTGGTTTTCGGCGGTTCGATAATCATATGATAAGCTGATTTACCGGCAGGCACCATAGGGAATACATTGCCTTCTTTGATGATTTCAGCATGTATAAGACACGGGCCGTTATGCTTTAAGGCGGCCGTCAAAACTTTTTTGGTGTCGCTTATTTTATTAAAGTGATATCCTTTGATGCCGTAACTTTCAGCTAATTTGACGAAATCCGGATTGCCTTCCAAATCAACGCCGGAAAGGCGGTTATCGAAAAATAATTCCTGCCATTGGCGTACCATACCCAAAAATTTATTGTCCATAATGATAATTTTAACCGGTAATTTGTGGATAGCAACTGTGGCCAACTCAAATGCTGTCATCTGAAAGCCGCCATCACCGACGATAGCGACAACCGTATCTTTCGGTCGTCCGAATTGAGCCCCCACAGCAGCAGGGAAACCATAACCCATGGTCCCGGCACCGCCTGATGACAACCAATTGCGGATATGATCACTTTTGTAGAATTGCGCCGCCCACATTTGGTGCTGCCCGACGTCCGTAACCACAATGGCTTTACCCCTGGTCAATTGATAGAGCGTATCAATAATGTAGGGGGGATTCAAGCCCTTATCCATATCAATTTTTAAAGGAAATTCTTTTTTATAATATTCAATCTCTTTTAACCATTCTTCTGTGTTTAATGTGTTTACATATTTAATCAGTTCTTGCAGAGCTGATTTAGCGTCACCGATAACAATAGCATCCGGTTTGACGACCTTATTAATTTCTGCGGAATCAATATCAATATGAAGCTTTTTGGCTCCGATACAAAATTCGTCATTATTGCTGTTAATCCGATCATCCCATCGGGAACCGATTGAGCAGATTAAATCACAATTGATCAACGCTTTGTTGGCATAGGCGGTCCCGTGCATTCCTACCATCCCTAAGGAAAGAGGATGCGTCTCAGGAAAAGCTCCCTTACCAAGCAAAGTGTTTACAACCGGTGATTGAAGTTTTTCTGCAAAGGCGCGCACTTCTTTGTCAGCTTGACTGATGACAGCGCCTTGGCCAACTAAAAGCAGAGGCTTTTTGGCTCCTTTGAACATCTTGGCCATTTTCTTGATATCCCGGGTGCCTGGCTTGGGGACGGCTTTATAGCCGGGGATATCCATTTTCTGTTTCAAAGATTTCCCGGTGAAAAGGCCAGCCGATACGTTTTTGGGTAAGTCAATTAAAACAGGGCCCGGACGTCCGGAATTGGCGATATGAAAGGCTTCGCTGATGATTCTCGGCAGTTCATTGGTGTCTTTTACAAGATAGCTGTGCTTGACGATCGGCATCGTGATACCAAAGGTGTCAGCCTCTTGAAAAGCATCTTTTCCTAACATCGGGGTTATAGTCTGTCCTGTCAAAAGAACCATAGGTACAGAGTCCATCATGGCTGTCATAATGCCAGTAACGGTATTAGTTGCCCCGGGACCGCTGGTAACGACCACAACGCCGGTTTTACCGGTGGCGCGGGCATATCCATCAGCCATATGCGTAGCGCCCTGTTCATGGCGTACAAGAACCAATTTCATTTTTGATTCGACCAAGGCGTCAAAGATCGGAATAACGGATCCGCCCGGCAAGCCAAAAAGGATATCAACTCCTTGGGCCTCAAGGCATTTGATTATTACTTCTGCTCCTGTCATTAAACTCTTTTTGTTTTTCATAATAGATTTCTTTGTTTATGAGTAATAGAAAATTGAATTTGTATACTATCAAATAGTATAATTTATGACAAGGATTTTTTCAAGTTATGGATAAAAGAAGGAAACGTTCCGGATGAATTATTATTAATATTTACTTGTTGCTAATCAAGGGGCAATATTATAAATTGGTATGAGCTAATAGGATCATTTTATTAATACGTAAATATCATTATGTCATGAAACAAAAAGCAGTGGGACTTTTTTCCGGGGGCTTGGACAGCCAAATCGCCACAAAGCTAATATCGGAACTTGGCTTTGAGGTGCATGCGTTGTTTTTTGGCTTGCCCTGGATTATTGATTATGAAAAAGTTAAAGAAGCTGCCAATCGTCTTGGCGTCAAATTTGTGTTTCATCAACTTGACGAAGATTACCTTGAAGTTGTGAAAAATTCCCGTAACGGTTACGGCTCTGCGATGAATCCCTGCATTGATTGTAAGATTTATATGCTTAAAAAGGCAGCCAATTACATGCGTGACATCGGCGCGGCGTTTGTTTTTACGGGTGAAGTATTGGGCCAACGTCCCATGTCGCAAAAAAGGCATGCGTTAAAAAAAATCGAACAACAAGCCGGATTGGATGGTTATTTATTACGCCCTTTATCGGCCCGCCTGTTGGACGCCACTATTCCGGAAAAACTTAATATTATTGATCGCGAAAA
The DNA here is from genome assembly GCA_023139575.1 of Candidatus Omnitrophota bacterium. Classification (GTDB taxonomy): domain Bacteria; phylum Omnitrophota; class Gorgyraeia; order Zapsychrales; family JANLHA01; genus JAGLNJ01. Next base: position 2,199 of record JAGLNJ010000065.1, on the reverse strand, counting down.
ACTTCTGGAAATATCCGGCAGAGGAAGAACGGATCAAATTGCCCTGGCTGATAAATTCGGCATCAAAGAATACCCCGGGCCAGCGGGTGGGTGTAAATTAACGGATCAACATTATGCCAGCCGGCTTAAAGATCTCTTTAGCCACGGGCTTAATGATTACCGGGAAACGATATCAATAAGATGGGGGCGGCATTACCGCATTGATGACAAGACCAAAGTCATTGTTGGACGTGATGAAATGGAAAATGATCTTTTGATTAAATATGCCAAACCATCTGATTATATTTTAGAACCAACCGTTGTTTCCGGCCCGACGGTTATTTTAAAAGGTAACGAACCATGCAAAGAGATCATTGCGATGGCAGCGGGTTTTATACAACATTTCAGTAAACATCGTGGTGCGGATCCGATCGGGGTGACATTCTATCAGGCTCAGGATAAGGAACAGTTTTTCAACACGAAAGCGAAAGGGCTGCATACATCTGATATCGAAAAAATGAAGATTTAATCTGCAATTTTTTAATCCCTGAAATTAGTTTCCAGCCATTGGATAATATCATCCGATTCATATAACGCCTCACCATTTATAATGAGGCAGGGCACTTGGGTCTTGCCTCCGATGTTCATCAATTCATCGCGGTATGATGATTCCAGACTCACATCTTTCAAAGGAATATTTATTTTCCGGGATTGCATAAAATTAAAAACTTTCCGGCAGAAGGGGCAGGAGGGTGAAAAGTAAAGGGTCAGCTCATTCACAGTCACTCCTTGTCTTGTTTCGATTTGACCAGATTTTCGGCAAAATCGATGACATCGTTTTCCAGTTGTTTGTTATTGAATCGATTGATTTCCTGAAGGCAAGTCGGGGAAGTCACATTTATCTCAATCAGGAAGTCGCCGATGATGTCAATACCGACAAAATAAAGCCCTGATTTAATCAAATGTGGCTTCAATTGGTGAATAATCATTAAATCATTTTCTGTAATGTCTGCTTTAAGGGGTTTACCCCCCGAGAAAAAATTATTGCGGTGGTCATCAGCCGCGTGACGCCTCAACACGGCCCCCAGGGGTTTGCCGTTTAATAATAGAATACGTTTATCACCTTCAGATGATTCCGGGACAAATTTCTGCAGAATAATATCTCTGCTGAAATTATGGGTCAGTGTTTCTAAAATGACATTGGTGTTAAGCTCACCTTCAGCTAAACGGAATACCGCTTGGCCGCCGAAACCGTCGGTAGGTTTGGCGATGACATCCTGCTCACGTTGGATAAAAGTTAACAAATCCGCTTTATTTCTGCCTAACAAAGTCGACGGAATCACTGACGCAAATTGCATGGCCCAAACTTTTTCATTTGCGGTACGTATACCGGAAGGGGTATTGATAACCGCGATATGTGGAGAAAGCCGATCCAGCATCCATGTATGCATCAAATATTTGTAGTCAAAGGGAGGATCCGTTCGGATAAAAACAGCATCGACGTCATACTCATGCAACTCTTTATGGGCATTGATAATAAAAGGCCGTTCTTTATTGCGTTGCGGGGTCACGTGATCAACGTGAAAAATTGATTTTTCATGGGTCTGAGAAATTCCGCCATCAGCTAAAAAAAAGACTTGATGTCCTCGTTTATGTGCCCCCAACATCAAAATAAAGGAGGTGTCCTTTTCCATTTTCACCTGATCCAGGGGATCCATCAAAAAAACGAAATTCATTTTTCCACGGCCTCCAGTTGGATGATTTCACGATGCGCGGCAATCGCTGCGATGCGGCCCAGGATGCGGTAGATGTCAAAGACATTAACATCATGATGAACGCCACAGTCTCCATATCTTTTTAAATGGGGACACATTTTTTTAAAAACCATGCCCTTGGCATTCAGGTTTTCTCTTTCTCCTTTTGCGGAATGAGAGCGATAGAAGCCTCCGATGAGATTATTTTCGATTTGATACATACAAACTTCACTGACTTCATGTTCAATATTATAGATGGTCGGCACACCTTCCTGCAGCAAAAACCGGTCGATGACGCGCGAGCCTTTACCTTTGTAAAGTTTATTGCGGTTTCGACGGTTGAGAGAAAGAATGTCCTGAGGATCTTCAATCGGCATGACACCCATCCCGTATGTGCCGGAATCTGACTTCATGAATATATAAGGTTTTTCATCAATATGGTGTTCCTGATACTTTGATTTAACAC
>JAGLNJ010000064.1 GCA_023139575.1 Candidatus Omnitrophota bacterium | reverse complement strand
TGCGAAGGGGACAGTCCCCAAAAAGGGACAGCAAGTGGATGAGGATGAAAAATAAGGAACACTTACAACCGTTTCGGCGGGCGGGACACACTGGATTACAGCGACGCTGTCGATGCGGTTGATTACAGTTATGATGACTTCAACCGCTTGACGCATGTTCGGGGCAGGCGGTGAGTTACGCATACAATAATACCGGCCGCCTTATAAAGAAGACCGGGGTGTATACGGATTACAATTATGACGATGCGGGGCATCTCACCTCATGCCTGTCCCCAAATTGTGCTTGGCACTTTCTTTTAATGGGAGTCCCTTTCTTCAGAAAAAATAGTTGAAACGGAATTTATCGCTTTATGATTTTTCGATAAGTAGAGTCAATTTTTTTTATTGTTACATAAGGTATATTAACATTTTCGGCAATTTTTGGCCATTTTGATACAGCTGCTTGAACTTCAGAAAGGATCGCTTCGGCCTTTCCTGTTTTCATAGACGCCGTTTTGGCAAATGCGATAAAATCCTCTTTTTCAAATTGATCCCGTTTTCCATTCATGGACATTTGATGCTTGCTCGTCCACCGACCTGAAGAGTTATAACTATAAATAACATCGAAGGCTGGAGATAATTTCCACTCGCCCTTTTTATCCATTAAGAACGCAATATTTTTAACATGGTCATCTTGATTTCTTGCCATAATATTAAATGTCATTCGTCTAAATTGTTCTTCTATGGCGCTCATGGGTAAGCGTAATTTGCGTATAACTTGAATCGCCTGTTCATAAGAGTAGGCTCCTGCCATATTAAAATCATAATGGGCCAATGCCCCTAATGATTGCATATGAATTTTTTTCCCTTCTTCCGTGCGGTCAAATCTCTTTGTCATAAAATGACTCCTGCCATTTTCAGGAAGCAACCTGCATTCGGTCATTTCGATCCCGGCCTCCAATGCCATTTTGTGATAAGCATATTCGATCAGCCCATATCCTTTCGGATCATCGAGATCTTTATCAACGTTTCCGGCAACACCATCGAATTTTAATATCCAATACGAAAATCCCTCACCGGCATCAATTTGCCCCGATTGGACATCTTCCGTTTTATGGTTCCAGGCAATCACGGCCTTAGCTCTGGCCCCTCCTGCAGAAGTTCCAACTCTTAATATGTCCTGTAATGCTTTTTCTCTTTTGGGAACAGAAAAAGATTGCGTAAATTCACGTCTTTTGGTAAGAATTTCACTGGCAAGTCCTACCAGAGAATTAATATTAATTTTTTTCGAATGTTGACGTTTGGGTCCTATCATAGGCTCGAATTCCAATGCCCCCGTACCACGGCTTCCTATATAACACAAACGTTCGACTGCGTTGAAACTTTCCGGTGTCCTTCCTTGCCCCGCTAACCAAGTATCAATCAACGCGTTTCCAAATTTGTCAGGTAGTGAATCTGCTAATAATCCAGGCAGGCCGTGAAACGCACCCTTACTTAAGGCTGGAAAAGAATAAATTTTGGAGGAAAGGGACATGGCAATCGGGGAAACTTCGATACCACTTTTGATAAAATGAGGATCATATTCAAAGTCTGCAATGTCTCTTTGATTATCCCAGGCTACGGCACCAATTTTTGTACCCCAAAGTCTAACTTCTGCGGAAGTCATTTTTCATCACCCCAAGTCCAATTGGTTTCATTTGGATTTTTTTCAGAGTGTGAAGCACGCTGCCTGGTTTTGCCTTTCATAGATAATTGCTGAAGTGGGCTCGTGGCAACATCAGGTATAAATAATTCTACATTATCACTTAAATTAAGGGCGTGTAATATTTGTAATAGTTTTAATAATTGAATAGATGAGCCATTTTCAGCGCGTTGGATAGTGGATGTCGAAACACCTGCCTCATTGGCCAATTGTTCTTGGGTCATATTTTTATTCAGCCTGTACCTGGAAATCCGTGACCCTATTTCATTGAGAATAGCTTGATCTGACATATTAGTGCTAATCATATTAACCCTTCCTTTTTAACCCTACATCTCATCTGTGCACTTAAAATATATCATATTTGATGTGTTATGTCAAAATTTAAATATCTTTAATATATTTTATCACTTTTGATGTTTTATATGCATTTTTTACTTATAACATATCAATTTTGATGTATTATTGTGCATTATAATTAATTTATTTGTCATTCCCGCAGGTTCTTGGCGGGAATCCAGAGGATAATCCTGGATCCCCGATTAAAACATTCGGGGATGACAATATTTTTAAGAGATCTACCCGCAAATTAAATATTGTTAGGGTACTACCCTCTATTCTTTCTTTAGGTTCAGGTGCGTAATTTATAGCCGATTTTGAACAAAAAAATCGTTGAATAGAAGGATGTGAGGGCCATAATTAACGAAACCCCGGCGCATAACCACACAGAAGTCTGGCAAAATCCAGATACACTGTACCGGACACCTTGAACGAGATAGTACATCGGATTAAATTTGGAAATAATCTGAACCGTTTCAGGCA
>JAGLNJ010000063.1 GCA_023139575.1 Candidatus Omnitrophota bacterium | reverse complement strand
CGACATTAATATACGGATCACATTTGATCATAGAGGTAACAAGGCCTCGTGATTCCAGGAGCTTTCCTATAGACGCTGCCGCGATACCTTTTCCCAAACTGGAAACAACACCTCCAGTCACAAAAATAAACTTGCTCATGATATAAGCCTAACTTTTAATTTTATTAAAAAGAAAATAAAAAGACCAAGCCCTGAAAGGCCGCCCCTTTAATTTGCTACTTTAAAACGTTATGCTGAACGGCCTTCCAATAAATATTTACTTTTATTTTCCGGAACCTTTACCGGATATTCTCCGGTAAAACAGGCATGGCAGAAATCTTTAGGATGCTTCATAACGGAAAGCATGCCTGCCAAACTCAAATATTTCAGTGAATCTACTTTAATAAAATCAGCAATTTCTTGTACTGTTTTGCTCGAAGCTATCAGTTCGTTTTTACTGGGAAAATCTATACCATAAAAGCAGGGAGATTTAATGGGAGGACAGCTGATGCGCATATGAATTTCTTTTGCCCCTGCCTTTCGCAATTCTTCTATACGGCTACGGCTCGTTGTCCCGCGAACAATTGAATCCTCAATCACAATGATCTTTTTCCCCTTTAAAACATCCCTAATGGGGTTTAGTTTTATTCTTACACGAAAATCACGGATCATTTGTGAGGGCTGGATAAAAGTTCTGCCAATATAATGATTCCGTATCATGCCTACTTCAAAGGGAAGGTTTAATTCTTTGGCATAACCAAGCGCCGCATACACGCCTGAATCCGGGATCGGCATAACAAAATCAGCGCCACAAACAGGGCTCTCTTTCGCTAATTGAACGCCGAGCCTTTTTCGAGCCTCATAAACATTATCATCAAAAATATCGCTGTCCGGCCGGGAGAAATATATATTCTCAAAAATACAATGCGCCTTGCGGATTTTTTCCTTAGCCGGCAGAAACTTCGATTCAATTTTGTCGCCATCAATAATTACAATTTCACCTGGCTCAATCTCCCGCACATGCTCCGCTTTAAGAATATCAAAAGCGCAGCTTTCCGATGCCAGAATATAAGCGCCTTCTAATTTCCCCAAACACAATGGGCGGAAACCTTGTGGATCCCGGACGCCAACAATTTTGCTGCCGACCAAGAATATCAGTGAAAAAGCCCCTTCTAATTGAGACAAGACTTTTGAAAACCATTCCATCAAGTCGCCATTCCTGGCCCTTGCCAGCAAGTGGACAATCACCTCAGAGTCCATTGTCGTCTGAAATATGGCGCCCTCCTCCTCGAGCCGGTTATACAATTTTTCAGTATTGGTAAGATTCCCGTTATGCGCTATAGCAATAGGGCGCTGTTTGTGAACAACCAAAAAAGGCTGGATATTCTTACGGCTGCTTGAACCTGTTGTGGAATAGCGACAATGTCCCACCGCCGTTGTTCCCGCCAACTCACTCAGGCTTTGCTCATTTATGGCATCCGCTACCAGCCCGGGATTCTTCACCAAGCGAATTTCCTTGCCGTCATAAGCGGCGATACCGGCAGCCTCCTCTCCCCGATGCTGTAAGGCATACATGCCTAAAAAAGCAATCCGAGCCGCTTCCGGATGATTAGCTATCCCGATTATGGCACACACAATACGTGTCCTTTCTTACTTTGAATTTGAAATAGTGTCAGCAGAATTATAATAATCTTGCAGAGATTTAACGGTAAATTTTTTCTTCGCACTGGCCTCGATACCATTAACAGCCGCCCATGCCCCTTGAAGAGTTGTAATACACGGAACGTTATGCAAAATAGCGGCAGCCCGAATGGCCCGCATATCAGATTCGCTACGTTTACCTGAAGGCGTGTTGATAATTAAATTTATCTCATTTTTTTTGATCAATGTCAACACATTGTTTTTACCTTCTCCATTTTTATCGACCAGCTGAACATCAACGCCATTCGTCTTCAAAACCCTGGCCGTCCCCTTCGTAGAAACCAGCTTGAAATTAAGATCTGCCAGTTTTTTGGCAAAAAAGATGCTGTTACGTTTATCCTCATCTTTAACACTAACGAATATCTTTCCCTTGCCGGGCAAGCCCTGGTTGGCGCATAATTGTGACTTGGCAAAAGCCACGCCAAAATCATCAGCAATCCCCATAACTTCTCCGGTAGATTTCATCTCCGGTCCTAACACAATATCCACACCCGAGAATCTTGAAAATGGCAGAACCGACTCTTTTATCGACATATACTTAAGATCTTTTTGATCCTTAAGATCAAAATCTGTGAGATTCTTACCCATCATGACTTGCGCCGCCACTTTGGCCAACGGCGTGCCGATGGCTTTACTGACAAACGGGACAGTACGCGAAGCGCGCGGATTAACTTCCAACACATAGACCGCGCTGCCTTTAATAGCAAACTGTATATTAAGAAGACCGACGACCTTTAAGCCTTCAGCAATTTTACAAGTATATGTTTTGATCTGTTCAATCAATTCTTCACTTATCGTCGGGGGAGGAATGCAGCATGCGGAATCACCGGAATGAATCCCGGCGTGCTCAATATGCTCCATGATACCGGCCACTTTAGTCTCTTTGCCATCGCAAATCGCATCAACATCTACTTCAATCGCATCCTCAATAAATCTATCAATGAGAATCGGATGTCCGGCCGAAACTTCTTTAGCCTCACTGATGAAAGACAGCAGAGACTCCTCGTCATAAACAATGCGCATGGCCCTCCCGCCAAGGACATACGATGGACGAACCAAAAGAGGATAACCAATGCGCCGGGCGATATCAACTGCCTCCTCTGCAGAAACAGCTGATCCATTTGCCGGTTGCTGAATACCGACAGACCCGATAAAGTCAGAAAACCTTTCCCGGTTTTCTGCCAAATCAATAGAATCCACTGAAGTCCCTATGATCGGCGCCCCGGAATCCGCAAGACGTCGCGCCAGATTTAAAGGTGTCTGCCCCCCATATTGCACAATCACACCGTCTGGATGTTCAACATCAAGAATATTCATCACATCTTCAAAAGTTAACGGCTCAAAATACAGACGGTCGGATGTGTCATAATCCGTCGAGACGGTTTCCGGATTTGAATTCACCATAATCGACTCGTACCCCATCTCTCCAACGGCAAAAGACGCGTGACAGCAGCAATAGTCAAATTCAATACCTTGCCCGATACGGTTCGGGCCGCCACCCAAAATCATAATTTTTTTTCGATCCGCCTGCCCTTGTTTCTTAAGTTTTTCCGTTAATTTTCTGTCCTCGATAATAGCCTCATCCTCTGATTCATAAGTCGAATAATAATACGGCGTGTGGGCCTCAAATTCAGCGGCGCAGGTATCAACTTGTTTGAATGTCGCCACAATACCCATCTCTTTACGTATTCGCCGAAAGGCCAATTCTTTCATGCCCATAAGCCTGGCCAGTTGCACATCACTAAACCCATACTTCTTCGCCTTACGGATAATATCTTTGCCCAAGGCCTTGTCTTTTTTAAATGTTGCGATCAAAACATTTTCAAAATCCACAATCTGCTTGATATGCGCAATATACCAAATATCAATGAGGCTGATCTTGGAGATTTCTTCCGGAGACATCCCTTTTTGCAAAGCATACTTTACATAAAATATTCTTGAAGCGTTCGGCTCTTTAAGACGCAGAGCGATTTTATCATCCGGAATGTCTTTAAAATTTAATTTATTATCCAAACCGCTATGCCCGATCTCCAAACCCCGCAGGGCCTTTTGCAAAGCCTCTTTAAAGGTGCGGCCTATCGACATTGTTTCTCCAACGGATTTCATTTGAACGCCGAGAATATCTTTGGCTTCAGGAAATTTTTCAAAAGTAAAACGCGGCATTTTTACAACACAATAATCGATCGTTGGTTCAAAGGAGGCCGGGGTCTCGCGTGTAATATCATTCTGGATTTCATCTAAAGAATATCCGATCGCCAACTTCGCCGCAAACTTGGCAATAGGGAAACCCGTTGCCTTACTGGCTAAAGCAGAGCTTCGTGAAACGCGCGGATTCATCTCAATCACAACCATGCGTCCATCCTTAGGGTCAACAGCAAACTGAATATTCGATCCGCCTGTCTCAACACCTATTTCACGAATAAGCGCCAAAGAAGCGTCTCGCATAGCCTGATATTCCTTGTCGGTGAGGGTCTGCGCCGGAGCAACCGTTATGCTATCTCCTGTGTGAACGCCCATAGCGTCTAAATTCTCGATCGAGCAAACAATAACAACATTATCTTTATTATCGCGCATAACCTCCAGCTCATATTCTTTCCAACCGACAATTGATTCCTCAATAAGAACCTCGTTAATGATGCTGCTTTCCATCCCCAAAGAAGCCGTCTTTTCAAACTCCTCATCATTATGAACGATCCCTCCGCCGGTTCCCCCAAGAGTGAAAGACGGGCGGATAATAAGCGGATAACCCATCTCCTTGACGACCTTCCACGCTTCGTCCATATTCTTGGCAAAAGAACTTTGAGGAAGATCCAGCCCGATCTTTAAAACCGCCTGCTTAAACTGCTCGCGATCTTCCGCCTTTTTGATGACATCATAATCGGCCCCCAGCATTTTGACATCATATTTTTCCAATACGCCGTTTTCCCAGAGCTTAATAGCAATATTCAACGCCGTCTGACCTCCCAGCGTAGGCAAAATGGCATCCGGGCGCTCTTTCTCAATGATGTATTCGATAAATTCAGGTGTGAGGGGTTCAATATATGTCTGGTCGGCAAACTCAGGATCGGTCATAATCGTAGCAGGATTGGAATTAGCTAATACTATTTCATATCCTTCTTCTTTCAAGGCCTTGCACGCTTGAGCTCCTGAATAGTCGAATTCACAGGCCTGACCGATAACAATCGGCCCGGAACCTAGAAGTAATATTTTTTTAATATCTGTTCGTTTTGGCATGATATAAAATTCACGACTTATGTTCCTCCATCATCTCCACAAAATATTTAAACAAATACTGCGCATCATGCGGCCCCGGGGAAGCCTCCGGGTGATGCTGGAACGAAATTACAGGGTATTTTTTATGACGCATACCTTCCACGGTGTTATCATTCAAATTTAAATCCACCATCTCTACATCATCATTCTTGAAACTTTTTAGATCCACACAAAAACCATGATTCTGAGACGTGATGCCGATTTGATTATTCACCATATGTTTTACGGGATGATTGGCTCCATGATGACCGAATTTCAATTTATAGGTCTCGCCTCCTAATGCCAGCCCCAACATCTGATGCCCGAGGCATATTCCGAAGACCGGAAGCTTCCCGATAAAACTCTTTAAATTTTCTATCACATACGTAACCGCCGCAGGATCTCCCGGGCCGTTGGAAACAAGAATGCCGTCGGGATTAATGGCCAGAATCTCTTTTGGAAGAGTCTTCGCTGGAAAGACATGAATATCACAGCCAAGACCTGCCAAGACGCGCAGAATATTAAATTTAATACCGCAATCAATAGCCGCCACTTTAAAACGCGCTGCCCCTCCTTCCGCGGGCCATACATAGGTCTTTTTTGTTGTCACCTCTTTCACCCAATCACTGCCCGCCATGGAAGGAATCTGCGCCAACTTCTTTGCCAGGCTTTCTGAGTCGAAATCTTCAGTGGATATAATCCCTTTCATCACCCCGAATAGCCGCAAATGCCTGGTCAACGCCCGCGTGTCAATATCTTCGATAGCTATAATTTTATTATCATTCAAATAATCAATAAGATTTTTCGTAGCGCGAAAATTAGAGTGCTGCCGGCAAAATTCTTTAACAACAAATCCTTTAACATGCACACCTTTAGATTCAATGTCCTCTTCATTAACGCCATAGTTTCCGATCAAGGGATAGGTCATCGTAACAATTTGACCTGCATAGGAAGGATCAGTGAGGATTTCCTGATAACCGCTCATGGCGGTATTAAAGACAACTTCTCCGGCCGTTTCTCCGCTTACAGCGAGAAATGTTCCTGCAAAGCGCGTTCCATCTTCTAAATATAAGATTGCCTTTTTCATCATGTTTGCACAAAAAAATCCTCAAAAAACCACTGGTCTCTTGAGGACATCAACGCCCTTAAACCGCCTACAATATACAAATATATATAATACGTGTCAAGTTTTTTTCGGTGCCAAAAGCACTATTTCCCTTAAATCTGAGGCAAAACCTTTTTTTTTGTAATACTTTGGCGCAAAATGCCGAAATTTCGCTCACTTGAAAGAATATAGTGGTCTTTCAGCCGCCAAACATTCCCTTCAACCCCCATATAATGGAAAACATTCAGCGTGTCTAATACAGTCCCCGTTTCAATTGATCGCAATTCAAGGCCCGCTTTTTGAAAAATGGGCCAAGATCCCGCAAAATCCCAAAGATGGGCTTTAAACATACAGCCGCATCCGCGACCGATGGCCGGCCAACACAAATCAGAGACAGCACAAGCGGGAATCAAGATATGACACAAATTATAATCCCAATTAAAATTTTTGAAGAATTTTTCAATAAGATAAAATTCCGACTGCTGCGTGATTTCTTGATCAATAAAAAATATTTCTGTCGTTTCCGTATCTCCACAAAAAGGCCGCTTTACAAAATAGGCCTTATTTCCATCAGTATAAAAAAGTTCATTGAGCGCCGGAAAACACACACAACCCAACCAAGGCTTACAGTCTTTTATCAATCCGATAGAAACGCCATAAACAGGGAAGTGATTAGCATAATTACGCGTGCCATCAATCGGGTCAACCGCCCAAATATAAGGAGTCGATTCTAAAACATGGGAATCAAAATGCTGCACACTCCGGGGATCTTCTTCATCAATCAAAATATGTTCTTTTGTTTCTAATAAATCCCCCAATACCCGACGGGTTAAAGCTGATATCGCCGTATCAGTTTCTGTCAACACAGATTGATCCGGCTTAAGAGTTGGCTTATTATCATTCAAGAGATCAAGCGCAATTTCTCCGCCTTCTTGAACAATTTGCCGCATAAGATTCAGAAATTTTTCTTTCATATCAAATAATAATTATTACATCCTGCCCAAGCGTTTCTTATTCTCCCGATACCCTTGTTCACCCAAAACCTGCCGCGCCAAAAAATCTTTGCTCTGTCCATTATCAAAGTCATACTCAATAATCGATAAAATTTTCAGCACTACAGCAAAAGGCTGCGTTAACATATCTGGCTGCTCCCGGGCCATCGTATCAATCAGTTTAACATAAAAGAAAGGCCCCTTATTGATGCGCACCCCTTCCTGACGATAGCGGTTAATATAAAAATAGACAACCGCCTCCTTGGCCTCGTCGTCAATAACCAGCTCCCAGGGATTGCTTGAGCGGTCTAGCGCCGCTACCAACTGATCCAAATTAACAATATCCGCCACAAGGGTGTTGCGGTTGATCATCTCTTGTTCAATTTTTTGTATCATCATTCCTTCCGCAGCCACTTTTTGCCCTGCTTGCTGTTGAGCAATCGCCTGTTGCCGGGCTACGGCCTGTTGTTTTTTTATTTGCCGCATCTGCATCATCTTCTGCTGTGCCATTTTTTGCTTCATCATTTGCTGCCTTTGCTGCCGCTGGCGCTTAGCCACCGCCCCGGCAAAAACATCATTGAGAAGAACATGGCCCCACATTAAACATAGTAAAACAAAAATGACTTCTTTATTTTTACACATATCTTTGCCTTTGAGATTGGATGTGCTATTTCAACCCCAGCCTTGTTTTATTCTCTCTGAAAGTTTTTTCATCTGTAAGAATAGTTCTTGCCAGGGCGTCTTTATCTTCACCACTGTTATAATCATACTCGATAATGGCAAGCATGCGGATAATTTGATCCATCGGGTTGAGCAGGGCAGATGGATTGCTACGTGCCATGCCATTTATCAAATTAACATAATGCGCAGGCGGATTATTAATTCGCACGCCGAACTGACCATACAAATCGATATACCGCGAAACAACCATCATACGCATGCGAACATCATGAAGTTCGAACCACATCTCGCTGGATTGATCGAAACGGGCAAATATCTTACCCCAGTTTTCATTCATGCTCGTTGCTATTTGACTCCCAGACTGCCCTTCATCCGTTCGTTTCATGGCTAGTGTTTCGGCGCTTACCAAAACCTTGCTCTCCGGATACGCAACCTTCACAATGGGTTTTGGTGGCGGAACCTCCTCCTCTTGCACCGGAATCTCTTCCTCTTTCTTCATATCCGGCCACACTCCCGGCTTGGGAGGTGAAGAAATATTGACACGGGGACGAACGTCGATCTGCTGCTGTCGGGCGGCTGCTCCTCCGGCAAAACTCACCCCTTGACCTAAAAAAAATAGTAAAATTAGTGTTAATAATAGTCTATCCATTAAAACTTCAAACAAATCATCAATCTCCATTATTCGGATTATATTATATCAAAGGCGGGTTGCAGGCATCAAAATCTATATGATAAATGTTTTTCTAATCAAAAACAAGAGTGTGCTGAAAAAAAGCCTCTTCACTCAATTTTCGCTCCCGGGGAGATATCCTGCCATAAGGATCAATCATGCAGGACCATCCGGAATTGGCAACACGCACAACAGGATAACCATTTTCAACCGCATGTATAATAGCATTTTGCGCGTGCAGAGTTAAAGATAAATCATTTTTAAACCATGCGTCGTTAAGCAAGACGACAACAAAGTCCACATCTGATTTCCTGTACTCCCTGAAGGTCTTTCCGATCGTGTCCTCAGAACAAATCAAGACGCCAAAACGCAGCTGAACCTCTCCTTTTTGTTCTTTAGGTAGTCGTAAAAGAAATGGCTCAACCTGCCCTCCTTTTGAAAAATCGTAATTATCAATATTAAACCAGTTTTTCAGTTTTCCCCAAAATACCCCTGCCGGCAAATACTCACTAAAGGGGATAAGAAATCTTTTATGATAAATGCCCTTTTGCTCTCCCTGATCGTTTAACAAAACGGCGCTATTATAAAGATCGCCCTCCCGTATTAGTGCCGCGCCCAGCAGGAAATTTGTTCCGGAATTTCTTACAACGCTTTTAACAGCCTTATCGATTTTCATATCGGAGAAAAAGTCTACAGGAACTGACGTTTCCGGCCAGACGATCATGTCAGGACGATAAGACAAGAGGGATTGTTTTGTCATATTAACTTGTTTGACGACAATGTCATCCACCCTTTTATCATCAATTTTTAATCGCGGATCTATATTAGGCTGAATCGTCAAAATTTTGAGATTTATTCGCTGAGAGGAAGTTCCTGTTTGAGCCTTTTTTAATCTATAAAATCCGAAACTGTAGATAACAATCAAAATAACCGCCACTAGGGACAGCGCCATCTTTCTTTCCTTCTTGTTCTTTATAGATTGGTAAACACAATTGTTAACAAATATTATTAGAAAAGACAGCCCCGAGGATCCCGCCAGACTAACGCTTTGTAATACCGGCAAATGAAAACTTTGACTATGTGCCAAATCCCAGGAAAAGCCCTTTAGAAAAACCGTCCGTAACCCCTCCGACAAAACCCATGCCAGCGGTAAATACGTGTAATTAAAAATTTTAGTTTTGAAATTTGTCTTATAAACAATCGCAAAAAGAATGGGCTGTAAAGTCAGCATACCGACGAAAAAAACGTATCCGCATGGGTTATAAATATAAAACCAATGCGTTAACACGGCATAAAAGATGCCGCCGAAGATCAAGCCATAAAGAACGCGGCGTCGGATATCTTTATTTTCTAGAGCAGCAAAAAGCGGCACAGCTGCCACCCAGGCAAAAGGCCAAAAGCCATATAAGGTAAAACAATTCGGATAGGCAAGATACATGAATATTGCCGATAAAAAAATGAATGTCATGTCAGGAATTTTTATTAAGTAAGATATTGATGTGTTGAGTGGTGGTTTTGCTGAGAATTTCCAAGAAATCTATTATAATTACTATCTTGCCTTAAGCTTATTGCTACTTCGATTTCTTCTGCTATCAGAGATGCTTTGCGTAGATTTCAACGTCGTATTAAAATGAAGCTTCAAATCGAAATCTTTCTTCTTCTTGTTTCTTCTTTTCATATCCTTGAATCTTTTCTTCTTGTCCTTATTTTGCTCTCTGATATTTTTTCCAATCGAGCCTTCTCTTTTTTTTCTTTTTTCATATTTTTCTTCCGCTCTGTTTTTTTGTATCTCCAGCAGCTTCTTTTTCATCTCTAACCGTTGTTCTTCCGATGCTCGCAGTATGTCTTCAGCCGTCAAGGGCTTCTCTTCTTCGGGTTGCAAAGCAACAACTTCCGGCTCATCTTTTTTCTTCGCACGCAAAGCCTTTTCTTCCTGTTGCAAAATATTCATATTATATTGAAAGGACACTTTTAAATCCTGCTCTGCTTTATTAAGATCAGCAATAATCTGGTTTCTTCTCCGGTCTGTCGTTTCCTTAAGCCCCAGCTCTGCTATCTGATCCTTAAAAGAATCCTGCATATCCTGCGATTGCAGATTATAGTCTTTAAGCAGCCTTCTTTGTTTTTCTTGAAGTAGCCTTATTTGCTCGACTTTTGGATCATCCTCTTGTTCAGCAAGAGAGCTTCCTGCTGATAGTAAAAGGATCAATGAAAAAACCAAACAATACCGCATCATCTTCATTATTTACAACGACCTCCATTAATTTATTCGGCCACTGCTTGATTCGTGTTGAAATTCTGAATAAAAGCCAATGCTTTAGCCAAATTAACTTCGTCCCTATCTTGAGTGAACATCTCAATGCTTTTTTGAATACTCTCTTGGGTCATTGATTGATTACCTGTTAACCCATAACATACAGCCAAAAGATAATAGACTTCTCCTTTATTTTCAGCATAACGCAGTGCTGCCGTATATGTATCGATAGCTCGAGAATAGTTTTTCAAACGCATATACGTGTGGGCTAAAACCATATAACGCCGGGGATCAGTCGGATATTGCTTAATAGACTCGTCAAAACTTTTTATGGCCTCAGCGGCGTTTCCTTGCTGTAAATAAGAGATGCCTTCGCTAATATAAAGATCCTCTTTCTTTTGAGGATCTTCAGAAGGGACTTGTTTTGCTTGTTCTGATTGGTTTGATCCACATCCATATACAGCTAAAAGGGCTAAGATTAATAATATTTTTTTCATTATTCCTCCTGTTCATGCTTCCAAATTTATAATAAAGTATACCATATTTATATACCTATAAATACCGGAGGGCAACCATTTTTTAGGATTCGCCGATTGCCCTTCTTTTGCAAAATTATTTATGGTTTATTATCATTTTTCAGATTTAATCTTTGCTGTCAAGTAATCATCCACACATTTCGCGGTAGTTCTCCCCTCATATGGCCCAAACCACGAGAGATTGACATCTTCGCATATCTCCTGCCGAAAAAACTTTGGGAATACTGGTCATTTGGCTGACGTCTGTTTTCACATTGCCTCGCTCGTCCAATGCCACGCCAAAATCTTCCAACAATCCAGATTTAACCGGCCCCAAAAACCCTGGCGCCAACAAGACAAGATCGGCCCCCACCTCAAATTCCGAACCGGGAATCTCTTTCATCGGTCCACGCCCTGTTTTTGGATCCTTCTCACCAAACTCTAACCGCACAGCATGTAATTTTTCAAGCTTACCATCTTCCCCTGAAAACTCTTTTGTCATGACGCAAAAATCTCTTTCACATCCTTCTTCACGCGAGCTGGAGGTTCTTTCAATAAATGACCATTGCTGCCAAGGATTATCTTGAGCCCTTTCCTTGGGAGGGCAAGGCAATAGTTCAAAGTTCGTAACGGAAGCTGCCGAATCACTACCCCCCGGCTCAATAATTGGCAGGATCTTTTTTAGATCATCACCAAAGGCCTCTGAAACAAACTGCATCTCACGAGCGTGCATCCAGTTGATATTCCCCCGCAGGGCATTGATTTCACCATTATGCGAAATAATACGATAGGGATGCGCTAAGGCCCAGGTTGGAAATGTATTTGTACTATACCGAGAGTGGACCATCGCCAAGGCAGAAACCATATTGGGATCAGCCAAATCAGTATAAAAAGTATCCAGCTGTTCAGCCATCAGCTGCCCCTTATAAACAATAGTGCGACTGGATAAACTGCAGAAATAAAAAAATTTTTATGTGCGAGATCAGAAAGGAGAACTTGATTGAAAAGTCTTTTATGGATAATAAACAGTTTCCGTTCAAAGTCTTCTTTGGGGGTATCTTTGCCTAAACCGACAAATAATTGACGAAACTCCAGCTTAACAGATTCCGAAACGTGTCCAATCATCATGCGGAACGCATCGCCACCCTAAGAAGATCTGCCCTTCTTCCCGGACATTTTTCTCGATCCATTTTTCGATTTGACTGCGGTCTTCATCTTTTGCCGGTAAAAAGACTATAAATGATAAAAAATGAAACTACAATAAAGAGTACTGAATATTAAGATTCTTTATATTTGTTAGTAATGGGCAACCGCCAATCCTTACCAAAGGCGCGCGGGCTTATTTTAATTCCTGGTGGGGCTTGGCGCCTTTTATACTCACTGCGATCGACCATTTTGACGACATCGAGAACCAACTGTTTCTTACTTTTTTTGCTGATTTTAATTATAGATTGATGCTCCTCAACATAGGCCTTCAAGATTGGATCTAAAACCGCATATGGCGGTAAACTATCCTCATCTTTCTGATCATGCCGCAATTCAGCTGTAGGAGGCCTATCTAATATGCTTGTCGGAATCACCTCTCCCTTTTCTTTATTTATAAGTCTGGCGATTTCATACACTTTCGTCTTAGGCACATCTTTAATGATAGCAAACCCGCCTGTCAGATCCCCATACAAAGTACAATAGCCTACGGCGATTTCGCTTTTATTGCCGGTGGTTAAAACCAGCCATCCAAATTTATTTGAAAGAGCCATTAAAATATTACTCCGAATCCGGGCCTGGATATTTTCTTCTGTAGCGTCGCTTTCATATCCAGAGAAAAACGGCTGCAAGGCTTCCTCATATTTACTGAAAATGCCTTCAATTGGGGATTCTATAAAACGAATCTTCAGATTCTCTGCTAATTTTTGAGCATCTCCCTTTGTTCCTGCTGAGGTAAACTGTGATGGCATCGTGACACCAATAACATTGTCTTTTCCTATAGCCTCAACCGCTATGACCGCCACTAAAGCCGAATCAATACCGCCGCTTAAGCCCAATACCACTTTTTTAAATCCATTTTTTTGTACATAATCTCGTGTTCCCAAAACCAATGCTTTAAAAATCCGCTCATTCCGGGAATATTTTTTTACCGGACTTCGTTTTATGAGCTTGCTGGAAGATTGGTTCGTGGGAGACGGCAACTCGATCATTCCTTTTCGTTTGCTGCTCCTTCCCTCCACAGGCAGATCGACAAACACCATTTCTTCAGCAAACTGTTTTCCTGAAGCAATAACTTTTCCCTTCGGATCCAGAACCAGGCTCCCGCCATCAAAGACCAGTTCATCCTGCCCACCGATCAAATTGGCATAACAAAAATAAGATTTACTCTCGGTAGCCCTCTTTTTCAGCAAGTCTTCCCTTTGTTTGAGCTTGCCGAAATCATATGGAGACGCCGATAAATTGATAAAAAACTTTGCCCCCTGCTCAGATTGCTTCTTTAAAACATCTCCGTCCATCCAGGAATCTTCACAAATACTAACCCCGAAAGGAACTCCGTCATAAACAAAAACCGGATCTTCTGCTCCCTCGGTAAAATAACGTTTCTCATCAAAGACGCCATAATTGGGCAGGTGTTTTTTATGATAAACTCCCCGCACTTTTTTTGCGGCCATAATTGCCGCCGCATTAAAAACATTCCCTTTTTCGTCTTTATCAACAAAACCGGCTATGACTACAATATTGGTCGCGTACTTTTTAAAAGAATTTAAAGCCTTGTTGTTTTCTTGGATGAAATGATCCTTAAGAAGCAAATCTTCCGGAGGATAGCCACAGATCGTCAACTCAGGAAAAACAATAATGTTAACCTGTTTATCTTTAGCCTCTTTGATGCTGTCGACAATTTTCTGGACATTGCCGGACAGATCCCCAACAGTTGTATTAATCTGTGCTAAACAAATGCGGATCATCTAAACTCCTAAATGAAAATTGCGTTTACCTTTGCTTTTTTCAGTATCTTTAAGAAATTATTATATATCAAATATGCTTTTTTGAGTAATTTCAATATGAAATTGCAAACCATAGGCGCTTGGCCCCATCCGAAAAGCCTGCTGCGGACAGCTATCAGATTCTGCTAATAACCGCCCGCCCTTTGGCACTTCGAACATATCTTCATGCCACTGAAAAGCTTGCAAACCATTATCAATGCCTTGAAATAAAACATCCTCTTTGCCCTCATTCGTAATCTGTATCGGTATAAAACCCATTTCTCTCTGAGGCGCCTTGGTTACGTGAGCGCCACAGGCCTTGGCTAAGAGTTGAGAACCCAAGCAAATGCCTGAAAATGGGACTTCGCGTTTAAGAACAGCGCGGATAAAATCGTCTTCTGCTTTAAGAAAAGAATATTTATCTTCTTCATAAACATCCATCGGCCAGCCGTAGGTACGTATGTACACACGCACTCCGGAATTGTTGTAACTATCTTTGTTTCCAGTGTCTTGCACTTTATTTCCGCTCCTTCATGTAACTTTTTGAACGGCTGGTAAAGTTCAAAATCTTTAAGCCTTCCGTCCTTAATCACGATGTTTTTAAATACTAATTTTAGCAGTCCTTTTTTTCCTGCAATATCTAAATCTTTAACGATGTTAATATAATTAATGACTAAAAGAAGCATCTGCTAGTATTTATTGGAACGCACTTTTCTTTATTATAGACAGAACTCTCGCGGAGATTTTGCTTCGATTATAAATCTTATTAAATTTATAGCACCATCTAAATCAAGATATTTCTTTTCATAATCCATAGATAACAATTCTTCAGACAGAAAGATATCATGTTTTTCAAATACTTTATTGTTGGCGCTCATAGCTAAATCTAGAGGTTTTAGCTTATTCGCATTTTTTAATATTAACTTTAAAGCATTAATTAATTCATGTTCACTAGTCTTTACTTGTACAATCTGTCCACTTGGATCAACTTTAAGACCATTGTTCAGAAGTAATAAACATATTGCGTTTGTTATCTTGCTTCCAGACCAAGTGAAAAAAGAAACATATTCACCCTCTTGAACAAACCACCTTTCATCTAATCCATTTTGAACAAAATTATTTCTACCTTCATTTAGCAATGATACGGCTTGTTCATTTAAAAATAAGGGTTGTTCCTCAGATATAAAGACTTTGAACATTTCCTTTACAATATGATCATGTATCCTTCCTCCGACGCTACAAAATCTTGGGGGAACTCCACCTGCCGCTTTTATCACTTCGATTATTTTCTCTTTTTGACGAATCCTTATTACTTTCCATCTTTTTCCAGCAAAAACCATAAAAGCATCTTCTTTAACTGGGGCAAGTTTGCCAGGCACAGACCCCAATGTCTTACCATTAGCAATAATTTTAAATTCTTCAGAACTTTGAAATGCAGCATAAAAATCATAACGATTCACTATCCGTTCACCTTTGGGAGATAAGAGCAATGTACTATCGCAAGATTGTTGAATAATATCATGTTTCTGATCTGCCAAACAACGTAGAAGCTCAACAAAACTATTACTTGCCACATTACTAAATGCCCCTTTCTTACATAAAACGTAATATAATTTCTCTGCTGTTATTCCACCTCTTTCCGCAATAACGGATAAAACTTGTTGAATAAGAGTTGAAAAATGACATGCTTCATCTCTAGATGGCTCACACCATTTTTGAACTAATAGCTGAATCAGCGATATGCCTTGGACTAATTCAAATCGCAACTTGTCAGAAACTGCTGTATCTTTCGTTATTTCTTCCTCTCTAACATAAATTCTCAATATTGACGGATCATCATCTCTTCTCCCAGAACGACCCAATCTTTGCCTTAAGCCTGAGACACTATAAGGCGCTCCTATCTGTGCCACGCTACGGACAGAACCTACATCAATGCCTAATTCTAAAGTGGATGTACAAACAATACTTGCCGGTTTATTCTGCTCTTTCAATAAATATTCAGCATCTTCTCGTATCGTTTTTGATAAATTGCCATGATGAGGAAGAAATTCATTAAGAACGCCTAATTTTTCTGATAAGAGTCTAAGCTGATCAGAACATTTTTCAACAACACTTTTTGAGTTTGCAAAAATTAAATTGTTTTCCCCTCTTAAAGTCTTAAATAAATGTTCTGAAATATCGGAAACAGACTCATGAACTTCTTTACTATCTTGATCTAATTGTGAGGTTGTATCTAAATAACCTCTTAGTTGGACTTTTAATTCACGAGCATCATTACAACTTTTAATGATTTTTACTTTATCCCCATTATTAGGATGTAAAAAATTTGCAGCAATTTCCATATCCCCGATTGTCGCAGACAAACCAATACGGGAAGGACTCCTGCCAATTGCATGATCCACTCTAGACATAAGGCTTTGAAGTTGTTTTCCTCTCTCCAATCCCAAAAAAGAATGTATCTCATCAATAACAATAAATCTTAAATCATTAAATAATCTTGTAACTTCATAACCGCGATTTACAAAAAGAGCTTCCAAGGATTCAGGTGTTATTAAAAGAATCCCTTGAGGATTTTTCAATCCTTGCATCTTTTTACTCTTAGAAGCATCGCCGTGCCACGGGCACACAAAAATGTCACCCACTGAGGAACATAAATCTTCTAACCTTTGATATTGATCGTTAATTAGTGCTTTTAAAGGACTTATATATAAAACTTGAAAACTTTTAGGAGGATTTTTATCAATTTCGAACGCTAATTTCGAGACTACAGGAAAAAATACAGCTTCCGTCTTTCCACCAGCAGTTGTTGCCGAGATAATCAAATCATCTTCACCCTTCATAATTATAGGTGTCGATTCCTCCTGAATATCATATAATGCTTTCCATCCTTTGCGCCAAATCCAACGTTGAACTTTTTCATGAAAAGAATCAAAAGCTTTTGATTTAGAACTATAGTTTGAATGTTTTGAGTTCATCATCCCCTTCAGCTTCATTTGAATTATATTCATCACTCTGTATTAAATCATTGTCATTGCCTTTATCCACGTCGATACTAATGTTACCAATAAGACTCTTCCAATCTTGTCCAGGATTTTGCTCTAATATTGATAATAAATCTACAAATTTTTTTATAGTATTCCGTGGCGTTCTAAAATAAGATTCTCCGATCTTCTGATTACAATAACTCATAAAGGCAGTTAGTGCTTCATCGGGAACCAAATATTTCTCTGAATCCCCCATTGCGAAAACATCCCTAGTGTTCCGCAATAAAACAAATAAATCTTCAGGTGTTAAATTTTGCAACCTAATAATAGGACCACTAAAATCAACTAATCCCTCTTTTGCAAAAGTATTAATAGCAAGCCGTGATTGTAAAGCCTCATAGCTAAAAAGACCCTTCCTTGTGTCCAACATAAACTCGGGAGTCCCACCCATAAGAAATCCCATATATCCTGAAGATCCTTGCAATGTATCATTTATTATTCGCAGCAATTGCTCATAATTACTAGTTCTCGATTGAGTATTAGCTAATTTATAGAGATTCACCATTTCATCCAAACAAATAATAAGACCGTCATAACCACACATTTTTACAAATTTTGAGAAAAGTTTAAGATAATCATAAACATCGTCATCATCGATTATTGTTCTTACGCCTAAATCATTTCTGGCTTCCGTTTTTGTTGAGTATTCCCCCCGAAACCATCTTATAGCATTATTTTGTAAATTCTTATCATCATTCCTATATCCTGTCCAATATTGTAAAATAACCTTCGCAAAATCGTACCCAGAAACAAGTTCTTGTAGTTCTTGTAATTTATCCTGCATACATTCTTCTTCACCAATACCTTTATCCCGAGCTTCTCGTATTATCTCTGAAATAAAACGTTCTATAATGCTAGGAAGGGCTCCTCCATCCGGTTTAGTCCTTGTTGACATATTCCGCATAAGTTCTGTATATAATGCGCGAGCTTGACCATTGGTTGAATATAAACGTTTTTCTGGTGACAAGTCTGCGTTAAGAACGACTTTCTTCTTTTCAATAGCAATAAGTCTAATTAAATTAAGAAAGAAGGATTTCCCAGAACCATATTCTCCAATTATAAAACGTATAAACGAAGAACCATTTTCAACTCTTTCCAAGTCCGTTACTAAAGCTCCGACTTCTTGGGATCGACCAACTTGTATATGATGCAACCCAAGCCTTGGGACTACTCCGGCTCTTAATGCCTGTAAAATCGTATCTCTTTCTTTGGGGCGAATTCTTTTTCTATCCATTTTTTACAACCTCGTCATAAAGATTCACATTAATTATTAAATCCTTGTCCTCTTCAATAAGTGGTTCATCAAAATTATCAAAAGCCCAACTATTAATGACTTCAATAGCTCCACCTGGTAAGAGATCAAAAGATTCTGCCAATTTCTTGAATTCATCTAGTTTCCATTGTTCTCGAGTAGTTAATTCACGCAACAGAGCACGATAGGGACTATCCAATGAGACAAAAAGACTATCATCTGCATTATCTACATCTTGAATCTTGTCTTCCTCAACTATATCATTATCATCAATAAAAATTCCTTCTAGTAATTTTGCAACCTCCTCAGTATCTTTTACTTTATTGTGAACCATATCCATATCTAACGTGACCACTTTTTTCTCATCTTTTGGTTGTTCTGGCAATATATATCGAACAGGATCAGACTCTTTCTTTTTAACAGTAATTGGTTCATCTGGAGACCATCGAGCGCCAAATCCGTTAAGATCGCTATATAACCTTTCATCAGTAAAACCTAAATGCTTATAAATTCCAGATAATACTTTTACTTCGGAAGAATCAATTCGTCCATCAGCACCCGCTAATGCCAACAAATATAAGGCAATCTCAGGTCGTTTGCTTTTAGGAATTTGATCAACAATACTTTTTCTCACTTTTACAATACTATTCTTATTTTCAACAAAATATTGCATCTTGTGTTCTAATCGTAATCGTTCTAGATCAGTTAATTGAAATGCTTGCTCTAACCGACTTGTTAAATGCAATACTTCACTTTCTGAAAAATGATCATCTGCCAATGCAACCATCATGGCCAGCTCAAGAAACAGAGATGCTGATTTATAGCCATCACTTATTGCTAATTTGAAAGAACAATCTGATAAGTTGAAAAGAATCGCGACATCCGACGATTTCAAAACTGCATCTCCATAAACAACATCTGGAATTATACCAATATTATATTCTCTAAGAAAATTTGATATGTTTTCTGCCTCTTTTTTAGTCATTTTAGAATCATTTTTTGTAGGCCATAACTTAAAAATTTGATCACCGACCACTCGGCATCTTTCTTTTTCCTTAACAGGCTCTATTAACAATTTGTTTATCTGATCAAGCTCGGGAACTCGAATTCTTAATTTTTCTTGCAATTCAGCTGGTAATAAAAGAATCGCTTCTAAAAACCCGCCTGTCTTGTCCGGGTTACGCCCCAAAAATCGGCTATATGAATCTAACTGATTTGTGCATATTTCCACAATTGCTCTAATCGTTTCCTTCGGCGAATCTAACAAACAAACATCTGGAAGAGTGCCAAAATTCAATTGAACCTCAAAGAAGGAGCTTGCTGCTCTATAATTAGCCGTAATTTTGCGTTTGTTTGGTTTTAACATAAGTCCATCAGGAAATCGTTGATTAAACTTTATGATAAAAAGTTCTTCAAATTCTTTTTTTGCTCTTTTGGCAGGTGTTCGAAAATAAGTCAATTCATCTGTATAAATCCATGCAAGTGCCCATCGAGCATTTAATGGTATACCCTCTTTTGCCATTTGCCCAAGAGCAACACGAATATCTAATGGCGTTTGCCATGTTTCATAATATTCAATAGTTTCTTCTTTGTATAAACATTGTCCATGATGAAATGATAAAACTACTCTTGCTTTACTTAGAAATTCATTACTGTAATGCCTAAAAGAACCATTGCTTGAGAATATTCGTTTTAATCGTTCCACTTCATTCATAATAACAGGCCATTCAGAAATAGATTTATCAACAAAGAATCGTCTTTCAAGTCCGTAAAAATACAGGAAGACGTAACCCATCTGAACACTTGTATCAGATGCGCCCGTTGCCAACCAGTGGAGATAACTTGCTCGTGCTTGCGGAGTAGCATCAGAATAAGTAGGATAATAAGAAAGTAAATTCTGCTCAATATTTATATTTGATTTGCTCACAGATAATTTAGGATTAATAAGACAAGGTTCCACTTGGACATAATAACTATTTGTTCTGCTTTGTTGAGTATGTAAATGTTCACCAACATATATCATTCCATTTGGAATTGTAAAACCTTTTATTTCTATACTCTGATCTTTTTTAATCCAACATTCATCTCCTGACTGACTCCGATGTTTTTTGTTACTTTGAACAATCTGTATGTCTCTATAATTATTGCCTTCAAAAAGCCTTAAACCATCTTTATTTTTTGCATTAAATGAGGAAACCCCTTTAAACAGGATGAATAATAAAACTACTGGAATTATTAATATAGGAAAAGTAACAACAGATGGACCCACTATCAATAGAAGAAGAATGATTAAACAGCCATTTGCATTATTATCATTTGATCCCATTTATAGCTTTCCTTTAATTAAAAGCCAAATACTTTTAAAATGATTAGTATTAGAACCACTGAAGATTGTACAACATAAGTATTTGCGTGTTAACTTTCATTAATCGCACCAAATTTACAACACTCATCTCTTGCGTACCTATGTGAAAAAGAATCTCTGAAAGCTCCCAAATTGCTAAGAGCATTGCTTTTATTCTATAAAAATTCCTGGATAGTTTTAACCGCATACAGCGGACAAATTTTAATATTTCCATAATTAGAAAAGTTCTCTAAGGAGCATCTTATTCCTGACTTAATATTTTTTTCATTCATAAAAATTTTCATACTTTGCATTTTTCCTGTTAACCCGGATTTCACTTCAATCGGAATAATTCTCTCGTTTTTTTGTATCACATAATCTATTTCGGCATTACTTGCTTTTTTTTCTTTATGCCAATAATAAATCTTCGGCCTTACGTTAAATGGTTGGGCTTTAATCAATTCGAGTCCAACAAATAATTCCGCGACGCTACCTTTATTAATCATTTCCAAGTTTCGTGCGGCAATAATATCGGCGACATCAAGCCCCAGTATTTGAAGATGAATCCCCGTGTCAAACGAAACGACTTTAAACTTTTTAATCTTTATTTGCGCCCCCAATGGAATTCCTTCAGCTGAGGTGTGATATACCTTATATGCCAATCCAGCTTGAATAATCAACTCTAAGGCGTCTTTTAAAGAGTTATGCGCGGATAAAGAATCAATTTTAGAGTATTTAAACTTATTTCCTGCTTGAAAAGCGATAGATTCAAACACTTCATTGAGCCGAACGACTGCGGAACGTTTTTTGTATTTAGCAAAATCATCTCTAAATGTTTCTATAATATCGTTTAATTTCTTTCGACAAGCCAGAATATTTTTTGAGTTCACGTATTCCTGAACGATTTCCGGCATACCTCCGATAATATAAAATGTTTTCAAATAATCGATTAATCTATTATGAAAAACAGGTTCTAATGGCTTTAGCTTGCAGCTATTTTTCATAGTTATTAAAAGATTTTCTCCCAAAGCTTCCAGAAATTCATCAAATGAAAGTGGATACATAAAATAAGAATTTAGTCTCCCAACTCCTT
>JAGLNJ010000062.1 GCA_023139575.1 Candidatus Omnitrophota bacterium | reverse complement strand
TTAAAAGCTTATTAAAAAATACTTCTTATCCATTCGTAAGGACCAGCTTAATTTTCACAATAGTCTTCAGGACTTAAAAATTACAAACCGAAAAAGGCCGGAAAATTACTACAGAGATGAAAAAAGCAATATATTTAGTTTAAATGACCTAATATTTCATGATAAAATCCCGACTCATCACTAAAGCCATTATTCTCAAATAGATGCATCATATCGGCAAAACGACTTAAAATCTCCTCCTCATCCATTTTTAAAGCCCAACTTAACTTCCGAAGGCAAACAGGGCATAGCCAAACCGGACGCTCATCACTTTCTTTGCGGTGATTACTTCCGTTCATCAAACATTCGAAATAGACACAGTGCATCATGGAAAACATATGCCCTATTTCATGCAACCCCGTCTTGATTGTACGCATCAAACAGAGGTCATACGCTTCAGGACTCTCATGAGGGTCGCCGTTACGATAAATTGACCAGATACCGACTCGATCATAAAGGGAAGCCTCACCAAAAACAAAGTTCCATCCTTCCCCCGGCCACAAATCAGAAGAAGTAAAGGCAATCAAACAAAAAGCATCTCTGGGCATCAAGGGAATAAGAATATCTTCAATAACCGTACGGGTAAGTATTTGCTTATCTCCGGTTTGCGGATGAATGCGGCGGGCATCTTCAGGGACAACGGACAAAGAAAGGGATTTTAAGAATTTCACCGGAAGCTGATAAAAAGCGCCGACCATTGTTGCGGTTTTGCTGATGATCTCATCACGTTTCTGATCAAAATCGCCGAGTCTAACAATATAAATTATCTTTTGATTTTCATCAGGGACACTTGGATTGCTTAAAATATATTGCTTGAATGTCTGACCCGGCTCGGGATGATGCGCCAGCCAATCATAAGGGCCCGGATCTTTTTTTACTTCATGACGGGGCAGCATTTTTTCAAAAAGCTT
The DNA here is from genome assembly GCA_023139575.1 of Candidatus Omnitrophota bacterium. Taxonomy (GTDB): domain Bacteria; phylum Omnitrophota; class Gorgyraeia; order Zapsychrales; family JANLHA01; genus JAGLNJ01. The sequence continues at coordinate 38,359 of JAGLNJ010000062.1, read as the reverse complement.
AGAGCTTAATTGTGGTGATAAAGCAGGTAGGCTTTGTGAAGTATTCTTTTTTAAGGTCATCCCGCTTTGGGCGTCAAAGAAAGCAGCCTGATCAGAAATAATTAACAGCGCGACTATTATTAAAAAATAAAATAAATATCTCAAACGCATAAAAAAATCCATAATTTATAGCATATCTTATTTAATTATCATGCCTAATGTTTGCGCCAAATCCTCATCATTGCTCTTTAAAAACTTATGTTCCCGGCGGGCGGAATCAAAGTCCTCGATCATGGCATAAGCGAAACCCAGCTGATAATGGGCCTGAGTATTGTGCGGGTCGTGGCGCAAGGCATCTTTAAAAGCCCGTATAGCCTCTTTGAACCGGCTCAATTTGATGCAAACCATTCCCATTTGAAAATGCGCTTCGCTGAAACTCGGCTCCAAGCGCGTGGCATTACGGAAGGTCTGCCTGGCAGTCTCATACTGCTCCATTTCACAATAAATCGTTCCCAAGTAATAAAATATTCTTTCATTATGCGGATCAAGATGCATGGCTTTATGAAAAACATCAATAGCCTTATGATTGAGATGCGCTGCAATACAACATTCTCCTAATAAATAAAGGACTTTTTTATCTTTTTGATTTATCCTGCTAGCTCTTTCGAGGTAAGGAATGGCCTCCTTATCACATCCTTGCTGCCGGTATGCTATGCCAACATAATAATACACTTCCGAAAAAATGGGATCTAAATGTATCGTCTCCTTAAAAGAATTTATCGCCCCGGCATATTCATCCCTTTTTAAATATATAATTCCTAATTGAAAATACAGTTTCGGATCTTCAGGGGAAATCCTTATCGCTTTTTTTAATGTAGCGACAGCATCCTCATAACGTTCCAGACGCCCATAAGCCAGAGCTAAATTATAATATCCCTTGGCATCCGTGAGCACAGGCGTTTTAATGTGTGCTCTTTGAAAAATATTATTTAAATAGCCCTCCGCTTCATCCACCCCAAACAGAATACGCATTTCACCTGTGGTAATAAAACCCACATAAGTCAGAATAGCCACCAGATTGAAATAGAGCTTAAAAAAATACTGCAAAAAGACGGGCTGCCCAAACCTCAAAAGCACAATATTCGCCAAGATCACACCATGGACGACATTCAAGACGATAAAAATCATACGCGACATCTTATTGACACGTAAAATCCCCAGAGAACAGATAATCATGGTGAATATCCAGCCAAAATGAGCATACCATATTTCGTCCAGATAAGTAAAATAGAAATCACGGGGAAATACGGCCGTCATAGAAATAAAGGAAACGACATTAGGAAAGAGAACTTTTTGATGAACTAACGGCAAATAATACTGAAATGCCAATAATAGAATATTGCTCAAAAGGACTGACCAACCAATCAGCATAAGCCCCACGGAACGCACACCTTCTTGTTCTTTTAATTTCATTCAATTGTCTCTTATTGAGGGACTCGTCCCTTTTTTATTCTGGTGTTTCTTCTTGGCCTGGATCCTTTCGCTTTTTGGATCTCTTTAATACTTCCTGAATCACCTCAACCAACAAGTCTGTCGTAAAGGGTTTAGAAATATAATCATTTACACCATATGCCTCTGCCAGAGCCTCGGCGCCTTTAGCGTCAGGAATATCGCCCCTATCCTGGACTAACTGCGTATTCGGCATCCAATGGAATTCATCTTTTGTATTATTATAAACCATCTCTCCTTTACCGCTCACCATGATAATAGGAATGTGTCTCATGTCAGGATCTTGCCTGATCCCCATGACAACATCTGTGCCTTTTCTTTCTGGCATGACAACATCAAGCAAAACCACATCCGGTTGTTCCTGCTTAACAAAGCGTTCAGCATCTTCTGGATGGCAACTGAAAACCATTTCATAGCCTTCCATATCCTCCAAATTGGCCTTAACCATCAAGCATAAATCTTCTTCGTCATCAATCATTGCAATTTTAACTTTATCTGACATAACCTGCCTCCTTTTACACAGGCTTCCCCATCACAGGAAGTGTGATTGTGAATGTTGTCCCTGCATTCTTTTTGCTTTGTACTGTAATGTTTCCGTTATGACGCTGCAGGATCAAAAAGACCGTACTCAGCCCCAACCCGGTTCCTTTTCCTTCATCTTTTGTCGTAAAAAAGGGATCAAATATTTTAGCTAAAGTTTTCTCATCGATCCCTTCTCCTGAATCCTTCAGTTTGACGATGATATTTTTCTCCTCCTGCTGGGCATTGGGCGGGGCATCAAGATCAACCGAAAGGCTTATTTCCCCTCCGTTGGGCATCGCGTCAATGGAATTATTCATAAGATCAAAGAACACCTGCTGTAACATGATATGATCGCCGAACATCAAGCATAAATCTGCAGGATAGGCTTTAACAATATTGATCCCGCGCATTCTAACATTATTTGTAATCAATTCCACGGCAGCATCTATCACCTCACATACATTAACCTCAGATTCTTCCATTTGCGACGACCGGGAGTACCGCAGCAAAGAAGTAACAACTGAATTGGCCCGCTCCGCCGCACTCCTGATAATCTTCACATATTGCAAATAAGCTTTTTGTTCCAACTTAACAAAAATTTTTTCAACCATCTCTACGCCCTGCAAAATTATGGCTAAAGGATTCTTTATTTCATGGGCAAACCCGGCGGCTAACGTACCTAAAGTTGCCATTTTCTCAACCTGTATAATTTGTTTTTGTGTCTCCCTGAGCTTTTGATTGATCTTCTCTCGGTCTATAACCATTCCCTGAAACATCTTCGCGTTTGTAGCCAAATCTTTATTGGCTGTTTCCAGTTCTTCCTCATAACGCTTGCGCTCGGTCACATCATTGCGGATGGTCAAATACTGATAGGGCTGCCCTTCCACGTCGATAAAAGGCACAATGGTTGTATCAACCCAAAAGAAAGATCCGTCTTTCGACTTATTCTTTATCTCCCCTTTCCAAATTTTCCCGTACTGCACCGTATGCCAAAGATCACGAAAGAATTCCTTTGAATGATAACCCGCGTTGATAAACCTGAAATCCTGCCCAATCAACTCATTTTTTAAATAGCCGGAAGTCTCACAAAACTTCTCATTAGTATAAGTCATTCTTCCCTCTTTATCCGAAGTCGCAACCAGCGCATGGACATCCAAACCAAACTTTAAATCCTCCAACTCTTTCATAGAATATTCCAGTAATTTAGCAATAGATTTGCGCGTGCGTATATCCCGCATGACACCTATCGAACCGGTGATTTCCCCCTCGGCATTCTTGACAACACTTATTGATATGTCTACATCAACAAATTCTCCATTCTTATTGATAACACGCGTTTCCAAATGATCTTTGATACCGTAATGGCGGATATTGCATTCCCGGATATGCTTCCATCCTTCGGGATCATAAAGGTCTTTCAACGGCTTATTCAATAAATCATTCTCATCCATATCCAAAAGTTTCTCCGCATAAGGGTTCCACGCTGTTATACACTCATTCGCATCGGCAAAGGTAACAGCAACAGCCGAATTATTGAAAATGCCGCGGAACAACTCCTCTGATTCTTGGATCTTTTTCATGCTCTTTTTAAGTTCACTTTCTTTGTGTGCCACCTCCGATTCAAGATGTTCGCTATATAATCGCATCATATCCCGCGCCGAAACGACACCAACTACGCGCTGGCCTTCCATCACAGGAAGGTGGCGCAAATTCTTACTCTTCATTAATTCCAGAACATTCATGTACTTTTCATCATCCGTCACGGTAATAAGCTTCTGCGTCATAACATCATCGATCCTTAGATCCCTGATAGTCTCCACATCATCATAAGAAACGCGGTTTAACAAATCCCTCTCCGTGAAAATCCCCAGAGTTTTTTCTTCGGCGTCGTTAATGAAAATCGCTCCTATTTTCTTCTCGCGCATTAATTTAACGGCATCCGCCAAAGAACTGCCGCTCTGGATGCTGAAAGGGTTTTTAGTCATATATTGAGAAACAGCTTCCATATTGTGGGTGTCCTTAATTATGCGGGTGAAAAGTTACTCCACCCCTATTTTGTAAAATAATTAACTATCAGTTATTCTATTCAATAATACTGTTTATTGCAATTCTATAGATGATTTTTTTCAAAAGAGGCTTCCTCTCACACAATTATGTCTCTTCATATATGGGCTCAACTAAGAAATTTTTGACCCTTTTTGAGAAGCTCTCCCGAACTCCTAGATAGAAAGTTAAGAATGAGGCAGAAAAAAGAAGCCTCCGCAGGTATAATGTTTTCAAGAAAACTCCTCCCTTCGGTCGTCATAACTTCTTGCGTTCTCAGGAAAGGAGTTTTCAACAGTTTGGAAAATTTTATACTTTCCTGAACTGTGAAAAAAGAATGGACAGATGAATAGTGAGAATTACAATAAGGAGATCAAAAGCGGGCCGGGATGTGATTATACGCCGAGCCATGACTTTAATATGAATTGATGTTGCTTTTTAATGGGAGTTATGGCGTATAACATGCTGCAAGTAATGAAACATTTTTACTTGGGGGAAGGTGCCCTGCGATGAACGATGAAAACGATTCGATATAAATTCATTTACGTGTGTGGAAAGATTGTCAGACAGGGCGTAAATGGATATGCAGGATCATCAATGTGACCAATGAGATATTTGAGTTGTACAGGAACGTATGGTTATATAATTCTCAAATTTTCAGGAGAGCCTTTGAGAAATTCGGATTGTCCCTTAAAATAATGGATAAAGAATCGCGTATGGTTCCTTCTGAAGACAAAAAGAAAAACACATTAAGCAGCCCCGACAAATGGGTTGATCTGTACGGTAATTATTTATACCGTTTCGCCCTGGGGCGACTGAGAAATCCCAACGAGGCTGAAAACATTGTTCAGGAAACCTTTCTGGCCGCCTTAACAGCCAGGGAACGTTTCGCCGGCAAGTCCAGTGAAAGGACATGGCTCATAGGCATCTTGAAACACAAAGTTATCGACCATTTCCGGAAAAATTACCGGGAAAGGCCAGTTACCGACCTTACTGATAACGAAAAAGCCATTGATACCTTTTATGATCATGTTGGGCACCCGAACAGGTCGCCCTCAGATTGGATGCCCGAGTCTAAAAAGCTTTTGGATAACAAAGAATTCTGGGAAGCATTCCACAAATGCTTGAACAAATTACCTCAAGCCACCCATCAGGCTTTTGTCCTGAGAGAACTGGAGAGCTTGGAGGGGAAAAAGATTTGTGAAACCTTGAATATATCCCAGTCTAACCTGTGGGTCATGCTGCATAGAGCCCGTTTACAGCTAAGAGAATGCCTTGAAACCAGCTGGTTTGAAAAAAAACAGGCCTTGTAAGATTTTTTACAGCCAAACGACAAAAAAGTGAGTAAAAAAGTAGTAAAGGAGATGGGCTGGTAATGAAAATCATATTAAACTGCAAGGAAGCGGCGAGAATAGTTTCGGAAGGATTAGACTCTAAACTTCCTTTTACAAAAAAAATCACCTTGAGATTCCATCTGATTATGTGTAAAGGCTGTACCCTCTACCAAAATCAAATAACGGCCTTGCGAGCGCTCCTTCACGACTATAACAATAAGATTGAGCAGGAAGATTTCCTCCCAGGCCCTCCTCTCTTATCCCAAGATGGACAATCACGTATTAAATCTCTAATCAAAAAAGCCTTGTCATAATTTATCGCCTAATCAGTTAAACTTATTGTTTGAGAAACCGACTTATGTGGCAGGCGACTACTCCAAATGCCACGGAGACGTTCAATGAATTTTTAATCCCGTTCATAGCTATTTCAATAGCGTCATCGGACAAAGCAACTAACTCATCACTGATGCCTTCCTTTTCATTGCCGATGACTAAACAAATTGGCCCCCGGGGGACAAATTCATAATAGACGACACTCTCATCCATCTGTTCCAGCAGAACTATTTGATAGCCTTGATTTTTCAACTCTCTTACAACCTGTTTGACATCCAAGCTGTGTTCCCATGAAACACAATCTTCTGCTCCAATGGCTGTTTTGGTAATCTGTGACTGGGGAGGATATCCGGTAATGCCGCACAGCCAGATTTTCTCCACCCCGACACCATCCGCAGAGCGAAAAATCGATCCGACATTATGAAGGCTGCGGATGTTGTCTAAAACAGCGACGAGCGGGAGGCAAGATTCAGCAACTTTTAACTGCTGGCGGGAAACTATTTCCTGATGAGTTAATTTGCGCATTCTATAATTTACTATGCTTTTTGATGAGGCCTTTCATGCGTTCATTCTTTTTCGTTTTCGCACCCTTTTTTTCGCTTTCGTTTTTTTCTTCGCAAGATCCCTTTTTAAACGCGCCCATTGATCCTCATCCAGAATATAGCCCACACATCTATCTGAGCCGCAATGGCAAGGATGCGCCATGTAATCTTCATAACCATATCCATAATTATAGGCCAACTCTTCACCTTTTTTGATATCACGCAGGGCCATAATCCATATATGCCCCCGAATAATATCTGTTTCACAGTTCGGGGCACAAGAATGATTTATAAACCTTGCTGTGTTATAAGCGGTATATCCATCGATATCATGTCGTTTATTTAATTCAAAAATATATACAGCGCCATTCGTTTTATCCTTTTTATGTCTGCTTAACGGGAGATCTGCCCGGCTGTCTGATTCGGCTTTCGTGATCCTCTCACCAACATACTCAATTATGCGAGCCCCTTCAGGGATGTCTTTTTTGGCGAATACTCCAGTACTGTGAATCTTTGACCTCTTGACCTTGATGTATTCACTGGCTGTGCCTTTTTGTTCCATAAACACTTACTCCCCTCTCTTGTTGTAAATTTTTTCGAGATTATAGCGAATATTCTTATTCGGTAAAGAAGAAAAATAAAAGCGGGAATTTCATTCTCTGTCTCGCGAATAAAATGATAGAGTGCAAGGCGTTATTTTGCGCTTAAATATTCTTCAATCATAGGAATAAATTTATCCGCCTCAAACCCTCCCGTCGAAAGAGTAGCGCCGGCCTCCACACATATTGTGCGGGCATTTTCTATCTTCAGCGTCCGTTGCGGGACAGATTCTCCGTCAAGATTGTCTTTATCCAAACAACTAAATAGAATTATAGGCCGATCGCCAAAGTTCGGCTGTTTTCGTAAACGGCGGATCATTTCGTGCACCAGCACACCTTTCATTATCACCTCAACGATTAAGACATCAGATGGCTCACGGCTGTAATGCGCTAAAACCTCTTTACCCTCGGCGCACTGGGCAACAAAACATCCTTTTTCCTCTAAGAGTTTCTGCATCTTTCCCATCACCTTTTGGGATTCCCCGACAATGAGGATTTTTTTCTGGTCTCCTTCGGTAATCTTTGGCTCCGAGGGAGCGACAGTAACTGCCGGCTTTTTTTTCTCTGGTTCGACTGTGGATGTTCCATCGCTTTCCCCGCCGGCAATACCTAGACTCGCATTGACCTGCTCAAGCAATTGATTCGGATCAAAAGGTTTAGATATAAAACCATTAGCGCCCATAGCCAAAAAAGTGTCTTGCATTTTCCCTCGAGCGGATAACACTAAGACAGGGATTTCCGCTGTAGCATCAGTCTTTTTCAATTCTTTAAACAAGGCAAATCCATCCATATCCGGCATGACAATATCTATAAGAATCAGGTCAAAAGATGCCCCCTTTAATTTTCCTAATGCTTGGACCCCGTTCATCGCCCGCTGAACCTTGTACCCCGTAGATGTTAATTGATTCTCAATAAGATCCAAGACATCTTGTTCATCATCTACAATTAATATATGTTTATCCATGGTTTTCCTCTTCTCCTTTTAGAATATAAGACTCATCGACAAGGCAGGGGATAGTAAAAATTATTACCGTTCCCAGACCTATTTGGCTTTCGATATCTATTGTCCCTTTATGCAAATCAATAATTTTCTTGCAGATCAAAAGGCCCAAACCTGTGCCTTTCTCACCGGGGCCATCCTGACGCCCGAACTGTTGAAATTTATCAAAGACTTTCGGCAAGTCGTCCTCAGAAATTCCTTTTCCTGTATCCTGCACTGAGCACTCCACGGTTTTATCCGCGTTCCCTTTTACTTTTATGGTAATCGATCCTTTGCCCGTAAATTTAATAGCATTTCCGATCAAGTTTGTAAACACTTGGATCATTTTATCCCTATCAGCATATACCTCAATCTTGTCATCTTCAATCCCCACCTTTAACGCCAAGCCGTGTTTCTGAGCTTGAGCCTGAAAACCCTCACAAACTTCCCGCGTTAACTCCCCGATATCGAACAATGATTTTTCTAATAACAATTTTCCCGCTTCAAATTTAGATATGTCTAATAAGTCATTTATGATCTTCGCCAGACGGTTAATATTTGCTAAAGCCATGAACAAAACTCTTTCCTGCTTTTCATTAATATCCCCGCAAATCCCGTCGGACATCTGCGCTATACTTTCTTTAATAATAGTCATGGGGGTGCGCAATTCATGAGATACTGTCGAAACAAATTCAGATTTCAACTTATCAAGCTCCTTAAGCTCTTTATTTTTACGTTCCAATTCACGGTACAAAATCTTAATGCCTTCATTGGTCTTTTTAACACCCCAAGAGACATCTTGAGCTTCCTTTTGGAGCCTGTCGACTTCCGCCTGCAACCTTTTAATTTTCGTGTCTTTTAAAAACTTTAACATAATTTAACACCATTGCAGCAATTTAACTTCTTAGCAAGAATTTTGCTACCGATTCCAATATGGGCGTTCCATCCGACGTTTTAACACAATAGTCATCAGCTCCGCTCTTTCTGGCTTTACCGGCGTCAACGGCATCAATCAAACCTGTCATAATGATAACTATTGTTCCTTCTGAACACCTGTTTTTAATGCGCTTGCAGGCTTCAAAACCGTCAATGCCGGGAAGACTTGTATCTAAAATCACTAAATCCGGCTTTTCTTTAATGACAGCATCCACTCCGTCCTCTCCCGTATGAGAAAACACCACATCTTTATATCCGGCATGCCCCAAATAACGTTTCATGATTTTGATGTCCTGGTCATTGTCATCAATTATTAAAATCTTGTTTTCCATAATCTTACTCCCATTGATTTTATTTAAACATTTCTCTATCCGGCAATTTAGCAACGACATGCCAGTAATAATTAAAACTTTTTATATAATCAGTAAATTCATCATAATCTATCGGTTTCTGGATATAGCTTGCCGCACCATTTTTATAACTATTCAAGATATCTTCCGGCCTCTTTGAGGACGTGAGAACCACAATAGGAATATGACTTAATGCTGCCTGGCCTTTGATGTTTTTCAACAGCTCTTCCCCGGTCATCTTAGGCATATTGATATCCAGAAGAATCAAATCTGGACGGGGACACTCCTCTTGATTTTGACAATCGCCCTCGTGTTTCAAAAAATCCAGGGCCTCCTTCCCGTCGCGTGCAACATAAACATTTGTTTTTAAATCAGCCTTCTGGAAAGCCCGCAGAGTTATTTTTATGTCCGCCTCATTGTCCTCAATCAAAAGGACATCCAATGGCACAGAACTTTCCGGATCGTGAAAAGATTCAGACATATAACCCCCTTTTAATCATCATTATTTTATTTATTCTCCTGCTGTTTATTGAGAATCTGGCGCAATTCATTAGGTGAGATCAGCCCGTCTTCGATAAGGATCTCTCCCAGCTTTTTCTTCTCCTTAAGATGTTTACCGATAGTAAAATAAAAAGTCGCGCCTTTGCCCAACTGTGAATCAATCCAAACTTTTCCTTTATGTTCTTCTACAATTCTCTGCACAATACTTAACCCGACTCCTGTCCCTTCAAAATCGGAATCGAGATGCAGCCGCTTAAACACCCCAAAAATCTTATCATGATACTCTGAAGCAATACCAATCCCATTATCTTTAACAAAAAATTCATGGTGGTCTTGCCGATCTGCATAACCAATTTCCACGCGCGGATTCTGCCCCTCAACCTTTGAAGAAAATTTAATAGCGTTATTGATAAAATTGACGAAAAGCTCCGCCATTTTAACCCTATCACAACAAATAACGGGCAATTCATTTTGAATAACGATTTGTGCATGCGTCTCATCAATATCATGCTGAATCCTTGAAATTACCTGTTCTATGATTTGTTTAACAGGAATGTCTTCATAAGGATTTCTGATTTTTGCAATACGAGAAAGAGCTAACAAATCTTCAATCAGCTTACTCAACCGCTGAGCCCCTTTCCTGATTTCCAATAAATAATCCATCCCTTCTTCATCAATTTTTTCCTTATAATCCTCCTCGAGAAAGGAAGCGAATGACGATATCCCTCTTAGGGGGGCCCGCAGGTCATGACTTACCGTATACACAAAACTATCAAGTTCAAAATTAATTTTTTCCAAATCTTCTTTTTGCCGAACCAATTGTTCTTCCGCCTGTTTTCTCACTGTGACATCCTGTCCAATACCAATAAATGAAATAATTTCCCCTCTCTCATCCGAAACGGGGGTAATCACCAAATCCTCATAATAATAGCTGCCGTCTTTACGTCGATTTGTCAGCTCCCCGGACCAAACTTTTCCAGCCAAAATCATTTCCCATAATTTCTTATAAAAACCCTTGGCATGCCTCCCAGACTTAAGAAACCTGGGGTTCTGGCCAACCGCTTCCTGTAGTGGATAACCGGTGACTTCGCTGAAAGCAGGATTTCCCCATTGAATATTTCCATTAACATCTGTGATAAGAATAATATTTGCCGCGCTTTCTAACGCTCGTCCTTGCAGGTTTAACCTTTCTTGCGTTTTCTTACGTTCACTGATATCACGCGCGATGGCAATGGTATTCCATACTGATTTTATTCTTATCGACGCCACCGAGATTTCAATCGGAAACTCTTTGCCGCCCTTTCGCAAAGCCTGCAGCTCTAGAATCCCACCGGATTCTCCCACGCCCTCGGCAGAACTCTTAAATTGATTGTAAAGTTTTTTATACTTCTCCTGCAATCTCTTGGGCGAAATATATTCATAAAATTTCTGCCCTTGGATTTCTTCTTCTGTATAGCCGAATATCCTCTGCGCGGCTTTATTCCAATAGGATACTTTACCCTCCTCATCAAACATAATAATCGCATCCTGCGCTGTCGCACTCATACTGCGGAACTTTTCTTCACTTTCCTGGACAGCCTTTTCCGCCAATCTCCTTTCAAAAATTTCAATTTGAAGCTTTGTATTGGTCTTTGATAATTCTTCCGTCCTTTTCCTGACTAATTGCTCTATTTGTACCGTTCTACCAATATTTGAGTTAATATAGTTCACGATGAGGCTGACAATCAGCATGCCGACCATAAAAATAAACCAAGGCTGCCCCGTCCGCAAATATGAGCCGAATTTCTTCGTCGGGATCGCCAAAAGAGTCCACTTCCTGTTGCCCACGTCAAAAGTCTGTAACATATATAAACCTTTGCCGATATCCTTTTTCATTCTTAACTCGACAAACAACTTCTCCTCTTCATTTTCTTTTGCCTGCCTGAGAGCATAAAGAAACTGTTCTCCTTCCGGGGCTGATTCATCAAAAAGGAACAGCTCTGTCCCAAAAGAAGATGAATACCCTCCCGGGGCCGTTAACATATCCCTAATATGAAAAAATCCCAAAATAAATCCAATATGATTTTTGCGCCTTTCTTCAACCGAATCGATAGCAGAACCTTTTTTGTAAACAGGTTTGAGCACAATAACGCCGAACTCGTCACCTTCCTCCGGAATAATTTTGATGCGAGGAGAAACCACAACATTTCTGGAATCGATTGCCTGAAGCATATCCCTTCGCGTGTCCTTGTTGGACGACAGGTCAAAACCCAAAGCCGATTCATTTTCCTCATACGGCTCGACATAAGTTATCGGATAATAGATTTTTCTTATGCCTGCCGATGTTTTATGCCCCGCGTTATTGCGTTCCCATATTTTAAAATCTGTAAATCCCTCTATTTTCACTGACTCTTCGAATGAAAAACGTTTTTCCTCCGAAATGGCCGGGATCCATTCTAAAGCCAGAATATTTTTGTTGCGATTAAGAATGGGTTGGACAAATTGGGAAAACCCATCCCTCTCTACATAATCAGAAGCCATATATAGGGCTTTGATAGAATCTAAATAGTCAAGATTAAGCTGAATCTGATTCCGCAATAAAAGAGCGTATCTGCTGGCCTGTTTATAGAAACTCTCTTCAATCCTTTGGTTTTCCCACACCTGAAAGACCTTAAAACCAGTCAGGGAAAGGATAGACCCTATAATAATAATGATAATAACAGGAATATAACGAACGTATGAGGAATCTAAATTCTTACGAATATAATTTTTTATAAGTCTTTTCATCTATGCTGTTATGAATAGGCTTCCGCCATTTAATATTACTAGATATATTATGCTGAATATAATGATTATTCTAATCGTCAATTATTGTTATGCCAATAGAAAATAAATAAAAAAGGGCCGCATCCCATAATTCTGAGATGTGTCCCTTTTTTTAAGAAAACTCCTCCCTTCGATCGTCATAACTTCTTGCGTTCTTAGGAAAGGAGTTTTCAGCAGTTTGGAAAGACTGTAAAAAACAAAGATTATTTTGCTAACATAGCAGCTAATTGGATAACGCGGTTAGAATATCCCCATTCATTGTCGTACCATCCGATAACTTTCACCATGTTGCCAATAGCCATCGTCGCTAAAGAATCAAAAATGCATGAATACGGATTGCCAACAATGTCAATAGACACAATCGGCTCATCACAATACTCCAGAATACCTTTTAAAAAAGTTTCACTGGCCTTTTTCATGGCAGTGTTGACTTCTTCAACAGTTGCCGGCTTTTCCAATTCTGCCACAAAATCAGTAACCGATCCTACCGGCGTAGGAACGCGAATCGCCATACCATTCAACTTTCCGCTCAACTCAGGAATAACTTTTCCCACCGCTTTAGCTGCACCGGTGGTAGTCGGTATCATAGAGACGGCCGCGGAACGAGCCCTTCTTAAATCTGAATGAGGAAAGTCTAAAATGCTCTGGTCATTAGTATAAGCATGTATCGTTGTCATGAGCCCCTTAACCAGGCCGAAATTATCATTCAAGACCTTGACCATAGGTGCCAGACAGTTGGTTGTGCATGAAGCGTTAGAAACAACCTGATCAGAATCCTTCAAGGCATCATTATTCACACCCAAAACGATCATATTATCAATTTCATCTTTTGGCGGAACAGTCAAAAGAACTTTCTTGGCCCCGGCTTTGATATGATCCATGCATTGCTCTTTTTTACGGAACACCCCGGTCGACTCGATGACAACATCAACGCCATAATCTTTCCACGGCAGTTCGACTGGCGACTTAATTGCCGTAATCGGAATCTCTTTGCCGTTGACAACAATAACATTATCTTTGACTTCAATCGTTCCATCAAATCTGCCTTGAGTAGAATCATATTTTAAAAGATGCGCTAATGTCTTGGCATCTGTCAGATCGTTGATTCCTACTACCTCAATGCCCCCTTCTTTCAGAGCCGCTCTCAGGACCATTCTCCCGATACGACCAAATCCATTAATACCTAGTTTTACTCCCATTTCCCCTTACCTCCTTGTTGTTTAAAAAATTGACTTTATGAATTTTCTACAAGTCCCAAAACTTCTGAGCTTACGGGATCCCTCTTTCAAAAATTAAAATCAACTTTCCGTAAATGACTCGCCGCCACGGCGGGAGATGTTTTGATAATATAGAACCCCGTTCCCCACTCAAACCCGGCAACTCTTGTCAATTGCGGCAAAATTTCAATATGCCAATGATAATTCTTCGGCCCGCCACAGTTAACGGGAGCAACGTGAATATAAAAATTATATGACGGATCGCCTAGTGCCGCCTTTATGCGATAAAGAGTTTCCTTCAATATTCTGGCTAAATATTGCGTATCATCATCCGACAAAAGGCGAAACTCCGAGGCATGCTCTTTAGGCAGTATCCAACACTCAAAAGGATAGCGCGGCACATAAGGGCAAAAAGATATGAACGATTCATTCTCAGCGACAATACGTTCTTTTTGTTGTCCCTCTTGCTCGACCATATCACAATAGACGCAGCGGCCTCGAAAGCTGTAATAATTTGTATACCCTTCCAGCGCTTCCAAAACGTATTTCGGCACCATAGGCAGGGCGATAATCTGGCTGTGTGCATGCTCAACAGACGCCCCGGCAGACTCCCCATAATTTTTAAAGATCATAATATACTTAAAGCGTTTGTCTTTTGCTAGACCCAAAGACCTATTTTGATACAGTTTGATCACATTAACAATATCTTCCACCTTGAAATCAGCCAGATTCGTCAAATTATGATCAGGCGTCTCAATAAGAACTTCGTGAGCGCCAATCCCGTTTGAGAGATCATATATCCCTTCACCCCGTTTTTCTAACTCTCCTTCGATCTTCAAGGCGGGAAACTTGTTCGGGACGACTCGCACCAGCCAATTCGGAGAATTCTCCGGCGAACCATTGTTTCGTACGGCAGCAACTTCCGGCGGCGTCTGGGCTTCTTTTCCCGGACATAACTGACAAACAGCAGCTTGATTAATATGCCGCTTGGCCACCTCATAATCTTGAGGATGCCAGGAGCTTTCATCTGTTTCGACAAAAACCCAACGACCGATGATAGGGTCTCTTCTCAATTCCGACATTTTATACTTCAACCTCTCTTAAAAATTCTGCCGTATCTTCCGGGGGTATGGGACAAATATAAAAACCCGTCCCTTTCTCAAAACCTGCGGCTAATGATAGCCGCGGAAGAACTTCAATATGCCAATGATAATCCTGCTTAATCGTCTGCCAACGGTCTCCCCGCTTGAGACGATTGAACGGTGCCGTTTGAATAATATAATTATAGGCCGGATCTTCCAAGCCAACCTTTATCCGTGATAAAATATCTTTCAATATTTTTGCCAAATCTTCTTCATGCCCGACGATACCTTGAGAAAAATCACAGTGATGTTCTTTAGGCAAAATTGTTAGCTCAAAAGGAAATCGCGGGGCAAAAGGGGTTATGGCAATAAAATGCTCCGTTTCAGCAACCACCCTTTTACCGGAGGACATCTCTTGACGGATTAAATCGCAATACAGACACCGGTCATGATAATCAAAATGCCGTTTAGCTCCTTTTAATTTTTCTTTTACCCTCAAGGGATTGATCGATGTCGCGATGATCTGCGATCGTGAATGCCCTATCCTTCGGCCGCCTGCTGCCCAGCCATAATTTTTGAAGGCCAGAGCGTACTGGAGATCCGGCTCTTTGGCAATATCTTTAAATCGAATTTTATACGCCTCAATAACATGCTGAATCTGGTGGATATCCAAATCAGCCATGTTCGTAATATGCTCCGGAGTTTCAATCACTATTTCATTAACGCCGTAGCTGTTTACAACGTCATAAAGGCCATGCCCATGCCGGTTAAATTGCACTTCCTTTTTCACCAAAGGCTGGGCACTTGCAACAACTTTCACCTTCCACTGGCCGTCATCACCTTTGATTGAATAGATTTCTTGATCTGCGTTGTGGCAAAAAGGACACGGCTCCTCATCCACAAAATAGTTCTTCTGGGGATCAACAAAATTCCCCGGCCGGCGGGCCCTTTCTGTGGCGATAATCACCCATCGCCCAATAACAGGATCTTTTCTTAATTCAGGCATTTATATAATTTTTTCAGGGGTTTATAGAAAATAATAATGTAGGCTATATCTAAAGTTGATGAATTATATCACAAAGGAATAGACATGCAAATTGTTTTTCGAAATGTCTGAAAATGCTGCGAAGAATGGATATCAGGAAAACCGGTCGCCTACGCGAATTTTATGGCCGGCTAAAAAACTTCTGGCGTGCATAGCTTTAGAGGATTCTAAATGTACTTTTTTGATCAATATCACCCCTTTACCTGTGCTGACATGAAAACCATCTTTATTAATATCAATTATTTCCCCATGAGCCTGCAAAGAAATATTATCTTCCAACTCCGTTTCCAAAATCTTTAAAATCTTCCCACTAAAATAAGTATACGCTGAAGGCCAAGGAACGAGCCCTCGCACAAGATTATGGATTGCCGCAGCTGAGAAATCCCAAGAAAAATGCCCTAATTGCTTGGTCATCTTGGGCGCAAAACTAACTTTCTTGTCATCCTGAGGTATCGCCTGCGACAGCTGCTGCTTAATTTTATGAATATTTTCACACAGACAAGAAGCACCTAAAGACATTAATTTAGTCCGCAGCGTTGCTGAGGTATCCTCCGAATCAATGGGTAGCTGCGCCTGAAAGAAAATATCGCCCCCATCCATAACCGAATTCATTCTAATAATAGAAATTCCTGTTTTTTTCTCACCCTTAATGATGGCCCAGTTGATCGGCGCCGCCCCACGGTACTCTGGCAACAAAGAAGCGTGAACATTGATACAGCATAAGAAAGGGATATCAAGCAGCGACTGGGGTAAAATCTTTCCATAGGCTATAACCACAAACAGATCGCTTTTTAATTCTTTTAAAGCGGTCTGAAGCTTTTCATCTTTGATATTCTCCGGCTGAAATAAAAGGATGTCCTGCTTTTGCGCAAAAATCTTGACAGGAGAAATCCCCATCTTCAACCCCCTGCCCTTTGGCCGGTCAGGCTGTGTCACACATGCCGAAATACGGCAATCAGCTTCAATCAGCTTTTCCAAATGAAAAGCCGCCAAATCATCGCTACCGAAAAATACTATATTCATATAACCTCTCTTGCCATCGATAAACTACGAGTCAACATTAATGGTTATAATAACCCCTTTTTTTCTTTTAAACCTCTTTTCCGCGGCCTTAATAATCTTTAATATCTTCTTTGGGTTTTTCCCTTTCAGCACAATAACAAACCGATACTGGTTCCTTAATTTGGGAATATGATCCGGTTGGGGTTCGATAATATCTATACCATCTTCTATCTTGCTATGCAAATCCGCATAAAAATCTTTTGCCTGGGCAAAAACCATCTCTTCTTGCCCGCCGCGTAACACAACAGTGACTAAATGCTTAAAAGGTGGCAGCCCCAACTCTTTTCTTAATTGCAGCTCTTTCTCATAAAAAGATGCATAATCCCAATCCTTAAGAGCCTGAAGAGGATACTGACTGATATCATACGTCTGCACAAGAACCTTTTCCCGGGCCGCCTGCATCATCCTGATTATTAATGAATACACACGATGCGCCGAACGGAAGTCAAAGCGGTGCAGCTCCGACTCAACATCTAATATGGCTATGAGGTTGGCCTTAAATTTATCAATATCTTTCAGTACAGCCTGTGTCGCAATAATTATATCAGCCCCTTTAGGGAGTTTGGCTGTATCCCTATCATATTTTGCCACAGCAGCTTGAGGGAAAATGCGGGCAATGTTACTCTCAATTTTTTCAATACCTGAACCAACCGAACGGAGATAAGCCCCTTTGCAATGAGGGCAAAATTTCGGCAGTTCGGTGGCATGTTGGCACAAATGACAAACAAGTTTATTTTTGGAATATAAAAATGTCAAAATCACCTCACATCGCGGACATTTAATAGCTTGACCACAAGCATTGCACCTTGTTGCGAGCGTAAACCCTCGCCGATTGAGAAATAATATAACCTTTCCTCGCGAATTCAACTGGCGCTCTATCTCATTCTGTAAAGGAAATGAAATGATCGATTTGTACTTTGATTGGTAATTAGTCATATCGATCAGCTGCAAGGCGCTCTTGTGTTCAGGAACAAAGGTCTTAACGCTGTCTTTATCCCCTTTAAACCCATGCCACAATTCCGCCGTCGGAGAAGAGCTAACATACAGCACATCGCACTGTTCATATTTGGTTCGCATGGCAATCACCTCCCGGATGTGATAAAACGGTGACTGCTCCTGTTTGAAAGCCGCACTCTCCTCGTCGAAAACAATAATAATGCCCAAATGTCTAACCGGAGCAAAAACACTGGAGCGCGTCCCCATAATAATACGGACATCACCCTTCCTGACGTTTTCCCAAGCCTCAAATTCTTTCTTTTGTGTTAGGGTTTTGTCGAAGATCTGACAGGAAACAGGGAACTCTCTTAATATTTTGTTTTTTATATCTGGAATGCGCGCTCTTTCCGGCACAAGGATAAGGACAGATCGACCCGTTTTCAAAATCTTTCTGATATGTTCATGAACAATCTGCCATCTCTTGGTGAGACTCAAATCATGACATAGAAAAAACCCCGAATTCTTTTTGGCATTTTTTCTTTCAATCGGCACCAATTCTCTCGGCGTTTTCTTTAACAGAATCTTCGGCAGGAATGTGGCAACAGCTTCCCCCCATGAACAGCCGTAATAATCCGCAAATTCCTTGGCCCATTCCAAAATAACATCATCGACTACAGGGTGATCATCCAGAACGTCAATAATAGGTCTCAACGTTTTGAAAAAGCTCCGCTGACGAAAGCCGACAACAAACCCTACTACACGACGAGCCCCAAAAGGGACATAAACACGCTGCCCGACGTGAATCAAGCTTTTTAGAGTGTCCGGTATTTTATAATCAAAGGGTCCTTCAACAGGAAGGTCAATGACTACTTCTGCGATTTTTCTTTCCATCAAGAATGAACTGTTAGATAATCCGCAATTTTAAAAATTAATTCTTCTGTGTTTTCCCAACCCAAGCAGGGATCCGTAATAGACTTGCCGTATTCTTCCCCAGCAATATCCTGCCGCCCCTCAACCAGATAACTTTCTATCATCAACCCTTTCACGATTTTCTTTAACACATCTGTCCTCCTGCAGCTTTGTAATACCTCAATAGCAATACGCGGCTGTTCCGCAAAAATCTTATTTGAATTAGCATGATTGGCATCAATGATGATAGCCGGATTATCCAATTCTCGCTCCGAATACAGATCGGCCAATTGCATCAAATCCTCGTAATGATAATTGGGTTTGCATTGACCGTAGTGATCCGTATCTCCTCTCAAGATGCAATGAGTAAGCGGGTTCCCCGGTGTTTCCACCTCCCAACCGTTATAACTGAATATATGCGGACTTTGAGCCGCTTCAACAGAATTGAGCATAACATTAAAATTACCACTGATGGGGTTTTTCATGCCTGAGGGCACATCCAATCCGCTAACAGTTAAACGATGCTGCTGATTTTCCACTGAGCGCGCACCTATGGCAACATAGCTTAAAAGGTCGGCTAAATAAGGATAATTACCGGGATAGAGCATTTCATCCGCCGCGCTTAAACCTGATTCCTGTAAAGATCTGATATGCATTTTGCGTATAGCCTTCAATCCCTCAACAATATTGGGCTTCTCCGTCGGGACTGGTTGATGGCCCATGCCCTTATACCCCTTCCCTGTAGTACGCGGTTTGTTTGTATAAATGCGAGGCATGAGAAAAATTTTTTCTTTCACCTGCTCTTGGACTTTTGCCAAACGCGCAGTGTACTCACAAAGCGCGTCTTCGTTGTCAGCCGAACAAGGTCCGATGATAAGCAAGAACTTATCAATTTTTCCATTTATAATGCCAATTACCCCCTTGTCCCGTTCTTCCTTGATTAATTTCAAATTATTATCTATCGGCATTTCTTCCAGGACTTCATCAAGGCTCGGAATTCTTTGCCTATATTCAAAACTCATATAATTTTCCTTTCTTTTTTGATTTCATATATTTGAACAACATATCAGTTATAATCAAACATCGGCGTTCCGTCAACATAAATAGTTTTTCAGAAACAGTTTAAACCTCTAAAAGCACATCCAAAAGTACAACATTGACATAGCGATAACAACAATAGTATACTTTAAAATATCTTTTTCTACTAAAATTTATTCATCGGGAAATCTGCCATATATGAAAAATGAAATCAAAAGAAAGATTATTAGCATCCTTGTTGTCACTACCGTGCTTGGTTCCATAAGCTACCTTATGGCCACGGCAAAAAAAAGGCAGTATAAACAGGCTAACATGAATAAATCTCCCGTCATACTATCCAAATCCCGCCTTTACGTAGACTTCGACCGTGATGGTGCTTATCAACCATTTTTCATTAAAGGAGTGTGCTATAACCCTATGCCTATCGGCCGCTATCCTTTTGATTCTGGATATAAAGTAAGAATTGATGAGCGCCCAAATAACATTTTTAATGACGAAGAGATTTTGCGTAGGGATTTCGACCTTTTAAAAAAAATGAACTGTAATACCATCCGCATTTGGAAAGCCAACAAAATATATAAACTTGGCAAGAGGCGTCGTAAGCGCAAGAACCGCTATTATCCTAATTTTCTCACTAAAAAAACTCTTGATCTCGCAGAAGAATACGGTCTGAAAGTCATTCCGGGTTTCTGGATCAATACGTTAGAACCTAAATGCAAGAATTGGGAAAAAATATTTAATCACCCTGATTTCACTGATGAAGAAATAAGAGAGGATCTCCTTGAAGAATTTAAGGGCTTTGTAACGCAATTCAAAAACCATCCCGCCATCCTTTTCTGGGCCATCGGCAATGAGAACAATTATCACTTCGACCACTCTAATTTTGAAGAAATAAAGTCCTTCTATTCGTTAATAAATGAAATGGCGAAAGCCGCTCATGACATTGAAGGGCCGAAGATGTACCACCCCGTCACCTTCATTAACGGGGACATTCACGAAATCGGAGATTTATCCTACGGCACAACAGACCAACAAATACCTCATCTGGATGCCTGGGGCATTAATGCTTATCGAGGGGAATCGTTCGGAGATCTTTTCAAAGAATATGCAAAAAAAACAAAAAAAGCTATCTGGATTTCTGAATTCGGCGTTGATGTTTTTCACGCCTTTAACCCGAAATATACTGAAGTTGGCAAGCCCGAAGAAAAAATCCAGGCTGAGTGGCTAAGCTCTTTATGGAATGACTTAATCGACAACCGAAACTCCGTTCTCGGCGGTTGTGTAATGGAATATTCAGATGAGTGGTGGAAACCTGATGGAACATTTAAAGACGGGAAATATAATTTCACCCACGAGCCATTCGGTTTAGGACCGCAAGACCGCGACTGCGATGGGCTCCTTGACTGGACCCCGCCCGCCCCTGATAAATTCTTTCACCTAGAGTGGTTTGGCATCATGAAGATTAAAAATTTTGGTGAAGCGCGAGATGAGATGTGGCCTCGTGAAGCCTATTACACCCTCAAAGACCACTTCCTTTGTGACCCGTTACACAAACCCTTCTTTGCGGGAGAACGCAACAATAAATCTTGCGACGATTCTTATGCCTGCTGTGCCGATCCCTCCGGCAAATCTGAAGCGTGGAAATGTGTAACAGAATGCTCTCCCTAAACAGCAAATCATCAAGATGACAACTATTGTAGTCTTCGTTTTCTGATCTGATGTTTCAATTCTTCAATAGCATGAACACAGGACTGCAGAGCTTGAGCGCATCCTTCAAGGTCTTCAGGGCCTATATACTGCGGGCCTAAAGCCTTCATAATCTTTCCTGCCTGCTCAAACAACTGCCCGGACTCAACATAGAGTTCTAATGCTACTTGAAAATCTTGGACAGTGGAATTTGGGTTAATGCGGTTTTTTGCTTTTTCTACAAGGCGGGAACCTGTTTCCACTTTTTGAATGGCATCGCGAATCAGCGATTCGGCAGAACTATAGGCAGGTGCCCCAAAGCCAGCCACAAAACAAAAAACAATGCTTATAATAATAACATTTCGCGCAATAAATTTCATAACATCCTTTTATTTAGCAAATCGATTATACAGCCAGGCGATGATGAGCCCGCCGATATATCCATCAACAAAACCCCAAGCGGCCCCCACAAGACTACCGAAGATGCCAGAATAATAACCTAGATAAAGAGATTGCATGACCCTAACAAATCCATCTCCCCAAACAACATAACTCGATATAATACCTACTATAAATATACCTGCTGCCCAAACAATACCGAAAGATAAAGCTAAAGCCTTCGCGTCCAATTTTGCCATGATACATCCCTCCCGTTATTTCTTAAAGAATTCTGCCGCTTTTCCCCATATATACGGGCATTCATATTTGCAGGCAATCTCCGGATAAGGTCCTGTGAAATCACCAATGCACCGGTTCATACATTGCGCCCTTTTTAAAAAGGCGATAGCGACGAGTTCAAAAATGATTACCGAATACAGCAAAAACCTGATCCACGCTACTTTTTTTGAGTTTTTTGGCAGCTGCTTTTTCTTTCTATTGCGATTCCTTTTGCTCATCGCTATTTTCCTTTTTGTTTTTGTTTATATTTTGCATAAAAATCCAAAAATTCATTGAACTGTTTATCAATATCCTCTAAAAGACCCAAAATGAGTCCCTCTTTTCTTTCACCAGCTAAAAGTTCTGCCATCACCAAACATGTATGCATAGCGTGTATGGATAAATTCCCCGCCGCCCCTTTCATCGAATGAATCACATCCTTCATCTGAGCAAAATCTTTTTGAGTGCTCAGCTGAGCAAGTTTTTGCCGGCTCTCAATATAATGGGCTTGAAAATCTCCCATTAGCTCTAAGAGCAACTCCTCGTCTCCCATAACTCTTTCTAAAGCATCTTCTAGATCTAAAATTTCCTTAGACATAAAACAAAACTCACCTCATTCCAGCATAACTTATAAATTTTTAAAAAAATACCCTGGGTTTATTGCAATAAGCTTATAATATCTTTAACCGCATGGGGTTTGGCCAGACTCTTGATTCTTGCTTTCTCTGCTTCCAACCGTTCAGCATCCTTACGCAAGTCTTCCACAACGCGCGCAATTTCCCGAACATCGGAAGTATTGTGTCCTACCCCATAGGCGTTAAGCATCTGAATATTATTGGTTTCTTGGCCTAGAATGGCGTTGAAAAAAATAAGCGGCAATTGGCTCACCAGAGCCTCTGATATAGATAAACCACCCGGCTTTGACACCATCACATCTGACACGGCCATAAGTTCATCCATATTATTGACTAGACCAAAAATTTTGTGAATGTCATTCTCTTTGGGTTTCAGCCGATTGTAAAGTTCTTTATTGTGCCCACAAACAACCAAAATCTGGCATCCCATTACCCTTTGCACGATTTCCTCGATCGGGCCTATGCCAAAAGATCCTGTCGCCACTAAGACCGTAAATTCATCAGTCAATAATCCTAACCGCTCTTTCAAGGCATTGATATCATTATGGCTTGAAAACTTTTCATTAGTCGGGATACCGACAATAGCAATATTTTGTTCGGCAATGCCATATTCTTTTAGCCGTCTTGCTGTCAGGTCAGTGGCCGCCAGATAGGTATCAACTCCCTTTGAAAGCCAAATGTTGTGCACGTCATAATCCGTGACCGAGCATATGACTTTTGATCGGATCACTCCTTTACGCTTTAAATAAGAGGAAACTTCACAGGGAAAAAAGTGCGTCGTAATAATATAATCAAAATCCTGTTCGATAAAATAATCTGCCAATTTTTCAGCATTCAAAAAATTTTGTAGTCTATGTGCTAAACGCACCAAAGGAAGAATGAACGGCAGGTCAATGAGCTCAAACAGAAACCCCCACAGCCAAGGAGCATACGTGACAACAAAAGTATAACCCTGACTGTAGAATTTTTTATAAAATTTATTTGTGTAATCAAGCGAATCAATCAAAACGACCTCATGCTCAGTGTGGGCCTTGATGCCCTCATAAACGGCCTCAGCAGCTTTGCGGTGCCCGGCACCTGCGGTAGCATAAATGACTAATATTTTCATTGGTCAGAACTCTTGCGTTTTTAAGACTTTGAGTTATTATTACGCCTTTTTTTTGAAAAAGGCTCCTTATGCCCCAGGATAAATTGAGTGGCTTCAAAGAGATTTTTTGCGATGAAATCAGGCTTGACAATCCATCCTCTCATATATCTTCTGTTTTCTCTGCCGGAAAGCACAAAAATTGTACGGCAGCCTGAATTATAACCTGTTTCCATATCCGACTTCGTATCGCCAATAAAATAAGGTCGTTTGGCTGGTGTAATTTCCCCATCAATAGATTTAAGCGCTTTAAGAATGTTCCCAATGTCTGGCTTGCGGCAGCTGCAACCGACATCCGGGCGATGCGTGCAATAGAAAGCCTTCTTGATTTTCCCGCCGGCTTTGTCTACCCCTTGCATCATCTTTTTATTAATACGGTTTAATTTGTCCTGAGAATATACGCCTCGGCCCACCCCTGCCTGATTGGACACCACAAAAATGGTATAGCCTTCATCCGTCAGCAATTTTATAGCATCTAAAGCCCTTGGGAGAAAATGAAAATCCTTCACCTTCGTAACATAATTACCGTTTCCAGGAAAAGTATTGATAACACCGTCCCGGTCTAAAAAAACCACTTTCATTCCCATATTCCTCGTCAGCTGTGTTCAGTTAGCAGGATTTCTTTGAATCAGAATGATGCTCATTATCTAATGACTGCATCTTCTCCCAATATTTTGCATAACTAATAATTTGATAGAGCGATGCAAAATAGGCAACAATAAAACCGATAAACCCGTCTTTAAAACCTCTTTTTCTAATATAAGAACGAAAAAACCGATCAATGCTTCTACGGATAAACCGCCCCGTTTCCATTTTATGTCCCGTCCGAATCCATTTCTCAACCTCTAAAGACGTCTGCCTGTTTAAACTACTTAATAAATGGGCAATATCCGGATACCCTTTATGTATTATATCTTTCGTCAGCAGCCCGGTATTCCCATCCACAAAAACACAGGGATGGACCTCAACATCTTCATAACGAAAGCACCCTTTATCAAATAACCGTACTTTACTGGCTGGATACCACCCACCATACCTTACCCAATGATTGCCAATATAAGTTTTAATTGGGATAGCAAAGGCCTTATTACTCGTGTCAGCTAATATTTTTGAAATCTCGTCTCTCAAGGCCTCGCTTACCTCTTCATCGGCATCCAGGCTCAAAACCCATTTGTTTTTTGCCTTGGCATAAGACCAGTTGCGATGCGTCCCTTCAATGGTCATTTTCCGGCTAATAACCTTATCGGCATATCTCTGGGCGATTTCGACAGTATTGTCAGTGCTCTCATCATCAATGACAATAATCTCATCAGCCCATCCGTGCACGCTGTGCAGGCAACTTTCAATACAGTCCTGCTCATCTTTAGTTAAAATAATTACGGATAATAGCATTTTTTCGGCCTAGAAAATTCCATATAAGTATACAAGAAGTACTGGGAGGGAATCAATGCAAATACCAAAAATTTTCATTTTGCAAAAAAATAACGAGAACCCAAAAATAATGCCCAAAAAGTCTTTTACGACCTGATTATTTAACGAGCTCTTTGAGTTTCCCGCAAACTTCCTCTATCTGAGTATTCGTTATGTGGGGGAACATAGGCAAAGACAAGACGTTATCGGCCACAGATTCGGCAACAGGAAAATCGCCTTTTTTATAACCGAGGTCTTGATATGCCTCTTGAAGATGAATGGGAATCGGATAGTGGATCAAGACGCCAATACCATTCTTTTGCATTTCTTCGCAAACCCTATTGCGATCCTTGACTCGAATGGCAAATGTCTGATAAACATGCGTCCTCTCCTCTTTCGTAACAGGTGGGATAACACCATCAATATCTTTTAAAAGCTGGCAATAGCAGTCCCCTTTTTCCGCACGCATTTCATTCCATTGGTCTAAATATTTCAATTTGGCGGAAAGGATAACTGCCTGCACGGTATCTAAACGGGAATTATATCCTTTAATCTTATGCTCATAGCGTCCTTGTCGTCCATAATCTCTTAGCATTTGCAATTTTCCGTATATCTCTTCATTATTGGTCACAACAATACCACCGTCGCCGAAGGCGCCGAGACTTTTTGTCGGATAGAAACTAAAACATGCTATATCACCTAATGAACCTATCATTTTCCCTTTATATGATGATCCATGGGCTTGCGCGGCGTCTTCAATAACAGTGATATTATGTTCTTCAGCAATTTTATTTATTTCATCCATTGGGGCTGCCTGTCCATAAATGTGCACCGGTATAATGACCTTGGTCTTAGGCGTAATCGCCTTTTCTACCGCTTTCGGATCCATATTATAAATCGCATCATCAATATCAACAAAAACCGGCGTGGCACCCGTATAAGAAATACAGAGGGCTGTAGCAATGAACGTGTGCGCAGGAAGAATAACCTCATCGCCTTGCTTGACATCTAAAGATGCCAAAGCTAAATACAGCGCATCCGTCCCTGAGTTAACACCGACGGCGTAATTAGCACCGCAATATTTAGCAAATTCTGCTTCAAAATCTTTTTCTTCTTGCCCTAAAATGAAATTGCCCTTTTCAAAAACTGCCTTTAGACCACCAGAAATCTCATCTTTAATAGTTTCATATTGCGGCCGGAAATCAATAAATGGAACACTCATCGGAACACCTTTCTATTATAAATGATTAACTAATTTTCTTTTAAGTTAATGTAAACTTGCTCTATGTTACCAAAAACATCGTTTACGTCAATATTTTTCAAACAAGTTATGTGATCACAAGAAGCCTTGCGAAACTGCCGATAACAGGGCCGGCATGAAACATCATACGTTACAACAAGATGCTCATCCTTTGGATAAGGACCGTATACTTCAGAGTCTACAGGCCCAAAGATCGAAACCGTGGGCACCCCCTTAGCGACCGCCATATGCAAGGGCCCGCCATCATTCACCACCGCCATAGAACATTTCCCCAGCAGCGCAATTGTCTGCCCAAGGGTAGTCTTACCGCACACAGAATTGGTTTTATTAGCAACGGCTGAAGCTATATCAGAACAGATGTCCTGCTCTTTTTCATCACCAAAAATGATAACCTCGCAAGAGAGTTTATCGATCATTTTATTAATCAACTGTGCGTACTTTGCTGCGGGCCATCTCTTAAAACGCGCATCCTTTCCCCAGCTCGCCCCTCCCCCGGGGAATACGGCCACGACCTTTCTGTCTTTTGAAAAATCATTCTCCTTGCAAAAATCATCCGCCCATCTTTCATCTTCCGGCGAAGAATATATTTCAAGTTTCCGATATTTCGTCGATAGGCCGAGCTCTTTAAGAAGATCTAAATAGTATGCGACAACATGCTTGCCCTCATATCCTTTAAAAGGAATTTTTCTACTCAAAAAAGGACTGCGGCCTTTAAAATCATACCCAATCCTCTCCTTAATTCCTACCAGCCACATTAAAAAAGCCGCATTGCCATTAAGCGACAGGTCAAGGACGACATCATACTTTTCATTTCGGATCTCATTTAAAGAACGTGCCATGGCTTGAAAATATTCTTTTTTAGAACGCCCCCATATTTCCTGGAAAAAGTCGCGTTCATACACGTGAACCCTGTCTACCAAGGGATTATTTTCTAGTATTCTTACCGTGCGTTGATTGGCCATATATCCAACAGTCACCTGCGGAATGCTCTCCTTAATATTACGAATGACCGGCGTCGTAAAAAGGACATCTCCAATCCCAAAAATATTTATAATTAATACTTTTTTTATGTCTTTTTTCATCGACAGGCTTACTTCTCTTTTGAAAACAGCTCCGGCCTTCTTTTCTTTTGTAAAATTTCAACCACTTTCTTAACTTCTTGCGATTTATCTTTTCGGCAAATCAACAAGGCATCGCCCGTATCAACCACAATGATATTATCCAAACCGATCGTCGCCACCAAGCGCTTTTGTTTTTGCATATCCGACAAAACATATGTATGCTGCGAACAAATGTCCAGGACATCCCCCTTGAAAGTGTTCCCTTTCTTATCTTTAGCAGATATATCGGCAAGAGATTCCCAACTCCCCAAGTCAGACCATTCAATACGTGCCGCCGAAACGGCCACAACATTTTCTGCCTTCTCTAAAATACCGTAATCGATTGATATGCTGGGAAGCTTTCTCCAGACACGATTAATATGCGCTATATCATGGCCTTTTTCAAAACAACGACAGACGCTGGGTAAATATTCCTGGAAAGCATCTAGTATTGCGTCACATCGCCAGACAAACATACCGCTGTTCCAAAAATAATTCTTTTGTTTAAGGTATTGTTTGGCTTTTGCCAATGAAGGTTTTTCCGTGAATTGCATGACTTTACAGACATTCTTTCCCTTGTGACGAATACTCTTTGTTCTTAAATAACCATAACCAGTTTCCGGCCTTGTCGGGACAATTCCCATAGCCACTAAAAAGTTCTCTTTCGCTAAAAGAAACGAACAGTCCAGAATTTTCATATATGCTTCTTTATTGCGGATCAAATGATCTGATGGCAAGACAACCATTACACTATCTTTATCCTGACTGTAAATCCTTGCGGCCGCCCAGCAGATAGCAGGAGCGGTATTCTTACCCTCGGGCTCCAACATTATATTCTTTGCCGGAACTTTGAAGGGAGCAATTTGTTCCATGATTTTCTTTTTATACTGTTTATTGGTAACAATAAGAATATTCTCCGGTAATATTTTCTGTTTTATCCTTTTTACGGTGAGCTGAAGCAGAGAATCCGGCCCGTTTATTTGCAAAAACTGTTTGGGATTATCTTTACGGCTCAGCGGCCAGAAGCGCGTCCCGCTCCCCCCGGCAAGAATAACCGCGTATATATTTTTTCTCATCTATTCAATCCTTTCCTTAATCCTTTTAAAAGTTTTATATCGAACTTTAAGAATCTTCATTAAATGCCACCAATATCTTTTTTGTATCGAAGCATAATCCTTTTGGCTCAATTCATGCTGAGCAATACGCTCTGCCATAACATGCGGGTGTGAACCAAAATACGGCGGAAAGCGATCCAAATCTCCATAGGAATAATCTTCGCGACGCTCTCCCTCTTGCAAAGCCGTGAAACCAATATTTTCCGCATTTACTCGTCGCTGCGTCATGATGTCCTGCGGCTGGACCCAGCCATAATGATACAAAAAACAACCCGAATGCTTACGCCGCAATGTTTGCTGATCCTTGCGTTTAAAACCCCAAGCGTCACCAAATGATTCCACCTCGCCATTATTGCGCACAATACGATCCTGCTTCTGATACCAGCCATGGTCTATACGATAACGGAAATAACTACCGTAGAAATGAAGCCACTTAAACCTTAAGGCATCAACATCCTTATCATGAAGATATTTCTGCATATTTGCCTTTAGGCGGCTCAAGTCGGCTTCATGGATCACCTCATCCGACTGTAAATAAAAGGCCCAATCTCCCCGGCATTCCTTCAAGGCCAAATTTGTTTGATGAGACAAAACCTTTTTTCCCATTGAAAAATCCCAGGCATTCTGAACAATGCGAATCTTGGGGTCATTAATAGATTCAATGAGCGCAAGGGTATTATCTTCTGAGTCGCCCACGTTAACAACAAACTCATCACATATGGGCAAGACAGACTTAATGGATGCAGTAATCGGATAATTGAATTTTATGGCATTTCTTGCTATTGTGAAGCCGCTTATTTTCATTACAGTAACTTTCCGAAGAATTATCCAGCACAGACCTTCTGGTATACTTCCAGCGTATGTTTGGCTGTATTCATAAAAGAAAAATCTCCGGACCGCTTAAGTCCCTTTTGTTCTAATATTTCCTTAAGCTTCTTATCCCCGAGAATCCGGCTGACAGCCTCAACGATCTCAGACACCTCATAAGGATTCACCTTTAAAGCCGCGTCGGCCGCCACTTCTGGACATGACGAAACATTTGATGTGATAACAGCTGTCCCGCAGCTAAAGGCCTCCACGATAGGAAAACCAAATCCCTCATAAAAAGACGGAAAAACAAAAACTTCTGCCAAATTATAAAACCATCTTAATTCCTGGTCACTGACATACCCCGTAAACACCACAAAACCCTCAATACCCAACTTTTTGATTAAAGAATTAATGTCATCAACCATCCATCCTTTCATGCCAATAATAATCAGCTTCCCCATAAACTTCTTCTTAGCCTTTAACACGGCAAAGGCCTTCAAAATGTTTGTTAAATTTTTTCGCGGCTCCAACGTCCCCACAAAAAGAATATAGGGGACGCTGCCTCCCTTCCTTTTTAAAGCTTCGCGAGCTAAGACATCTTCTTCTCCCGTAACGGGATAAAAAATCTCTTTGTCTACTCCCTGATAAACAAGCTCCAACCTTTTATCATCAACAGAAAATATCTTCTTCATATCATCCATGGTGCTTCGCGAACAACAGATGATTTTCTCCGCCTGCTTAACAATGCCAGACATCTGTTTATCCGTTGTCGTGCACGTCTGTTCCGTATGCCCTTGTGGATATGTTTTATAAATCAAATCATGAACGGTTACGATAATTTTACCTTTGTCGAACTTGATAAAATCAGGGCTGGGAGAATGGTAGGCGTCAACCTGCCCCAGCGAGTTATCAAGCCCTCGGTTAAGATAATCAATTTTAGTCTTAAAATTCTTTCCCGGAACAGCTGGAACAGATTTCTTTAAATCAAACAGACGGCGGTTAACATAAAGGGTGTATTCATTTTCTCGGTCACTTTTGGCAAGACACTTTATAAGATTGAAGGTATAGCGTCCTATACCGGCGTAATTCTTTTTCAAAAATGAACGGCAATTGATACCAATGCGCATTGTCTTTTCAATCTCACCCTTTTTCCTGGATAAACTGCTCTACAACCCCGACAAAATAATCTAATTGTTCCAGCTCAATGTCTTGATGAATACCGACGTGAAACCCATGATCAGCGCAATATTCAGCCTCAGAGAAATCTCCCAGGCTATGACCAAGAAAGGCATAACTGGGGCATTGGGTGGGGATAGAATAAAAAAGATTCCGGGAGTCCACACCTTTTTGATCCAAATACTCGACGAATTGATCTTTTGTGAATTTTAGCCCTTCTTTTAAAATAACCGAAAAAGCATGGGGGCCTATTTTTTCCTCTTCCCCTTCTGTGATGGTGATAAAAAAGGAGTCGTACTTCTCAAATTTCTCAATAAGATAAAGAAGGTTGCGGCGGCGTTTTTCCAATATCTGCTGAAAAATGGCAACATTCCCTATACCCACAGCAGCTTCAATCTCATTCATTTTCGCAGAGAATCCAATTCGTTTAAATTCGAACTTATTGACAATCCCGTGATTTCTTAAGGAGCGCAAGGCTTCAGCCATCGCATCATCATCCGTTATGACGATACCGCCCTCAATGGTCGTGACAATGTGCGCTGCATACAAGCTGTAGGCAGCCATATGGCCAATTCTTCCGGCCGGCTTCCCCTTATATTCCGCGCCGTGAGCTTCTGCCGTGTCTTCGATAACATACAAATTATATTTTTTAGCCAAAGCCATAATGGGATCCATATCCGCCGGTTTACCCATTAGATGAACGGGCATAATCGCCCTGGTTTTGTCTGTTATGGCTGCTTCGATTTTATCGACATCAATGTTTAACGTTTTTCTTTTGACGTCAACAAAGACGGGATTAAAACCTGCCTGCAAAACGGCGTTCCCCGTTGCGATAAATGTCAACGCGGGAATAATGATTTCATCCCCTCTTTGCGCGCCGTAGTCATAAAGAACCGCTAATGACAAGGCATCAGCATCCGTCCCACTACTGACGGCTATACCATGTTTCGCGTCAAAAAGCGAAGCAAACTGCCGCTCAAATTCAGCGACATATTTTCCCCGCGTTACCATCTTGCGATCCAGAGCGTCATCAATCAGTTTCCTTGCCTCGTCGGTAATAGAAACTGTTCCGAAAGGAACTTTATACTGCGTTTTAGCATCAATACTTAATTCTTTTTTTGATTGTTCCACCTTTATTCTGCCTTTCTCAATATTCGTTGCGCTTTTTGATAACGTTCGGGGGTTCCGATATCTATGAATGTAGCGGCGCTTTGATAACCTAGAAAATTCTGAGCAATCAAGACAGGGAAGAAATCCTTCTCCAACGAAAATCTTTCCTGCATCGGCATAAAGGGAAAAATGCCTTTTTGAAAACAGTATACGCCTGCATTAACCCATCCTTCCTGACTATCTGCAGGAACCTTTTCTTGAAAACGGATAATCCGGCTATACTCATCGAGCATGACATCACCATAATCTTCCTTAACATTCATGCGGGCTAAAGCCATTGTTGCCAAGGCCTCTCTGTCTTGATGAAATTGAAAAAAAGAAGCATAATCAACATCACAAAAGGAATCACCGTTCAAGACCACAAAGGAATCGCTTTGAATTAATTTCTTGGCATGCACAACAGCGCCCCCTGTCCCCAGGGGTTCCTCTTCCTGAGAAAATTCAACAGTAAGGCCATTCCTTTTCTGCGAAAAATGCCCCTTCACTTCATCAGCATGATAACCCATCGAGAGTATGATCCGCTGAAAACCTTGATGCAATAAATAATCTATTTGCAAATCAAGAAAAGGCCGCCCGTCAATGGCAGCCATCGTTTTCTGGCTCTCTCCCACTGCGGTTCTTAAGCGTTTACCCAAGCCCCCGCATAATATAACCACATCTAATGATTTCATCATTTTCAATATGAGATATCGGGCAAAACCTCTGCCCTTTTTTGCCGCAGCCTCACAAAAAGGATAAGATTGTTTAACTAACCTTACCGCTATTCGGTTGATAGAAAATCACCTGACTCCCAAGATTCTCAAATTTAAAGGGAACCAAGAGAAAGTCTTTTAATTTCTTTTTTACATCTTCTTGTTTTTCTGGAGGGACAAAAAGCAGGACAAACCCCCCACCACCTGCACCTAATAATTTACCGCCAACGGCTCCGGCTTTTAGGGCTGAATCATACATTTCATCAATGATAGGTGTTGAGATCTTGTCTGATAATGACCGTTTAAGCATCCATGATTCATTGAGTAGTCTTCCGAAAGCCATCAAGTCATCCCTATTCAATATTTTGATAGCTTCCTCCACCATAGAATGTATAGTTTCTAATTCTTTCTTTTTCTCTGGAATATTCTTAATTTGCTGCTCCGCTATCTTGGAGGCGGTTCGAGAAAACCCTGTAAAAAAAAGCATCAAATGATTCTGAAGATTCCTGTTCTTTTCCTCTCCAATGGTTACTTTACGAATCTGAAGATGATTTACACCACCAAATTCAATATAATTGAATCCCCCATGCGCCGCTAAAGTCTGATCCTGGCAACCCACATTATCTTTACACATATCTTGTTCAACGATAATCGCCTCTTTGGCCAAGCGTTCCTTAGTTAACATCTCCCCTTTAAGGGCATACAAACTTTTAAGCAGGCCCACCGTGAAGGAAGAGCTGGAACCCAACCCCGTGCGCGCCGGCAAATCCCCATCGTGATGGATCTCTACACCCTGTTGTATTTTTAAAAATCTTAAGGCCTCACGCACAGCAGGGTGGTCAATCTCATCGATTTCGTTTATCAACTCAATATTGGAATAAACAATACGGGACTTGTGATTAAAAAAAGGAGGCAAGTAACGGCAAGTGATGTAACAATATTTATCAATAGTTGTGGCTAATACAGCGCCTTTATGTTCTTCAAACCAGGGTTTATAATCTGTTCCTCCGCCAAAAAAAGAAATCCGAAAAGGAGTGCGGCTGATAATCATTTCAGGAACTTTCTGTTAGTTTTATTAATCTCGTTTTGCGACAATTTATTCTGCCGGACTACTAGCTGCGGTGAAAATGAATTTCTTCATCAGCATCATAATATTTTCTACGCAACTTTACCGAACACATCTTTTTTATATGTTCTACCGTTTTTGTGCCGAATTTCTTCTCTATCATCAACAAATATTCTTCACCGCTATAATATTCATCAAAGGCCGTATCACGGAATTTCAGAACCTCGCCGCTCGTCAGATGCTTCGTCGGCAATGGCAGAGTATCCTCGCCAAATTGCGAATAACCGCTCCACAGCTCAGGTAACGGCACTCCCTGCGATTGGGCATCATGGTATAACTTCGATCCCGGATAGGCCATGGCGCAGTAAAAATTGGCATATTCACAATTTATTTCCTTGGCTAACTCCAGAGTTTCTCGCATAGACTCAATATCGTCGTCGGGAAGACCAAAAATAAAATTTGAGACAATATGAATTCCTGCGTCGTGGGTCATCTTAACAATGTTTTTTATTTGCTTTTCATCAAATCGCCCTTTAGAGACACCTTCTCTCACTTTCTTGCTTCCTGCTTCAATACCATAGGCGATCCAATTAATACCGGCTTGTTTCATTTTGGTGACCATATGTGGTTTGACCGTATCGATTCTTCCATAAACCCAAAAATTCAAATCATGACCTAAAGAAATAATGCCATCGCATAAAGCTTCCACATGGCTCCATTTTAACGCGAACATTTCATCTAATATCTTTATGTGTCGCACCCCATAGGTCTTTACTAAATAATCAATCTCTTCCACAACCTTCTCCGGCAGACGATACCTTATGCCTGAACCGCCAAAAGTAATATTGATACAACAAA
The DNA here is from genome assembly GCA_023139575.1 of Candidatus Omnitrophota bacterium. Classification (GTDB taxonomy): domain Bacteria; phylum Omnitrophota; class Gorgyraeia; order Zapsychrales; family JANLHA01; genus JAGLNJ01. The sequence goes on along the minus strand of JAGLNJ010000062.1, from coordinate 3,858 downwards.
AACTGCAACGGAAAGGGCAACCTAAACTGGTGTATATAACAGCATACGGCTGACGTTTCTCCACATCATCAAAGGCGTGCCAATTATGAGCCCGATATTTATCCATAGGTAATAAGTCCCAGGCGGGCATGGGCAAAGCCCCCAAGTCATCAATATTAGCCGCCCGAGGATTAGATATGACATTCTCTTCTCTTTTATACCAAAGCCCATGCATTGAGAAGTCATCAGCTCTTGTCTTTCCACTTTTAAGGGCGTTCAGCAATTCTACATGCGTGGCAAAACCTTCTCCTTGAAAAATAAAATCAGCTTTTTCATTCTTTGTTGTCTCCCCAGGCAAGGCGGAAGGATGCAGACCGGATATAGCCGTCGGGATGTCGGGCGATTTTTCTTTGAGTGTCTTAAGAACTTCTGAAGCTCCCGGCATATTCATGGTGGAGGCGGAAGGGTTGGTTCCGGATACAATCACGGAGATCAGAACCGGATCGTGCATCACGGCTCTTTCAACCGTCTCGTTGGCGTCAAGATTCTCAGCCTCTGCATCGATCGCGACAACCTTAAAACCCTGCTCTCTTAAAAAGGCTGCTGTTAAAGCCAACCATAGAGGAGGCTCCTTACCGGTAAAATCTTTACTGAGGTTTTGATAAACTTTTTTCTGATTATTGGCTTTGATTAAAACGACGTCCGCTTTTGTTGCCATATCAACCTCACAATGTTACTGTTGCCACCAATTATAGAAAGAATTCGCATTAAGGTCAAGCTGCTGTGGCCTGAACCGCTCATGCAGGCGGCGTGCTTTAAATATTAGCGTACTGGGTACGCTTAATAACTTGATATCCTTTTATTAATTCGGCGATGCCATCTGTCAAAGAGACACTTGGTTTATAGCCGGTTTTCTCAATTTTTTCATTTGAAACAATATAATCTCTTTTATCCGGATCCTCGCCAATAGCAGACTCCACAAAATAGAATTCTTTAACTTGTTTCTTAATTTCTTCACATAACTCCATTTTACTCAAGTTGGCGTCACTCAAACCTGCGTTGTACGGCTCGCCTTTCATCGACTCGAAATTATCCAGAGCATGAATAAATGCCTTGGCCACATCACGCACATGGATAAAATTTCTTTTAAAGTGCGCCTCAAAAAGGATAATAAAGCGATCATAAACAGCCCGGTAAGTAAAATCATTAACCAAAAGATCTAATCGCATACGCGGGCTGATACCAAAAGCCGTAGCCAATCGTAAAGTGATGCTATTGCCGGCACTCAAAATAGCGTCTTCCGCCTGCACCTTTAACTGACCATAAAGAGATATTGGACGCAACGGCGTTTCTTCCGTGCAAAATTTTCCTTTCTCCCCTACCCCATAACCGCTATTGGTGGTTGGAAAAATCACACGCTGCTCTTTAGACTTCATCTCAAGTATTGTCTGGATGGCTTTAAGATTGACCGTTTCCGCCGCTATAGGATCTTTGGCGCAAAGCGGGGCTCCAGTTAAACAAGCTAACGGAAATATCACCTCCACTTCCTTCATGAGTTTCTCAACCAAATTTTTATCACGCACATCACCCTGAATAACAGTCAATTTTTTATCATGACAACAATCAAGCAGAGACGTCTGCTGATACATAAAACTGTCGAGGACCGTTACCTGGTGATTATTATTAAGCAGCTGCGGTACCACGACTGATCCGATATACCCTGCCCCGCCGGTGACTAAAATCTTCATATTATTTCTCCCTTTCGCTTGTAAAAAGATCTTTATACCATTCAAAGGTCTTTTCAATCCCCTCCCGCAAATCTTGTCGCGGCTCCCACCCTAACTGTCTTATCCGACTGTTATCTAAAAGTTTTTTCGGCGCTCCATCCGGTTTCGTATCATCAAAGATGATTTGGCCCTGGTAATCCGCCACACCGGCAATCATTTCCGCCAGTTCTTTTATCGAAATATCACTGCCACAACCTGCATTGATCATGTCCTTTTCATTGTAATGATCCATGAGAAACTCACTGGCTTTAGTAAAATCCCCAACATATAAAAATTCCCTTCTCGGCTGCCCCGTTCCCCAAACCACAACTTCCTTTTCGTCTTTCGCCTTCGCCATGGCAAACTTTCCGACCAAGGACTCCAAGACATGCGCCATTTGCAAATTTATTTCACATCCCGGGCCATATATTGTTGCCGGAATCATGACAATAGCATTAAATCCATATTGTGTTCTATAAGCCTGACACATCTTAATACCTGCCATCTTGGCGATAGCATAAGGCTCACTCGTCTCTTCAAGAGGACCTGACATCCAATCTTTTTCTTGAATGGGTTGAGGACTTTCCTTGGGATAAACGCAAGAGCTGCCGTAATAAAGCAACTTTTTCGCCTCGTTGCTAAAAGCGGCATGAATAATATTGCATTGTCCCATTAAATTGTAATAACTGAATTCTGCGGCAAACTGAATGTTTGCTTGAATACCCCCCGACCGGGGAGAGGAAAGAAAAACATATTCCGGTTTTTCCTTTTGAAAAAAATCAAATACCTGACCTTGATTCACGACGTCCAGACCAAGAGCAGAACCAGACATAACATTCTGGAAATTATTCTTTTGAAAATGGCTCACCAGGGATTGCTCAATAATATCCCCGTGGCCGACAATAAAGATTCTTTCATTCTTTTCCAAGTGTGAAACCTTTTCTATTTATTTAAAATACCCTTAACCGCTTGGACAATATCCTTAACCCCTGGATAAAAAGCCTCTTCCAGATTATATCCGCCAGGAGTAGGAATATCCGGAAAAGCAATGCGGGCGGGGGCCTTCTTCAAAGAGGTAAAACCTTTTTCGGCAACCGTAGCAATTATCTCAGCACTAAAACCGCAAGTCTTCCAAGACAAATCCGCGACTAACAAATGACCGGTTTTACTGATCGAATCTAAAATAATCTTTTCATCGAAAGGTTTTAATGTCCTTAAATCAATAACTTCAATGTCAACCCCTTGTTTAGCGAGCTCCTCTGCCGCGCGCAACGATTCAATGACCATATGCGACACACCGATTATCGTTAAGTCTTTTCCTTTCCTTTTCACAACCCCCTTCCCAATCGGAACGGCATACACCTCTTTCGGAACATATCCTTTGTGTTTATACAGCCAGCGTTGTTCAACAAAAATCACCGGATTATTATCTGCAATACTGGCGATTAAAAGACCTTTAGCGTCATAAGCCGTGCTGGGCATAACAACCTTAAGCCCCGGCACATGCACAAACAAACTCTGTAATGCCTGCGAGTGCTGCGCCGCTGATCCCCACCCTCTTCCGATACAAGTACGGATGACAAGTGGGATAGGAACTTGTCCGGCAAACATATAACTCCATTTCGCGGCATGATTGACAATTTGATCCATAGCCATTAAAAGAAAATCAGGACGATTGTGAATTGAAACAGGGCGCAAGCCAGCCATGGCCGATCCAATACCCATACCGACCATCGCTTCTTCACTTAAAGGCGTATCGAAAACCCGTTCGCTGCCATACTTTTTGTGCAGATCTAACGTCGAGCCAAACATCCCTCCGGGATCGTCAACGCCCTGGCCCATAGCATAGACCCTGGAATCTCTTGCCAATGCCTGATCCAAGGCCTCTTTCAAGGCCTCTCCATAGCCCAACTTGCGAACATCTTGCCCCACGCTTTCATCGAATACGGGCTCTTCTCTTTCAATTTGTAATTTTGTCCAGGGCATATTTTTAGCTTACAGTTATCAGCCAACGGCTATCAACTGCTACAGGTATAAAGTAATTAAGAAAGTTTTTCTCTTTAAAAATAATATACATTAAATAAGCGCTATTTTAAACTGCTTCTCTGCTTCG